>JACMRG010000225.1 GCA_014376585.1 Opitutaceae bacterium | reverse complement strand
CGCCATTGCCGCCGCCAAAAGCGCCGCGTTGCGTTTCCCCGCCGATCAATTCCTCCAGCCGCCCCCTCGGCTGCGCCCCCCCATTTTCGGCCCCGCCACGGTTCATGTCGCCGCCGGCCAACGCACCTCCGCGGCCCGAGCGGTTCGCCGGATCACCGCGGGTATTGCCCGGCGGTGGCCCGGAACCCTGGCCCGCCGGCGAATTTGCACCGGCCCCCGGATCGCCCGCCGACCCGTTGCCGGCCTGGCGTTGATCACCGGGTTTGTTTTCGCCCGGCGCCTGTGGCTGGCCTGAGTTCGTCTCGCCCGCTTTGCCCGCTTCGGTCCCACCCTGCGCCTGCTTCATCTCGCGCGTAAGCTGGTCGGTCACTTTGTCCAGTTCGCTCTGCGCGAGTTTCAGCGCCGCGGCGTCGTCACCGAGCACGTTCTCCACCGCCCGCTCCACGCCGCGTTTCAATTCGTCGATCCCCGCGCTCGCCTGCTGCGCCGCGCGTCCGGCCTGCGGCAGATAGCCTTGCTTCAACAACTCCGAAGTCAGCTCGAGCGTTTTCCCGCCGCCCTCCCGCTCGGTCGATTTTTGCAGCCGTTCGTTGAGCGAGCGCGTGAGCATCCCCTCCTCCAGTAATTGCTGGCGCGTGTCCTTCACCGTCTTCGCGTCGTCCTGCGCGATCTTCCGCACGCTGTCATAAAGCTGTCGCGAAAGCAGCGGTTCCGCGTTCTCCGCCTGCTGCGAGATCTGGGTCGCGCGCTCCACGAGGTCGCTCATGCGTTTGCGCTGCTGTTCGAGTTGGTCCAGCGCCGCCTGCCGCTCGGGCGCGTCGTTCAAAGTCTTTTTCTTGGGATCGCCCAAGCCTGCGATTTTCTTGGAAACGTCCTCCTGTTGCCGCGCCAATTCGCGTGCTTCGGTGCGCATCTCTTTCAGATCTTCCGAGAACTCACCGGCGTTCTGCTTGCGCAGATCGTCCCGCATCTGCTGCAAATCGCGCTGCGCCCGCGTGCCCGCCGCCAAAGCCTGCGACACCGCGCCTTCGCCCGCCGCATCCGCCGCCTTCTGCACTTCGTCGCGCGTGCGGTCGAGTTGCTCACGCTGATCCTGCATCGCCGATTGATTTTCCGGACGATCCATGCGCTGCCGCACTTCGTCCATGTCCGCGACCATCTGCTTTTGCTCGTCCTGCAACCGTTTCAACTGGCGGCGCACATCCTCCTTCTCCTGCTCCGTGCGCGCCGCCTGGAGCGCCGTCTGCAACTCCTTGAGCCGGTCGTTCACGTCCTGCTGCCGGCGCGCAAGTTCCTGCAGGCGGTTGAGCACCTGGTTCTGCTCGCGCCGCTCCTGACTCTGTGGAGCTTTCGCCTGCTTCTGCGTTTCATAACGGTTTTCCGTCTGGGCGAGATCAAGTCCGTCGATCTGCTGCTGATTCCCCTGCTCCCCGCCGCCCTGCCCGCGACCGCGGCTCCGGCTGCGCGTGATGCTGGTCTCGCGCGCCTGCAATTTCAGCAGCGCCTGATAAGCCGCCTGCTCCGCCGCGAGCGCAGCCGTGAGCGCTGCGGGTGACTTCACCGCCTTTTCCAACTGCGTCCGGGCCTCTTCCATTCCTTGGGTCGCCGCGCCCCACAGCGTCCGCGCGCGCGGCCCCGTCTGCTTGCCGGCCTCGACTTCGGCCTGCTTCAGCGCTTGTTCCTGCGATTGGCTGACCACGCCCACGTCCCATGCAAACTGCGGCGACGTCGCCGTGCGCTGCAATTTCCACGTCGCGCTGATAATTTGTTTTTGAAGGTCGGTCAGTTTGCGCGTCTGCGCGCCCTGCGGCCCTTGGCCCTCCTGTTCCTCGCCCTGCATGTCCTGACTCTCGCGGAAAATTTCATCAAAGGGCCGCACCTCGGCAAAAAACATGTCCGTCGTCGTGCGGCGCACTTTGCCATCCGGCCCGATATCGTCCGCCCACGCATACCACGACACGAGAGTGTCCGGCTTAACACCGAGCTCTTCCAGCCGCACCACCTGCGCAAACGTCCGCTTCTCCTTCGTCTTCGCATCGCGACCCAGCTCGATGAATTTCGTCTCTTTTCCCACCACGGTGTAGGCCAGCCCGTAAGCCGGCACCCCGAAGTCATCCCACACGGTGCCTTCGAAGGCCACCTCCTCCAGCGCCGACGGCCGCACGTCGCCCCGCGGCGCCACCAGTTTCAATTCCGGCGTGCGATTGGGCAGCACATCGATCACGAGCGGCGGCGTCGCCTTGTTGGCGCGACCCTCGGTATCGACCAGTTTCAAATCATAGCTCTGGCTCGCCGTGAGCGGAAACGCCGTGAGCGCCGCTACCGCCTTGCCCGCCGTCACCGTGAGCGGAATTTCCGTCCGGGTCTTGTTGCGCGCGATCAACGTCGCGGAAGCAACCGGCTTGTTGAGCTGCAACGAAAGCGCCAGCTTCGAGCCCTCGACCGCACTCACGCGTCGCGTATCCTCAATCCGTCGCGGCGGCAGCGTCGTGTAGTCGGGAAACGTCAGCTCCGCGTCTGCCCGCACCAACCGTGGGTGCTCATACACTTTCACCGTAAAATCCCGCGTGCGCTCGCCGTGGTATTCCACGCGGTAAGTGAAATCCGCCGCGACATCCGCCACACTCCCGCCGAAAATCGGATCGGCCAGGCTCTTCACGAGCGGGATCGTGCGCACCGGCGAAGCCGCGTCGTTCACCACTAGATTGACTCCGGGCGGCAGCGCGCTGCCGAAACGCGCCAGCACCACCAGCGTCTCGCCGCGCTCCAGCGTCGTGTCACCCGGCGTCACCGAAAGCCCGCGCGCCGCGAAAAAAGTCCCGCCGCCCGTGCTGCCCTTGCTCCAGACCGCCCGCCCCTGCCACATCGTCCCCACCAACAACGCCAGCGCCACGAACTGCGCCGCCATGACCCCGCGCACCTGCAGGCCAGGCACCGCCCCCCGCCAGTTCCCCGTCTCCTGACAATGCTCCACCGCCTGCTGCACCACGCGATATCGTAGATAACTGCCTTCGGCCTCGTCGTCCGTCTCGATCTGCTGCACCGCGGTGAGCAGCAAGCCGCGCAATTCCGGATACGCCTGCTCGACCGTCAGCGCGATGGCGCGCACATCGGGCCGACGCCGTGCGTTGCGAATCGCCAGCGTCAGCGCCGCGCAGCCCGTCAACGCCGCCAGCAGCGGAAAAGCAAACGGCGACGACCAGCCCGTCTGCCGCTGCATCCAGATCAGTCCCAGCCCCAAGACCGCCGCGCTCAGCCAGCACACCGCGAGCTGACGGGAAAGCCGCAGCCATTGGTGCCGCCGGATCACTCGGCGCAGTCGAGCGAGGAGAAATTCTTTCATGGCGTTACAGGGACCGCCGCCGACACGCCCTTGCGCATCGTCCGGCCGGCCAGGAGGGATTCAACGAGCAGCAATAACAAGGTCGCGATGATGAACCAGCGCCAGAGCTTCTGCTGCCCTTCGGCCTCGGCGCCTCGCAGCGCGACTTGCCGCGCCGCCTCGTTCCCCACCGCCGGCTTGGCGTGCGCCACCGGCGCACCCAAACGCTCCAGCTCATCCGCCGCCATCGGCGCCGTCCGCGACTCCATCGGGTCCATATTCACCGCGAAACTGCGCACCAGCCCGCGTTCGTTGACCAGGCGATAGATCCCCGGCGCGGTAATCGGCGCAGACGTGACCGCATCCGCCGCGACTTCAACGCTCGCTCCCGACGCCGAAAGCAATTTCCCAGCCCCTTCATGCGCTCCGAGATCAAGGCTGCTTCCCACCAGCGACGCGCCGACATCCACCCGCACCGCCCCGCTGTGCTCCAGCAACGCGTAGAGGAGCGGCACGAATTTCGAAGAAACCGCGAGCTGGCTGTCCTCGGTGTTCCAACCCGACGCGAGCACGACGACGCGCCCCTTGCCCACCGGAACCTCCACCAGCGCCGGATCGCCCCCGTCGAATTTCGCCAGCATCCGCGCCGTCGGCAGGGCCGAGAAATCCATCCGCCGGTATTTCCAAAAATGAATCTTCGTGAAATCGCTGTAGCGCGGATCGGCGAACGCCGCGAAGAGCGGATGCTGAAAATCAATCTCCGCCAACATCGCGTAATTTTTCGGACGGCCTTCTTCGGCGGGAATCGCGGCGACGCCGAGCAACGGTGCGAGCGACGCCGCCGCCGCCGCGTTCTTGGGCGCGGCCAGCACCGTCTTACCCGCGCTCACCTGTCCTCGCAACGCCGTCGCCTGCGCGGCTGTCAGCGCATTCGTCACCACAAAAAGCGCGGCATCGGCCGGGAGCGGCGCGCCCGGCGCGGGCATGACGACGGTGATGGCGAGGCGCGCCGTCGCTGGCAGCGCCCGCCGCAGGAAAAACAACGGCTGCTTCGCATCATCCGCGGTCTCTGCACCCAAATAGGCGATGGAGATTTTCTGCGGCGAAGGTGGGATTAAAAAAACGATGTTATCGAAATCCTCGTCGTCGCCCCGCAGCGAGACGGCCTGCGCCCCCACCGCTCCGGCGACCGGCAACGACACGGTTCGGCTCTGCCCCGGCGGCACGTAGGTCTCCACCGGCGGCCCCACGAATTCCTCTCCGGCCGCGCGCACCCAACCGAGCTTGAACTGTTCGCGCTTCGCGTCCGCCGAATTGGTCACGCGCACCCGCACGCCCGCCGCGGCCTGCCGGTCACCGTCGGTCAACTCGGGCAGCAACTGCAATCCGGCGTTGGTCGTCTGGCGCACCGTCAACGGCTCCACGATCAGCGTGACGCCCTTCGGCCATTCATAGCCCTGCAAAATTTCCGCGTGGCTGCCCGCCTGCAGGTCGCTCACGAGGATGATCTCGCGCGGCC
Organism: Opitutaceae bacterium; assembly: GCA_014376585.1. Taxonomy (GTDB): domain Bacteria; phylum Verrucomicrobiota; class Verrucomicrobiia; order Opitutales; family Opitutaceae; genus Tous-C4FEB. The sequence goes on along the minus strand of JACMRG010000225.1, from coordinate 10,499 downwards.
CCGTGGTTTTCTGGCCTTCGGCGTCGCCCAACGCCTCGGCCGCCGCGATCAGCGCCGCGCCCAACTGCGTGCCTTCCCAACCCGGCGACACCTCGTCCAGTCGCGCGCTCACCAGCGCGCGTCGTCCGTCCACCGGCGCCGCCGTCCACTCGCCGAAACTCACCAGGGTCCGGCTGTCTTTCGCAAAGGTGAACACCGCCACCTGATCACCCGGCAACGCCGACCGCAGCACGGCTTCGACTCGCGCCTTCGCCTCGGCCCAAAGGCCCGCCCGGCGCATACTGGCGCTCGTATCGACCAAAATCACCCGCTTGCGCGCGGCGCCCGCCGCGCCATCGCTCGTGGCCGACTCTTTCAAAAACGGTCGCGCAAACCCCAGCGCCAGCAGCGCCAGCGCGAGACATCTCAGCACCAAGAGCAACCAATGCTCCAAGCGACTCCGCTTCGTCAGCCGCGGCGGCGTGGGCAGCAAAAACATCAGCGAGCTGAACACCGTGCGCTCCCGCGTCGTCCGCCGGATCAGGTGGAAAATCACCGGCAACGCCAGCGCGAGCCCACCGACGAGGAATAGCGGCGTGAGAAAACTCATGACGACGTAGCGCCGGCTTCCAGCCGGCGATTCCCCATTGAAGGGCGTCTAAACAGGCCAATCTTCAGGTAAGCCGTCCGGCTTGCGGACGCCGCACGGGTGATCGCCCTCGCACGGAGGCGTCCGCAAACCGGACGCCCTACCTCGCTTTTTAGACTCCTTCTCAGCCGGCAGGACGCCGGCGCTTTTTTATGTCCGTGCGGTTTCATGAGCGCCCCCGGGTTTTGCGCTTAATGCGCTGCTGCAGAAATTCGTAGAGCGCCAGCTCCAGCGGCTGGTCAGTCGTCAACCGATGATAAGCCACGCCGAGTTTTTCGCAGATCGCACCGAGGGCCGCGCCGTGCGCCGCGATCTTCTCCACGTAGGCGCCCCGCGCCGCCGCCGGGTCGATGTAGAGTTCGCGCCCCGATTCCATGTCCTGAAACAGCGTGGGCTTTTCAAAAGCCAGCGTGAGTTCCGCCGGATCGAGCACTTGGAACACCGCCGCCTCCTGCCCGCTCGCCGAGAGCAAAAGCAGGCTGCGTTCAAGCCGATCAAGCGGCGCCAGAAAGTCGGAAATCAGCACCACGAGTCCGCGTTTCCGCACAAGCTGCGCGACGCGTTCCAGTGGCGCGGCCAGATCCGTCGCCCGACCGCCCGCCGGCTTCTCAAGCGCGAGCATGAGCTGCCTCAGGTGATCCGCGCGGTGCCTCGCGGGCAGATAGTCCCGCACGGCCCCGTCGAACGTGAGCAAACCCACGGCATCGCCCTGCAAATGGAGAAAATACGCCAGCGTCGCCGCCAGCGTTGCGGCGTAGTGCGCCTTGGTGTGGCCGGCCGAACCGTAGCTCATCGACAAACTTTGATCGACCACCAGGTGACTGCGGAGATTCGTCTCGTCCTCGAATTTTTTGATGACGTAGCGGTCGCTGCGCGCAAACACCCGCCAGTCGAGATACCGCAGATCATCGCCCGGCGTGTATTGCCGATACTCGGTGAACTCGACCGAGAACCCGTGATAGGGACTGCGGTGGAGCCCGCTCAAAAACCCTTCGACGACCGCGCGCGCCCGCAACTCCAGGCTGCGAATGCCCATGAGCGCCCTCGGCTCGATGAGCGAGGCGGCGGAGAGTGCGGGCGTTGTGGTATTCATGAGGTGGAGCGCGTTGACCTCAACGCGCTGGCTTTTCCACCCGCGACCGTCGCGTTGGGGTCAACGCGCTCCACCCCGGAATCTCACGGAACCCGCTCATACCGCTTTCACCGGCAACGGCACGGCGGCGACGAGCCGCCGGATCACTTCTTCCACGCGAATGCCGTCGGCCTCGGCGCGGTAGTTGAGCAGCACGCGGTGGCGCAGCACGGGCGCGACCAGCGCTTGGATGTCCTCGACCATCACATGCGCGCGGTCCTGAAGCAGCGCGCGGGCCTTCGCTCCGAGCACGAGAAACTGCGCGGCCCGCGTGCCCGCGCCCCAGCTCACCCAGTCGTTAACGAAATCCGGCGTGCCCGTCTGGCGCGGACGCGAGGCGGCGGCGATCCGCACGGCGTAGCGCACCATGTCGTCGGCCACCGGCACAGCGCGCACGAGTTGGTGAAAGCGCAGCACATCCTCGCCCGTGAAGAGCGGCTCGATGGCGGCCGGGCGGCCTCCCGTCGTCTGCGCGATGACGCGCACTTCGTCATCCTCGGGCAGATAGTCCATGACGACGTTGAACATGAAGCGATCAAGCTGGGCTTCGGGCAACGGATAGGTGCCCTCCATCTCGATGGGATTTTGCGTGGCGAGCACGAAGAACGGCTCCTCCAGCGCGTGGCGCACGCCGGCCGCGGTGACTTGGTGCTCCTGCATCGCCTCGAGCAACGCCGCCTGTGTTTTGGGCGGCGTGCGGTTGATTTCATCGGCGAGAATCAGGTTCGCAAAAACCGGACCCGGCACGAAGGCGAGCTTCCGCCCGCCCTCGCCGTCTTGGAGAATTTCGGTGCCGGTGATGTCCGCCGGCATCAGATCGGGCGTAAATTGAATGCGCTGAAACTTCAGGTGGAAAATCTGCGCGATTGATTTCACGAGCAGCGTTTTCGCGAGACCGGGCGCGCCGGTGATGAGGCAGTGGCCGCCCGCGAGCAGCGCCAGGAGAATCTGCTCGATCACGGCCCGCTGGCCGACGATCACCTTGCCCAGCTCCGCGTCGATGCGCGCGCGACCCGCGATGAGCTCCTCGACGGCGTCGCGCTCGGCTTGGAAGGGGTTGGGGACGATCACGGGTGGTGTGGGTGAGCTCATTAGTGGGTCATCAGGTAGAAGACGATATTCACGCCGAGAGGATATGCGATTTTCTCGGAAAATGTTTTAAAGTAATCTTCGCTCTCGCTCTCGCGTTCCCAGCCGTCGGCAACGTCGCTGTTATGAATCGCGAGGACGGTGATCCGTTGGCGGTCGTCGTGCCACGCGCGCACGTGCATCGTCTCCGAGCCTTCGCCGCGGTCCACCTGCTGCAGGTGCGAGGAGGGGTCGTTAAAATCGAAATTACGGTTCCAGAACTGCAATGTCGGCACCTGTAAACGACGCATGGGGCCGGGGATTTTATAGACGCAGTTAAAGAGCGGATGGTCCATGCCGAGCTCCGTCCACGACTGGCCGGGCAACACCAGCCGCATCTGCGCCTCGAAGCCCTGCCAGTCGCGCTCACTCCAAAAATCGTTCACCAGCAGCACGCCGCCGTTGCGCAGATAATGCGACAACGCCGTCACCTCGGCGTCGTTCAATTTGATGTAGCCCGGATGGGTGACGTAGATGAACGGGTAGTCCGCCAGGTCCGGGTCGGTGAGCTTGAGCACGCGCCCGTCGGGACTGGCGCGGATTGAAGTGAGCTGCTGGAGCCGGTAGGAGAAGTTCAGGTCCGCGTCGGGGAAATCCACCCACCAGCCCAGCCGCGGCCCGCGCCCCCAGCCGTAGCCGCGACGGCCGCCCCCGTCGGGGTCCGCCGATTTGAAGACGATGCGGGCAAAGGTGAACACGTCCTTCTCGAAGCCCGGCCGGTTGGTCCACTCCGGCGTCCCCGTGCTGTGCGAGGCCGTCTCGCGCGCGGTCCGCACCGTGTTTTCATCCACCACCACGCCGCCTTCCGTGCGCACCAGTCCGCTGTCGCCATCGCCCCCGCCGCGCATCGCGCCGCCGCCGAAACCGCCGGGCGGAAACTGCGCGCGCAGTCCCGCCCCGCCCGCCGCCAGCAATGCCACCAGGGTGACGAATCCGACCCGCAGAGATGTGATGCGCCGTGCGGTCATGCTCAGTGGGTCATGATGTAAAACATGACGTTAATCCCGAGCGGGTAGGCGATTTTCTCGGAGAAATTATGGAAATAATAATCGCTCTCGCCCTCGCGCTCCCAGCCGTCGCCGTTATCAGTGTTGTGGCAGGCGAGCACCATGAGCCTGCCATTGTCGTCGAAGAGCCCGCGATGATGAACGGTCTCGCTGTCGGGACCGTGGTCTTCCCAGGTGCGATGCTCGGGATCATACTGGCTATCGACGCCCAGCCGCACGCTCGGCACCTGCCCCTTCGCCTTGATGTCGAATACACAGTGGTAGATCGGATGCGCGAGCGGCAGCTCGGCAAAGGTGCGCTCGGGAAACGCCTTCTTCAGCTCGCCCGCCATGTCAGCCCATTGCGCCGCGCCCCAGAAATCATCGAGCATCAGAAAACCGCCGTTCAACAAATACCGCCGCAACGCCGCCGCCTCTTCGTCGCCCAAGGCCAACCCGCCCGGTTCGACGATGTAAATGAACGGGTAGTTCACCAGCTCGGGATCGGTGAGCCGGATGTAGCGGCCGTCGGGATCGACCTTCATCGAGGTCATCTGCTGGAGCCGGAAGGAAAGATTAAGATCACTGTCGGGCGTGTCCGTCTGCCACGAGTTGGCGCGCCCACGCCGGCCGAAGCCGCCACCAAACCGCCCGCCAAAACCGCCCGCCATCGCCCGCCCGCCACCCGAGTAACGGATGCGCGCAAACGTAAAAACATCCTTCTCAAAACCGCGCGGGTTGGTCCACACCGGCGTGCCCGTGCTGTGCGAGGCAACTTCGCGGGCCGTCTTCGTGGACTCGTCGATGAACCCGCCTTCTCCGCCCCCATATCCACGCTGCGCGAACAGCTCGCCCGAAAGCGGCACGACGAGTGCAAGCAACAGGGCGGCTTTTTTCACGGGGTGGATTTGACCTCCGTGGGACTGACCGGCGGAGCGCCCAAGTCCAAAAGCAGATTGAGTGCCGCCCGGTGCCGCGGCGCTTCCTCCAAAGCCATCAACACCTCGCGCCGCGCGGCGGAATCGCCCCCGCGGTGCAACAGCCGCGCGAGTTCGAAATGCACCTCGGCCGGATTCGCCGGATCAAGCTGGAGGAGCGTGCGGTTGGCCCTGATCGCGGTGACGTCATCGCCCGTTCCCGCCGCTGCCTGCGCCAAGGCTCGCCAAGGCGCCGCCACCAGCGGGTTGATCTGCAAAAAGCGCCGGGCGTTCAGCGCCACGTCCGCCCAATCGCGTTCGGCAATGCCCAGTTCCGTGAGCCGCAGGTAGGCGTCCGGCGCCTCGCCATCCAGTGCGGCGAATTTCGTCAGCGTCGCCCGCTCCGCCGCAGTCTCGCCCAACTCGCGCTGCACGCGCGCCAGCCACCGCAGCGCACTCTCCTCGCCGCGCGGCGCCGGATAACGCTTGAGGAGACTGTTCAGCGCCACCTTGGCCTCCGCCCATTGTTTGTCGTCGATCAGCGTGCGGATGCGCTGCGACTCCAGCCAGTAATTGTTGGGCCGTGTGTTACTCCACTCCCGCAACTTCGCTTCCGCCCCGGGCCGGAAAAGCTCGGCCGCCGGTTTCTCCCAATTGAGTTCGGAACCCAGCTCGCGAGCCCGGTCCTTCGCGTAGGCCGCAAACCTCTTCTCGATCTCTTCCATCGGCGCGATGTGCGTCTCAAGCGCGCGGCTGATTTCGGTCCCTTCGCGCAGGTCTTTCAAAACCGCCCGCAGCTTCTGCAGTCCATATTTCTCAATCAAAAATTCGACGACGAGCGACGCCTGAAAATACGCGAACTGCAGGTGCTCCGGCGTTGGTGGAGCCAAAAACGCCGCGCTCATCACGCCGACCGGCGTGAGCCCGCCCCGGCCCGCTTCCTTCTTTAGAATCATCTCCCGGTAAACGGGGGTCATGCGCTGTCCCCAGGCCGGGTTGGCTTGACGCTCTTCGTAAACCGAAATGCCTTCGCTCAACCAGCGGGGCATCTTGTTCTGCGTGAGCTGGAGTGTGACCACGTGACAAAATTCATGCCACAATACCGACTGCCAGTTGGTCGAACTGCTCGCGGTCGATGCCGGGCTGTTTGCCGTCACGACACGCCCAAAACACACGCCCAAAAACCCCGGGATATCCGGCAACCCGAACGTGCGCACCGCAAAATCCTTCGGGTCCGCAAAAATATCCACGTAGGTCGGCCTGGCCAGTTCGGCACCGTATTTCTCGATCAACACCCGCTTCGCGCGACCGAGCAACTCCAGCACCTGCGGCCCGTAAACCGCCGCCTCGTGCGTCGTCATGCGCACCGTGAAATCGTCATCCTTCAACGTGGCATATTTGACCATCGTGTCGTGCAACGTCACGAGGTTGAACGCCTCCACGTCGTAGCCATCTTCCTTGTTCACCTCCTGCGCGAGTTGCCAGCCTTCGACGTCTTCGCCGAGCCGCAGCAGGTCGCTCGCGAGCTGCGCTTTCGCCGGCAAATATTTCGGGTCAAATTTCAAGGCCTGCCGCTGCCGCGCCGCGCCCTCGGCAAACCGGTATTTCAACGAGAGTTTTTGGCCGATGCGCCAATCGACCCGTGGATTCGTCGGCCAGGTGCGCAAAGCACTTTCGCGGGCGAACCGTTCCGCCGCCGCACCGTTGCGCAGGTGGGCCAGCACCGCGCGCAAAGCCCACGCATCCGGTTGTTCGGGATTCACCTCGAGGATTTTCGCAATATCCACCTCGGCGTCCATGTAGCGTTCCCCGTCGATGGCGTGATCCGCGCGCAGGAGCAGACTCGGCACATGCCGCGGATTCGCTTCCAACGCTTTCTCCAGCGCGGCGAGCATGGACTTTCGGTCGCCGATTTCATGGGCGCGGGCCAGGCCGCAGTTTAAATCGGGATCATCCGGCAACTGCTTGAGGCCTTCCTCAAACGCCGTGGCCGCGAGCGCGAAATCGTGTTTTTCCAGCGCGAGTTCCCCGCGCGCCAGATAAGTGTCGCGCAAGGTGGGCGCGGCTTTTTGCGCGACGGCATAGACCCGCGTGAGCACGTCCTTCGGGTCTGCCCCCAGCAACAATGCCGCGCGCCCGAACACCACCAGATCGGGCACCGCCCGATAAGCCGACGGCCGGCTCGCATAAAGCTCCCGGATACTTTCCAAGCGCTTCGCCGCTAGCTCCGGTTGCCCGTTTGCAAACGCCACGTCGCGCCCGATCCAGTGCAGGCGCAGGCTCTGCGGCACCCGCCCCAAGGCTTCCGTCAGCGCCCGATTTGCCTCGTCGGCCCGACCGAGCGCCAACAACGCGTCAATACGGAGCAGGTGCCACTCCTCTTGGCCCGGAGTTTCCTCTACGCCCGCGGCCGCCGCTTTGACGGCCGAGGCGTAGTCGCCTTTCAAAAATTTTTGGCGAACATCGGTTATTTCATCCGCGCCGAGTCCCACCGCCGCCATCGCCACCATCAACAGGACGCCGAGCCACCGTCGGGCGCTTGGGCGCCGGACGTGATGCGGACCGGTATTCCGACTCGCTGGCATTCGCTACAGGTAGTGCCCGACACGTCCTTGGCAAGGAGCCCGCACACGAAATTCTCGGAAAACCTTCGACCCGTCAGACCATTGCCGCCCGCACCCGTTTCACGAGATCGGGATTTGCGTCCAACTCGTCGGTCAGTGCGTTGAAACCTCGCAGCGCCTGCCGGCTCACGTGGTGCTCCATGCCTTCCACGTCGCGGTAGATCGTGTGCTCATCGATCCCGAAATGCCGCAGCAGCCGCGTGAGAATTTCATGCCGCTGGATGATGTCCGCCGCCAGTTTCGCCCCGTCGGTCGTGAGCGTCACGCCCCGGTATTTCTCGTATTTGAGCAACCCTTCGGTCGCCAGCCGTTGCGTCATGTTCGTCACGCTCGCCTGCGCGATGTCCAGCGTCGCCGCGATGTCCACCGCGCGGGCGTAGCCCTTGCTGCCGATGAGCTGCGAGATGCACTCCAGATAGTCCTCGCGCGCCGCCGAATGCTTCGCCGGGCCCGCTTTGGCCGCGCGCGGCGTCTTGGCCTTGGCGACGGCGGTTTTCTTCCTGGGAGCGGAGCGCGGGATGGGAGACGGCACGGCCGACGACCCTGTAGACGCTTCGAAAATAATTCAACCTCGGATAATTTTTTAGTTGCGCCTACTTTTCAACGCCTCCGGCTTATAGTCGTGACTAACAAATCTATTCTCACCCAAAAAAGCCCCGCCCGCGCCGCGTGGCCCGCCCTCGCCCTGGTGCTCGCCTTCGCGCCTTCCGCCCGCGCCGCCGACGCACCCCGCCCCCGCGTGCTCACCACGTTCACCATTCTCGCCGACATGGCCAAGAACGTCGCCGGCGAACACGCCGATGTCGAATCCCTCACCAAGCCCGGTTCGGAAATCCACGGTTACGAACCCACGCCGAAGGATATCGTCAAAACCCAGCGCGCCTCTCTTGTCCTCTGGAACGGCATGAACCTTGAGCGCTGGTTCGAGAAGTTCTTCGACAACGTCCGCAACGTCCCCTCGGCCGTGCTCACCACGGGCATCGCCCCGATGGGCATTACCGAGGGTCCCTACACCGGCAAGCCCAACCCCCACGCCTGGATGTCTCCCGCCAACGCCCTCCGCTACGTCGAAAATATCCGCGCCGCCCTCGCCCGTCTCGACCCCGCCCACGCCGCCGCCTACACCGCCAACGCCGACGCCTACTCCGCCAAAATTCGCGCCCTCGACGCTCCCGTTCGCGCTCAACTCGGGCGCATTCCCGCCGCCCAGCGTTGGCTCGTCACGAGCGAAGGTGCGTTCTCCTATCTCTGCCGTGACTACGGTCTCCAGCAACTCTACCTCTGGCCCATCAACGCCGACGCCCAAGGCACGCCCCAACAGGTCCAGCACGTGATCGACCTCGTCCGCAAAAACAAAATCCCCGTCGTTTTCAGCGAAAGCACCGTCAGCGACAAACCCGCCCGCCAAGTCGCCAAGGAGACGGGCGCCCGCTACGGCGGCGTCCTCTACGTTGACTCCCTCACCGACGCCAAGGGCCCCGCGCCCACCTACCTCGCGCTGCTCCAATACAACGCCGACACCATCGTGAAAGCCTTCCTCACCACCGCCGCACCATGACCATCGCAACCCTCCGTTCTGCATTTCTCGCCGCCTTCCTCGCATTTATCGCCCTCCACGGTGCCGGGCCCACCGCCGACAAATCCCGCTACACCCTCTTCAACCCCACGCCCACCTCGCTCCTGCGCGACCTCAGCACCGACCGCCCCGACCAGACAGAAAGCCCCTACACCGTCGATGCCGGCCATTGGCAGTTAGAAATGGATTTCATCAACTATACATTCGACCGCAACGCCGGCACGCGCACCGCCGCTTTCAACATCGCTCCGATCAACCTAAAGCTCGGCCTCACCGACCGCGCCGACCTCCAGTTCATCTTCGACAACTATTCCCGCGAACGCGTCCGCACCGCCGGCGTCACCACCACTACGCGCGACTGGGGCGACCTCACCCTCCGCCTAAAAATAAATTTTTGGGGCAACGATGGCGGCGACACCGCCTTCGCCCTCATGCCGTTCGTGAAACTCCCCCTCCGCCTCGGCGACGCCGGCAACGACCTCGTCGAGGGCGGCCTCATCGTCCCGCTCGCTTTCAACCTTCCCCACGGCTGCGGCCTCGGCGTCATGACCGAACTCGACTGGCTGGCCGACGACACCGGCCGCCACCGCCGGGCCAACTGGCTCAACAGCGTCACCGTCAGCCGCGATCTCACCAAAAAACTCGGCGGCTACGTCGAACTCGTCGCCTCGATCACCAACGAGCGCGGCGCGCCCTGGATCTGCCAGATCGACCTCGGCCTCACTTACGCCGTGTTCGAAAACGTGCAATTAGACGCCGGCTGCAACATCGGTCTCACCCGTGCCGCACCCGACCTCCAACCTTTCCTCGGCCTCTCTGTTCGTTACTAACTGCCGCCCTCCGTTACTAACCCGACCATGTCCACCGCCACGCCCGCACCGCTCAGTCTCGCCGCCATTGATGTGTCCGTGACGTATCCCAACGGCCAAACCGCGCTCCGCGGCGCGAGTTTTCGCCTCGAAGGCGGCACGATCTGCGCCCTTGTCGGTGTGAACGGCTCAGGCAAATCCACCCTCTTCAAATCCCTGATGGGCTTTCTCACGCCGACCGCCGGCCGCGTCGAGATCAACGGCCGTCCGGTGCGCGACGCCCAGAAACAAAGTTGGGTCGCCTACGTCCCCCAAGCCGAGGAAGTGGACTGGAGTTTTCCCGTCGGCGTTCACGACGTCGTTATGATGGGGCGCTACGGCTACATGAATTTCCTCCGCATCGCCCGCGCCTCCGATCACGCGGCCGTCGAGGAAAGCCTGCGCCGCGTCGGCATGTGGGATTACCGCGACCGCCAGATCGGCGAACTTTCCGGCGGCCAGAAGAAACGCGTCTTCGTCGCCCGCGCCCTCGCCCAGCGCGGCCGCTTCATTCTCCTCGATGAGCCGTTCACCGGCGTGGATGTGAAGACCGAGGAGGCCATCGTCACCCTCCTCCGCGAACTTCGCGACGATGGCTGCCTCATTCTCGTTTCCACGCACAACCTCGGCTCCGTCCCCGAATTCTGCGGCCAAGTCGTG
>JACMRG010000224.1 GCA_014376585.1 Opitutaceae bacterium | reverse complement strand
CGCCGCCGCTTCATCCTCGCCGCAGGCGGCGCGGCCCCCGGCGTGGGCAGCCTGGCCTACGTGGGGAAGGTGGAGCCCCAATGGCTCGACGTAAACACCACCGCCCTACCCTTGCCCGCGGGTTTGTGGTCCGGCGCGCCGTTGCGCGTCCTGCATCTCAGCGACCTCCATCTCTCTCGCACCGTTCCGCTCGCCTTCATCGACCAAGCCATCACGCGCGGCCTCGCGGAGAAGCCCGAAGTGATCTGCGTCACGGGCGACTTCATCACCGCGGGCCACTTTTTTGACCCCGCCGCCTACGCGACCGTGCTCGCGCGTCTCGCCGCCGCCGCACCCACGTTTGCCACGCTCGGCAACCACGACGGCGGGCCGTGGACGGCGGGATTCGGAGGCTTGCCTACGCCCCGAAACGTGAGCGGCATGCTCACGCGGGCCGGCCTGACCTGGCTACACAACCAGACCGCCGCGCTCACGGTGCGCGGGCGCCGCTTGCATCTTGTCGGCATGGGCGATTGGTGGTGCGGCGACTGCCGTCCCGCGCTGGCGTTTCGCAATTTCTCTCCCCCGCCGGATGAACCCGTGCTCGCCCTCAGCCACAATCCCGATTCGAAGGAAGCGCTCAAAAAATTCCCGTGGCACGTGATGCTCTCAGGTCACACGCACGGCGGACAGTGCGGCGTCCCGCTGCTCGGTCCCGCGCTCGCACCCGTGCGGGACAAAGATTTTATCGCCGGTGCCTATCGCTACGCCGACCGCTGGCTCTACATCACGCGCGGCGTCGGCAACCTCCACGGCATTCGTCTGTTGTGCCGCCCCGAAGTCAGCGTCCTCGCGCTCGCCTGAGTCGCAGCCCTGGCACGCTCGGGAACTCCGCGGCAGGGCGTCGGGCCACGCCTGCAACGGCCCCGCGGTTACAGCCGCGTCGAAATTATCGGCCGGAAAATTCCAGCACGTTTTGCAACCGCCCCCCACGCATCACGCGTCTCCGCTTTTGTAACACAAATTCTTCCATGAAAAACCAAGACCACTCCTTCGCCTTCCTCACCGTCATCATCCTCGCCGGCCTCATCGCCGCCTGCCTGCCCGCTTCCGCCCCGAGCCAGGACAAACCCGAAACCGATTCCGCTTCACTCGTCGAACCCAGCCACGCTTCGAGCGGCCACTCCGGGATCTCTGCCAAATTCTGATACCCTGATTTACGGGAGCCCGCCCATCGCCGCCCGTTGCAATCCGCCGCCGTCGAGCCCGCGCTCCCGGCGGCGGTTTTATTCTCCGGGCCGCGATGCAAACAGCATCCCGAGCCCGGTGCCAAACGCGATGGGCAGGACGTTGAAGTGGTTTTTATCCACGAAACGGCGCGTCATCAGGTCGAGACCGGCGAAGGGTTTCGCGATCAGCTGTTGCTCCAGCCTGGTGAGGTCGCCCGCCATTGATTCGGAATCGTTTTCGCCCACGCTGAGAAATAACCGCGCGGGCAATTTCGTCTTTTGCGTGCGTAGTTTTTTCGCCTGTCCCAGCATCGCGCCGTCCGCCCACCAGATCGATGGCGCGCTCGCGAGATGATGCGTGAAGAACGGTTTTTTATGAAACAACGCATGCAGCACAAACAACGAACCGAGCGAGTGCCCGCCAATTCCTCGCACGCTGGCATGCACATGGTAACGCCTCGCCAATTCCGGCCAGAGCGTCGTCCGGATAAAATCTAAAAAAATGTCGGCGCCGCCGCTCGAAGGTTCGTCGCTGTGCGCCACGGGCGTGTAATCACGGCCGCGGCGGTTTTGTGGTTTCGCGTAAACCGCCCCATAACCCACGCCCACCAAAATCAGCGCCGGCACCCGATCCGCGGCGCGTTCTTTTTTATACGCCGCCACCGCCGTCGTGAATTGATCGTCGCCATCCGTGAAGAGCACGACCGGCCATGGCCCGGCACCCTTGGTCGCACGCGGAGCGTTTACGTAGATCGAGTAGTCCGTGCCGGTTTCAGGGGAGTGCAGCTTAAACGTCGGTTTCATGATTTAATTTTTCAAGGTGCGGGCGCGCCGACTCGGCCGTGCGCCCGTCGTTCGCCCCGGCGCAGTTTTTCCGTCGACCCAAAAGCCCTCGATCATGCTGAGCACCGGCCGCTGCGGCAGGCCATGTTCGTTGTGGTAGAGCTGACCCGCGAGAATATCGATCGCCGTCGCGCCGCTCATCGGCAGATTTTGGTCGATCCCGGCGACGTGGTTCACCGCATTGAGGTTGGCCTGCTGCACATCGAGCGCCGCGAAGGCGAGATCGCGCGGCACCACGCAGCCGGCGGTCTCCAGGGCCAGGAGCTGCTTCGGCCCAAAGCCGATCACGGCTTCGGGCCGCTCCCGCCGTAGCCAGCCGCGGAGGCCCGCGGGGTCGTCGCGCTCATCGGTGAAAAAAGGCCGGAGCGCGTCGCCCTCACATTCCGCCCGCGCCGCGAGGTAACCCCCGAGCCAACTGTAATCCACCCGGCTGTTTTCCTCGCGATCAAGCAGGAGTCCGATGCGGCGGTAGCCGAGCCGCGTGAGATTTTCGACCGCAACGAAGCTGCCGCGAAAATGATGATGCGTGGCCCGATGCAGCGAGTGCGATTTGAACGCGTAACCGAGCGCGACACACACGAGGTGCGACCAATCCAACTCCTTCGCGTAAACCGGTCGCGGGAATGGCGCGACCAAGTTGCCGCGAATCGCCCGCGCGCGCAGCATGCGACACGTTTCCGCCGTGCGCGCGCCATCCAGCCCGAGCCAGAAATTTTCCAGGCGCATGCCGAGCTCGGCCGCGCGGCGTCGCGCACCGTCGTGAAAGCCCACGCTTGAGGAATGGTTTTTCCAATCGTCCACGGTCGGCCCGCCGGTGAGAAAGCCCACCACTTCGGGCGTGGAGCGGCGATGGCGCAACCGCACCTGCGTCATCAGCGCGGAGACGAGCACGTTCGAACGATAGCCCATCGCATCGGCCAGCCGGTGCATGCGCGTGCGCGTGCGTTCGGGGATCGTGGGATCGTTGCGCAGGGAGAGAGAAACGGTCGTGTGGCTGACGCCCGCGCGGCGGGCGATCTCGCGCAGGGTCGGCGGAGTGGCGGGGGTGGCCATGGCTGATTGCTGGGCCCGCGACCGATTTCGCGCGAGATTTACTTTACGCGGAAAGTATCGGCGCACTTGGCAGGCCCGCGTCGGTCCGACACCCCCGTTTGCCATAAACCCCGGCCCGATCCGGCCCACCCCCGGCAGCGTTCCGTTGCTGCGCCACCTTTCTCCCCTCCGACACCCCACCATGAAACTCCGCATTCCTCCCACCGTCCTAGCCTTGCTGGTGACTCTGCCCGCACTATCTCCCGCCCTGCGCGCGCAGCCTTCCGTCGCCAACGAGGAGCCGGTAAAGTTGAGCGAGTTCAGCGTCTCGGGGTCGCCTGCGGATCGCTATCGCGCCACCGATGCCGTCTCCGGCGTCCGCGTGCGCGCCGCACTCATCGACACCGCCAGCTCCATCAGCGTCCTCACCCGCGAGATGATGGACGACCTCGCACCTACGCGCATTTTTGACGCCACGCGCTTTGTCGCCGGTGTGCAGGAAGGCCGCGGCGTGCAGTTCCAAGACCGCATGATCATCCGCGGTTTCGAGACCCAGAACGGCGCTCGCACCGTGGATAATTTTCTCCAGTCCGCCGACGCTGACAACGTCGAGGATACCGTGGTTGACCGCATCGAGGTCTCCAAGGGCCCCAACGCCATCCTGTCCCCCTCCGGCGCGCCCGGCGGCTCGGTCAACGTCATCCTAAAATCCCCCCAGTATCGCCGGAAGCACAACGTCACTGCGCTCGTCGGCCTCTTCGACGCGCAGAAGGTCACGCTCGACTTGACCGGCCCTTTCGCCCCCGGCAGCAGAGCCGCTTACCGTGTCGTCGGCTCGCTGCAGGATACCCGACGCTATTGGTCCGACGGGGCCCGGATGCGCGGCAAATCGCTCTCTCCGATGTTCACTTACCGTTTCTCGGACAAGACGCAGTTCACCGCCAAACTCGTCGCTGCCGAGCACTGGATTTTCCGCGAGCCGCTCCTCATTCTCGATCCCTCCACCACCGCCTCCACCTCCGATCCCAAACTCGCTCCCGGTATCGGGGCAAAGAGCCTTAACGGCATCCAACCCTGGAGCAGCGTCCGCACCCACTCCGCCGATCTCTTCACGCAGCTCACCACCAGCCTCAACGAAAAAATCAGCCTGCGCTTCGCCGCCAACGGCCGCTACTTTTTCTCCGACGCCGACCAAGAATTCCTCTCCACGCCCAGTCTGACCAATCGCTATAATCCCGCCACCGGCGAACTCACGCAGGACTACACCTGGGCGCTCGTGGGCGGCGCGCCGGTCTCGACCTTTTCGCCGTTCTTCAACCCCACCGCGATTCCGGTCCGCGGCGATATTCAGGCCAGCCGCACCAAGACCGCCAACTTCCAAGCCGACGCCGCCGGCACCTACAAGTTCGGTTCGGTCAGCTCGCAAACCGTCACTGGTCTCGCGTTCAACCGCCAGACGGGGCGCAGCCACACGCAGAACGGTGTCCTCCCCGCCATCGATCTCACCAAGCCCGAGACCCGCGCCTATCCCGTCTATCCCACGACGCTCGCCTCGAACAACGCCACCTCCTACGCCAACTGGCAGCTCTACCTCAACGAGCGCCTCGGCTTCCTCCAAGACCGCGTCTTCATCTCCGGCAGCGTCACCCGCCTCGCCACGCGCACCACCGCGCGGAACGTCCTCGCCGGCTCTGCCCCCGCGATCCTCGACGACAAAAAGATCATGAAGAGCGCCAGCATCCTCGGCAAAGTCCGGGAAAACATTTCGCTCTACTACAGTCACTCGACGAATTCCTCCCCCGTAATCGCCAACAATCTTCCGCTCTGGCGCGACGGCGTGCAGCACGAATACGGCTTCAAGACCGAGTGGTTCAAGCAACGCCTCTCCATCAACGGTGCTTACTTTAAGATCGAGCAGACCAACGTCACGGTCCCGAATCCCGACCGCCAGACCAACCCCACCGCACCCGAGACGTTGGTCTCCGACTTCGGCAACCACGGCTACGAACTTGAGGTCATGGGCAGCCTCACGAGCCACCTCTCCGCCCTCGCGACTTTTTCCAAACTCCACATGCGCGACAGCCTCGGTCGCCACGTGCGCGGTGTCGCCGACGAGAATGCCGCTTTCCTCCTCAATTACCGCTTCACCGGCGGCGACGCCAAGGGCCTCGCCCTCAATTTCGGTCTCACCCACAGCGGTCGACGCGCCGGCGACGCGCCCATCAACTACACCAGCCTCGGCGTCGTCGGCAAAACCAGCTTCTTCCTGAAACCCGCCTACGGCACCACCGCGGGCGCCTCCTATCGCTGGAACGACAAATATCTTTTCCGCCTGCACGTAGACAACGTGTTCGACGATCACGGCTACATCGCTGTCGCCGGCGGTCGCGTTTCGGGCACCGGCATCACCACGGCCGCCGGCCTCAACGTAAAATTTTCCACCACCTACGAATTCTGAGCCGCCCCAGCGCGCTCACCGCCCCGGCCCGCCTTTCACGCGGCCGGGGTTTTTCTTTCCCCTCCCCGCCGCCGCCGCGCCTGTCCTGTGATGCCTCCCAAACGCTTCGTCCTCGTCGGCACCGGCATGCGCGCCCGCGACT
Organism: Opitutaceae bacterium; assembly: GCA_014376585.1. Lineage (GTDB taxonomy): Bacteria > Verrucomicrobiota > Verrucomicrobiia > Opitutales > Opitutaceae > Tous-C4FEB. The sequence goes on along the minus strand of JACMRG010000224.1, from coordinate 27,298 downwards.
TCGTGCGGCCGCTCGTCACCCGCTATCGCGACTCGGCGCGGCTCGTCGGACTTTGCGATCTCAGCCCGACCCGCCTGGCGTTTTTCAACCACTGCCTCACCCACGAGTGGGGCTCGACCGCGGTGTCCACGGCCGCTCCCGCCGACTTTGATCGGCTTCTCCGCGATCAGCACGCCGATGCCGTGATCGTCACCACGGTGGACGCGGCTCATCACGACTACATCACCCGCGCCCTGCGCGCCGGCTGCGAAGTCATCACCGAGAAACCCCTCACCACCGACGCCGGCAAATGCCAGCTCATCCTCGACGAGGTCGCCCGCACCGGCGGCCGCGTGCGCGTGGCGTTTAACTACCGTTGGCATCCCCATCGCACCGAGGTGCGCCGCCTGCTCGCCGCCGGCACCATCGGGGCCATCAAGAGCGTTAATCTGGAATACCTCCTCGATACCGACCACGGCGCCGACTACTTCCGCCGCTGGCACGCCCGCATGGATCAATCCGGCGGCCTGCTCGTGCACAAATCCACGCATCATTTCGATCTCGTTAACTGGTGGCTCGACGCCATCCCCGAGCGCGTTTTCGCGCAGGGCCAGCTCGTCTTCTACGGCCGGGCCAACGCCCTTGCCCGCGGGGACGGCGCGCTCGCTGCCTACCCGCGCTACACCGACGCCGACTGCGCGACCGATCCGTTTCGCTTTTCCCTGCGCGACGCTGGCGTGATGGAAGCCCTCTACCTCAACGCCGAAGCCGACTCCGCTTACGTGCGCGATCAAAACGTCTTTCGCGAAGACATCGATATCCACGACCAGATGTCCGTCCTCGTGCGCTACCGCACCGGCCAGCTGCTCAACTATTCGCTAGTGGGTTTTTCCCCGCGCGAGGGCATGCGCGTCACCTTCAACGGCGACCGCGGCCGCCTCGAGTATTACGAGTTTATCCGCGCTCCCGTGCTGGGCCGGCTCCATCCCGCGTCGGTCCAGGCCAACGATCAGCCCGATCACCGCATCCGCGTCTTTCCCCACTTCGCCACCGAATATGAGGTCACCGTCGCCCCGCACGCCGGCGGCCACGGCGGGGCGGACCCGCAGTTGGCAGAACAGATTTTCTCGCCGCAGCCTCCCGCGGACTCCCATCGCCGCAACGCCGGCCCCGAGCAGGGCGCCGCCTCGGCGCTCGTGGGCATCGCGGCCAACGCATCCATCCGCTCCGGCGAAGCCATCAACCTGCTTGATCTCGTCCGGTTGGCTCCCCACGCGCGCCGTCTCTCCGAGCTGGCCTGATTTTTCCGGCGCTCACCCTCGCCTGACCAGCCGACCCGATTTTCTCCCCAGTTGCTCGGATCATCCCTTGGCGACACCGGCCGGCGCTGGGCCTGGACCCAGCTTTTCCCGCACGACGGCGGCGAAGGCCGGGAATTCGAACGGCTTCGCGACCAGCGTCAGTCCGGTTGTCCGCCCGCCGTGGCCCCGCAAAATCTCTTCGTTGTAACCGCTCATCAGAATGACGCCCAAAGTGGGTTTTTCCCGCTGCAACTTCTGAGCCAGGGCCATGCCGGTGAGGCCCTGCGGCATCACCATGTCGGTAATCAGCAGGTCGATCTCCGCGCCCCGCGTTTCCCAGATGCCCAGAGCTTCGGGTCCGTGACTGGCCTCCAACACGCGATAGCCCAGCCGGCGCAACAAGCTCGAAGCGACCAGCCGCACCGCTTCCTCATCTTCCACGAGCAGGATCGTTTCTGTGCCACCGCGCAATTCGGCGCGCGGCTCCGCTACCGGCGCTTTTTCCACCGCCGGCGCGAGCGGGAGATAGACCGTAAATGTGCTGCCCCGCCCCGGCGCACTCTCCACCTCCAGCCAGCCTTCGTGCTGGTGGATGATGCCGTGCACGGTGGCGAGACCGAGGCCGGTGCCCTTGCCCACTTCCTTGGTCGTAAAAAATGGTTCGAACAGATGCGCGAGCACCTCGGGCGTCATGCCGCTCCCCGTGTCGCTGACCCGCAGACGCGCGAAGCGGCCGGGCCGCGCTTCGGCGCGGGCCAACGGAGCGCCCAATTGCGCTAGGTCGGTCTCGATCACGAGCGTGCCGCCCTCCGGCATCGCGTCGCGGGCGTTCACGCACAGGTTCATCACCACTTGGTCGAGCATGCCCCCGTCGGCGTTGATCCACAGCGTCTCGGGGGCGAGGCGCACCTCCACCGCGATATGCTCGCCGAGCAGACGGCGGAGAAGCTTCACCACGCTGGTGATGCTCGCATTGAACTCGAGCGCCTGCACCTGCATCACGCGGCGCCGGGCAAACAGCAGCAACTGCTCGGTCAGTTTGGCCGCCCTCCGCGCCATCCCCTGCAAATCGTCCAACGGCGACCGAAACTCCTCAGGCAGACGGCCGTCGGTCTCCATAAACTGGATGTTCAGCATCATCGCCGTGAGGATGTTGTTGAAATCATGGGCCACCCCGCCCGCGAGCTGGCCGACGACTTCCATCTTCCGCGCCTGCCGCACCTGCTCCTGCAGGGCCCGGCTCGCCGTGATGTCCGAAAAACTGCTGACGACCATCGTCACTCCACCCCGCGCGTCGCGCAGCGGCTCGGCGTTGACGGAGATCCACGTCAGCACGCCGTCCGGCTTGTGCACGCCCATCACGGTATCCCGCACGGCACGTCCCGTAGTGAGCGCCACCGCCGCGGGGTGCGCCTCGCCCGGGAATGGCCGTCCGTCTTCCCGCACCGCCCGCCAGCGCCCGTCGACCGAGGTGCGCCCGGTCACCTCCTCCGCCGACAGGCCCAGCATCCGCTCGGCGGAGGCGTTGCACTGGATGATGGCAAGATCGCGGTCGTGCACCACGATGCCGTCAGCCACGGCGCTGAAGATCAATTTCAACTGTTCCTCGCTTTTGCGCCGGGCATCCTCCGCCCGCTTCTGCTCTGTGATATCCTGCACAAACGCACAACTCAGCTCCCCCGTGCCAAACCGGAGGTGATGCGTGCTGATGCTCACGTCGATGAGGCTGCCATCTTTTTTCCGTTGGCGGCTTTGGAATTCGAGCGAGGCCGCGCTCTTCAGATCCGCCCAATGCCGGGGCCACCGCTCGGCGGAAAACTCGACGTCGATGTCCGGCACCCGCAGCCCCCGCAGCTCCGCCAGCTCGTAGCCGAGCAGCCGGCTGGCGGCGGCGTTGGCGTCCACAATCCCCGCATCGGGCCCGACCCAGAACATCGCCAGCGTCGCGTTGTCCACCGTGAACCGCGCCAGCCGTAGGGCCTCTTCCGCCTGCCGCCGTGCCGTCACATCGCGCGTGACGCCGAGCAGCGCCGTCACCCGGTCGTCTCCGTCCCGCAGGGGCGTCGCGTTCATTTCCAACCAGCGCACCGTGCCTTGTTTCCCGCGGATCTGGTAGGCCAGCTCCCCGTGCCCGCCGGCCATCACCCGTTCCATGAGCCCGAGGAACTTCTCCCGGTCGAGGGGCAGGACGAAGTTCATCACCCCAAAAGCACGCGCCTCGGCGATGTCCGCCACCTCCAGCACCACGAGCCCCGCGCGGTTTATCTGCACGAGGCCGCCGTCAGCCGAGATGACCGTCACCCACTCGGGCTCACTGTCAAAGATGGCTTGGTGGAAATTACGTTCCTGCCTCAGCTCCGCCTCCGTCCGCGCCTGCGCCGCGATCACGATGGCCGGGATGAGGCCGAAAAAAGCGATGAACGCCAGCGCCACCTGCAGCTGCGCGTTCCGGTCGTGGGCCGTCGCCTGCCGGAAAACGTTCTCCCCCTGCCCGGTGAGAAAAAACCAGCCCACCAGCAGAGCCACGGCCAGACTCACCACCGTGACTCCCCGCGGGCCGAAACGGAGCGCCGCCCAGACCACAAACGGTAGCACCACGTAGCGCATTCCCACCCCCAGCACGCGGTCCTGGCCCACTGCGAAAAACACGCACAAACACAGGCCCGCCACCATCGCCAGCCCCTCGGCGCGCCCGGGCGACCAACCCCAGTGGAAGGGCCGCGCCCACGTCGGGTGCCAGACGAGAATGAGGGGCGCGATCAGGATCACCCCCAACAAGTCCGCGCCATACCACGACGCCCAGACCTCGCGGTAAGAGGCCGGGCTGCCCAGCCAACGGGCCATCGCCGCCCCGATCGTGGCGGTCACGACGAGGCTCACTCCGCCGCCCAGCATCACCAAGCCCACCAACTCCCGCACGCTGGCCAGCGTAATTCGGAAGGCGATGAAGCGCTGGATCAGCCACGCGCCCATCAAGCCCGCGGCCGCGTTTCCCGCCGTCGCGACAAACCACGGCATAAAAGGCAGCTGGGCCCCGCAGAGATTAAAAAGCTCATCGCCCAGGAAGAGCGCGACCACCATCACCCACCACTCCCGCCGTGCCGTGACCAGCAGCGTCCCCAGAATCAGTCCGCTCGGCAGCCAGTAACTCGCCTCAAGATTTGGTTTTTCCGTGAGGAGACAGGATACCTCCGCTCCGCCCCAGTGCGCCGCCGTCATAATAAGACCGCGGACCCAAACCGGCCACGGTGGCGAACCCGGCACCGACGTTGCCGCGCCCGCGGGGAACATGGCGGGTGGCGGGGACGGGACGAGGGGAGTCATGCACGAAAACAGATGGTTCGAGGCTGCATAGCTTATGCGCGGTGCTCAAGCGAAGGTCGCGAAAACGGCCTTATTTGTAGCGGGCACGCGCCCGCACATCGCCACAGCAAAGCTTTGGACCCGATCATTCCGAGGCGACGGTTCACCAGTCGTCCCAATGCGGCGACGTCCAGATCGCGTGACATGTAGCCGCGCGCGCGAGTGAGTTATTTTCGGGCCACTCGTTCACGCGCACGGCCAGCAGGCGTTGTGATGTCTCGCTGCTTCCGTGTGCCCACGCCCTACTTGGCCGCCGCCACGGGAAACCCGTGCTTTTTTAATGAGCGATGCAACGCCGCGATGTGCGTGCGATCCCGCGTCTCGACGGTGCACACGGCGTGGACTGCACTCACATCGGGCCCGCTGAAGGCGCGGTCGTGCGCGATGTCCTTGATGCTCGCGCCCGCGTCGGCGATCACGCGGCACAACACCGCGAGCCCGCCCGGACGGTCGCTGATCAGTGCCGTGAAGCGCGTAAGCCGGCCATCGTGCACGAGCCCTTTTTCGATCACGCGACTGAGAATCGCAGGGTCGATGTTGCCGCCACAGACGACGAGCGCCACGCGTTTGCCCGCCAGTTCAGGCAACTGGCCCGACATCAACGCCGCAAGGGGCGTGGCCGCGGCGCCCTCGACCACGGTTTTTTCCAGCTCCACCATGCGCAGGATCGCCAGCGAGATCGCGGCTTCATCCACCTTCACGACTTTATCGACGCGGTGCCGGGCGAGCGCAAAGGCATTGGCGCCCACCGTGAGCGTCGCGAGACCGTCGGCGAGCGTGGCGCGGCGGGCAACGTTCACCGGTTTCCCGGCGCGCAACGCCGCGGAGAAGTTGCCCGTGGCCGCCGCCTCGACGCCGATGATCTTGATCTTCGGTCGCAGTGATTTCACGGCCAGCGCGACGCCCGCGACGAGGCCGCCCCCGCCGATCGGGCACACGATGGCGTCGAGATCGCGGACCTGTTCGAGCAATTCAAGGCCCAGCGTGCCCTGGCCCGCGATGATGGCGGGATCGTCGAAACCGTGGATATAGGCCAGGCCTTCGCCGGCGGCCGCGCGGCCGGCGGCGGCGCGGGCCGAGGCGAAATCAGGGCCGCCCATAATCACGCGCGCGCCCAGTTTTTCGCAGGTGGTGATTTTAATCAGCGGCGCGGTGTCGGGCATCACCACGGTGACGGGAATACCGAGCAGCTTGCCGTGGTAGGCGAGACCCAGCGCATGGTTGCCGGCGCTGGCAGCGATGACGCCGCGCTTTTTTTGCGCTGGCGGAAGAAGCAGCAGCGCATTCCGCGCGCCGCGTTCCTTAAAGGAGCCGGTGCGTTGGAAGTTATCCAATTTACAGACGATGCGGGCACCGGTGATCTCGCTGAGGGGAATCGACTCGGGACACGGCGTGACAAAAACCCCGCCGGCGATACGGCGGCGCGCAGCACGGATGTCGGCCAGCGAAACAGGCATAGGCGGCAAGCTGGCGACCGCGCACCGCCTTGGAAATGCAAAATGCTCCCCGGGGAAATAGCGTTGCCGCGCGGGGCCCGGCCGGTTGCCGTGGGCATCCCATGTATCAGGTCACTTTTTCCGGGCAGGCGATGCACGAGCTCAACCGGCTCGACAAGCTGCTGCAGCTCGATCTCGTCGAGCCGATCAGCGCGCTGAAACCCGCCGACCTCAGCCATCCGCGCGAGCCTTTGGGGCGGTTTACGAGGGCCGGCAAGGAGTTCTACCGCCTGCGCGCGGGCGACTTTCGCTTCTACTTCGATGTGCACGGCGAAACCCTGCATGTGAACTACATCCTCCATAAAAACTCGCTGGAGGATTTTCTCCTGCGCAACAAGCTGCCCGTCTCCGAACAACAGCTCGTGGAGCAGGATTCGAAGTTCTGGAAATACCTGGAAAGCCTCGCGAAAAAATGATCCCAACGCGTCGCCCCACCTCGTCCGACCCCGAAGATCCCTACAACGTCTCGCAGGCCAGCCGAATCTTCTTTTGGCCCAACGCCATGACGGCGGGCAACCTGTTCTGCGGGTTCATGGCGGTCGTTAACTGCATCCAGGCGCGCCTCGCGGAAACTTCGGTCACGGGCGAATATCTCGATGCCTCGCCCGCCGGGCACTACCGTATGGCCGTTTGGTTTATCTTTGGCGCCGCGGCTTTCGACACGCTCGACGGCCGTTTGGCGCGCATGGGGGGGCGCGAGTCGTTGTTCGGGGCCGAGTTCGATTCGCTGGCGGATGTGGTGTCCTTCGGGATGGCCCCGGCCCTGATGATGTTCTTCTTTATTCTTTCTCCCACGCAGGGCATCACCTGGTTCCGCAACATCGGTTGGTTCGTCGGTTTCGTTTACCTGCTGTGCGCGGCGATGCGGCTGGCGCGGTTCAACGTCATCACGAATCCCCTGCTCCACCGCGGCAAGAAGGACTCCAACAAGGACTTCGTGGGTTTGCCTGTGCCCGCCGCCGCCGGCACGGTGGCCGCGCTGGTGCTGTTTCTCCTGAAGCTGGTGGAATCCGACAAGACCCTGAATCGCTGGGCCCTCGTGCTGCCATTCTTAATGCTCCTCATCGCCGTGCTGATGATGAGCACGGTCCGTTACCCGAGCGGCAAGAAGGTCGATCTTCAGACGACTACCAAGCTCGTGCCCTTCATTCTATTCCTCCTGGTGGCATTCTTGGTCTATCAGTTCAAAGAGGTCGCGCTGCTGGTCGTGTGTCTCTGCTACATCTTTTTTGGGCTCATCCGCCACGTCCGCCGCGCACGCCTGAATCGGCTCAACCCCGCCGACCCGAACCCCGCGACCAAAATGGTGTGAGCAACCTGCGCACCAATGCCCAACAACTTTAACCCTGCGAATAACCGGCCACTTGCCAGTCCCGCGCCAAAAGTTTCTCACAACTTTTTTGCGCCCATTTTTAGAGGAGAAACCACCGGTTACTACGGTTGTTCGCACCCCATAGTGATACTGATATAATTCCTTATTGAACCTGTATTCTTTTGACGTTTGTTAGCTTCCTTCCGCCCCACGTCCCCGCCACGTCTCTCTTTCCATGAAATTCAAAATCAACCGCGACCATTTCGCCAACGGCCTTGCCCAAGTGCTGAACGTCGTCGGGTCAAAAGCCACGATGCCGATCCTGAGCAACGTGCTCATCGAGGCGGAAAAGGATCAGATTTCGCTGTCCACGACCAATCTCGACCTTGGTATTCGCTGCAAAATTAAGGCCGATGTGAAGGAAACGGGCTCCGTGACCCTCCCGGTCAAACGTTTGGCCACCATCGTCAGGGAATTGCCCAGCGTTGACGTGACGTTTGACGGTTCACCCAACCACCAAGTCAAACTGACCTCCGGCGGCTCGACCTTTAAAATCATGGGTATCGGCCGCGAGGAGTTCCCGCCCCTGCCCGAGTTCGGCGACGAGAAAGCCTACACGCTCGAGCAGAGCGAACTCATCAGCATGCTGCGCAGCGTTTCCTACGCGCAGTCCACCGACGAGACCCGCTACATTCTCAACGGCGTCTATTTCAACTTCCGCGACGAAAAGCTCACCCTCGTCGCCACCGATGGCCGCCGCCTCGCACTCATCGCCAAGGAAATGGAAGTCCCCGCCGCCAGCGCTGGCGCGATCATTTTGCCCGCCAAAACCGTTTCCGAGCTCAACCGCCTCCTGGACAAAGGCACGAAGGTTAAAATCAACTTCACCGACCGTCGCGCCGCCTTCCAAATCGCGACCGACAAGGACACCAGCGGCCTGATCGACCACGTTTATCTCTATTCGAAGGTTGTTGAGGGCAACTATCCGAATTACCAGCAGGTCGTCCCAAAAGAGACGCACCAGCGCATCAAGCTCGAGCGCGAGTTGCTCCTCCAATGCGTGCATCGCGCCCAGCTCGTGTGCTCGGAGAAGGCCAATTCGGTCAAAATCAAGCTCAGCAGCAACCTCCTTGAAATCTTCGCCGCCAGTTCCGACTTCGGCGAGGCCCACGAGTCGATGGCCATCGGCTACAGCGGCCCCGATCTCCAAGTCGCGTTCAATCCGGCGTTCCTGATGGATCCGCTCAAGGCGCTGGCCAAGGATGAGGTTTTCTTTGAAGTGAAAGACGAGGTTAGCCCCGGTGTTTTCAAAACGCTCGAGAGCTTCATCTGCGTGATCATGCCCGTTCGTCTCAGCTAAAAAGCAAGGTTGGCCGGTTGCGTCTGTCGTGGCTTCAGCCACAATAATGCTATCGGCCACGATGTCGGTTAGCCGGTTCTCCTGATGGAAATCCAATATTTCATCCTCGCGGCGATTCTCCTGTCGCTGGTCTTGGTGCAACTCAACCAGCGCTACGCCTCGCCGGCGCTGGCGATTGCCGATCGTTGGCTACGCTGGCTGGTGTTTGCCTTCGGCGCGGCGGAATTCTGCCGCAATCTTGAGTTGGTGGACCGGCCTTACTGGGTGCTCGTGGCGACCTTCTTCCTGCTGTGGTTCCTTGGCGAAACGCTCTACAACTGGCTGGCGATTTCCGCGTTGAGCGTGAGCCCGTTGCCACTATTCCCCCGCTACGCTATCAATTCCTCCGGCGAAGAATGGCCGGTGCAGCCCCGCCTCCTCAAAGTCCGCGAATGGCTCCGCGCCCAAGGCTTTCGCCAGACGCAAGCACTCAAGGCCGAGGTCGGGGGCGGCCTCTATCTCCGGGTTTCGGTTTACCAAGACGCCGCCGCCACGTTACGCGTGCAGATCACGTTTCTCCCGCAGGGCAACGGCACCATCGGTCTTTGCTACACGCTCACCTCACTCACGGCCGGGGGCGCCCGCTACGTGACCGACAACCTCATCGTGCCCTTCGCCGGTTTTTATCCCGAGAACTGGTTTGTCGAACGCCGCCCGTGGAATCGTTCGCTGCCGCGCTTGCTCGTCCGCCACCGCGCCCGCCTCGCCGCCGCCAAAGCCACGTCGGTTTCATTCCCGAGCGAGCCGCTCGCCGATCTCAACGCGTCGCAGGGCGAACTCGACCGGCTCAACACTGAACTTGGCTTTTTGCACCCACACCCTGAGCGCGAAGATTTCGGCAAGATCACCCACGAGGGCCGCTACCGTGTGTGGAAGGAAATCTGGATGCTCAACTACCTCGGTCGCGCGCAACGCTACGAGTAATTCAATCCGGCGCACGTTTGCCGGATTGTCGGTGGGTTGGCGGCTCCCCCGTTCTCCGGCGCGCCAGCTCACACCGATCTTTAATGAAATCAGGACGTTCCCGGGTAGCGTCGGGCCCGGAGGGCGCGGCGGGTTTGCTTGACGGCTTCCTCGCTGCCGGGCCCAGAGGTCCCGGTTCTACCTCGATTCATCCAAAGGCTAAAAATTAAGTGACGTTGGTTTCATCCGCCGTTTAGCCCTGCCCGCTCGGCGTTTGCCGCCCCGGCTATTTTGCTCTGATAATTAAAATCTAGCCCGCCTCACCGATACTCCACCCACTCCGCGGACGCATACTGGTCCACGAGCCCGCTCACTTCGTCCTCGTTGAATTCCGGCCACGGCGTCGCTTTGGGTTCCGTCGCCAACTCGGCCGCCAGCGCGGCGATAAACGCGCCGCCGAAAGCCTCCCAGTCCACCGCCGGCGCCGCGCCGACCGCCGGCCGGCAGAGCGAGCCTTGGAAAAGCAGGCCGTGCTTGTTGCGCTTCTGGGCCGCGCCCGCGATTTTTTCGCCCGTGTCGCCGTGGACCACGTCGTAAAGCTCCGCGCGCCGGAAACACACGCCCGCCGGCCCGCAGGTGGGTGGAGCGTCTTGATCCAAAGGCGCTGGCTCGTCCGGAAGCGCGTTGCGGTCGACGCGCTCCACCGGTGGCTCGCAGCTCGCCTTCACCACGGCGGGCACGCCTTGCGCTCGCAGCGCGGTCGCGAGGCATTCGTGCACGCGACGATAACTCTCGCTCGCGCGCAATTCCTCGAGCGCGTAGCCGCGCGGGATCACAAGCGCATACGTCCAGTCATCGCGATGATCCACCACGCCGCCACCGGTCGGCCGACGGCAAATTTCATTGGGATTCGCGCCGGCCGGCAGCTGCGTCCGCACAAACGCGATTTTTTGACTGTAGCCAAATGTCCACGCCGGCCCGCGCCAGCCGTAGTGGCGAAAACGCGCGACGCCGGCCGCAGGATAGCGCTGCAACAGCAGAAAATCCGTCGCCATGTTTTCAGCAACGCCGCCGCTGCGTGTGGGTAGAATATCAAAATTCATGGCGGCCTAGATCGTGGTTTTAAATCCCGCGCGGGAGCGCGGCGGTTTCGACCCATATCCGGTTTTGATTTGCATGGCGGGGTGCCGCTGAAAACGGTGACGATCCATATGTAGAAAATTTTTTTAAGCCGGTTATACTGGCTGGGCCTCGGTCTTATTAGGGTGTCGTTGGCTGCTGAAGAGAGGCATTTGCCCCCGCAGCCGCTCATGGTGACGGGCACCTATCGCGGCGCGCAGTATCCCGTGATTTCTGCAGAAAAGGAAAGCCCGGTTATCCTTTTTGAGGGGAAACGCCTGACGTTGCCCAAGGAAACCGAACTCTCCACCGAACGCGTCGCCCGCTTTGCCCCGGCACAAGCAGAACTTACGGGCGAACTGCGGAACCGGCGCGAATTGGTAAGCGACAAGCCCGGTGACCGTATCAGCAAAGGCGAGAGGTTTGATTTGAAACTCACCGCAAAGCCTTCTCGGGACTTGGCCGACTGTTTTGTCATTTTGGTCTGTTTTGACGATGATTCCCTGACAGATTCCGGCGTCGCTCCTTTCAGCCAGATTCGGGTGAGGGAGCTGGGTGCGTTGAAGGCCGGCCATACCTCTGATTTTTCCTTTAGCTCGGATGTAGTTTTTCCGTTGCGCTACACGGACAAGCCGGCGGTTTTGGCCTCCTTGATTAAAATGAATGCGGTTTGGCGGTTATTCAGCGCGGGCGAGGAGGTGCGCACGGGCGAGTCGCCGGCAGCCAAGGATTTCTTCAGGAATCGCGAACTACTCGCCCACCGACTCGCGGTCTCGGCTTGGAAGGGGCAAAATCGGAGCGACAACCAGCCCGCCCGGCCGGTCCTGATGATTCCGCCGATCTTGGAATCGACGGAGAGGCTCCCTAAAAACGCCCCTGCCACACTCTACATTTCGGCGGAGGGGCTGGTCACCTTTGTAGCCTTGGACCAGTCTTTCCCCAGTCCCGAGGAAGGAATCGTTCTCGATGCGCTTACCGCGTGGCTTTTTCTGCCCGCCATCAAAGACGGTCGGGCCGAGGCCATTCGCGTGAACCTGCCGCTCAAATTTTAATCTGCTCCGGATGCGGGCGCTTTTGACGCACCGGTGAGTGGCGGCACGGTCGTTTCGGTCCATCCATCAAGCGGCGAAATACCAGTCCCGGCTCGATGGAGGCACCCGGAGCCCGGCGAGCTGTTGGGCGAGGGTTTGTGGACGCGTGTTCAAGACGTTCACGAGGGGAGCGAGGTCGAGGGCGAGGTGCGCCTGACGGGTGCGGGCGACCTCGGGTTTTTCGAGGCGCGTCACGGCGGTGATCGGTGCGCGTCGGGGCGAGAGTTTGAAATGTTCGCGTAGCGCTAGGCCGAGCGCGTGGCGTGAAATCAATTCCGCGCCGGCCCAGTGCAAGACGCCGCACAATTCGCGCCGCTCGCAAAGTTCGAGCAGAACCTCGGCGAGATTGTCCGCGGTGCAGGGCTGGCGAAACTCGTCGGAGAAAAGTTGCGCGGTTTTGCCCGCCGCCCAGTCGGCAAACATCCGCTCGTGCGTGCTGCGACGACCGCCCGGGCTGTTGCCCATGAGCAGGGGTGCGCGCACGGTCGCCGCGAACTCGGCGGCCGCATGGTAGACGGCCTGCTCGCTCGCTACTTTTTGCCGGCCGTAGAGGTTGATCGGCGAGGTCGCCCCGTCCACCGCGTAGGGGGCGTTGCGGGCGCCGTCGAAGGCCTGTTCCGAGGAAATATGCACGAATCGCGCTTTCATTTTTTTTGCGAGGCGGGCGAGCGTGGTGGGCAGGGCGACGTTGGGCGCCTGCGAACGGGCCGGGTCTTGCTCGACCAAGGCCGGCTCGGATACGGCGGCGCAGTTCACGATCGCATCGGGCAGGACTTCGACCACCACGGCCGTGATCGCCGCTTCGTCGCCCAGGTCAATGGTGCGGCGTGCGAGCAAGCCGGGCAGTTCGCCTGCAAACCCGCCGACAATCCCGGTCACCGCATGGCCGTGGCGCGCCGCCGCCCGGGAAAATGCCGCGCCCACGAGTCCCGAGGCTCCGGTGAGAAGAATGCGCATGGTGAAAAGAGGTTAACAATGCGGGTGGCGAGTTGGGGCAAATTTATTTGGGCGCGGGCATGGGCGCCGGGGGGCAAAGAAATTTAATCCTGCGCCAGCAGCTCCGGTCCGAGTAGCCAGCGCACACGCCACCGTGACGTCGGTGCGGCCGCGGAGTCGCGGTCGAGACAGAGCACGGCGGCTTTGCGCAGTTTGAAAATATCCGGGGTTGCGGCGCCGGTGACGAGGAGCGCGGCGAGGAGGCTGAGGTGGGGCTCATGGCCGACGATGGCGAGGTCGTGGCGCACGGGTTTTAGCCGCGCGGCGACGGTGCGCGGCGGGTTCACGGGTTCGAGGCCCGCCATTTCCGCGATCTTCGCCGTCGGCGCGAGTGCGGCCGCGAGGAGCCGGGCGGTTTGCCGTGAGCGCGCGAGCGGGCTGTGCCAGATTTCGCCGGGGGCGAAGGCGGCTTTGGCGCGGAGGAATTTCGCGAGTTGTTTCACCTGCGCGTGGCCTTTGGCGCTAAGGGGTCGCCCGGCGTCCTCTTCGACTGCGAGGGCGTGCGCGTGACGGATGAGGTAGAGCTGCATCGCGGAGCCGGCGGGCGTCTAGTTGTCGAGGAGCAAGCGCGAGGCTTTGAGGAGTTGACTCAGCGCAAAAGGCTTGGGCAGGCGCGAGATTTGGTTCTCCGGCAGGGCGGCGAAGGGAGGGTTGGCGTCGGTGGGCCCAACATCAAGCAGCCTGGTTTCGGCGCGCCGGGCGAGCAGAGCGCGCGCGACGGCACCGGCTTCGGCCTCGGCGAGCGGCGCGATGAAAAGTTGGATGGGCTGGGTGGCCTCCTTGGCCAAGGAGAGTGTTTCGGCCGCGGTGGATCCGGCGTAAACGCGATAGCCGTCGGCGGTGAGGATACCGGCGACCATCTTGCGCACGACATCGTCGGCTTCCAACAGGAGCACGCGCTCACTCCCGCGGGTGAAGGGAAGCGGGGTGACGGCGGGCGACGGCACGGATGGTTCCGCCGGGGCGTTGTCGCGCGGGAGCAATATATCGAAGGAGGTGCCGACGAGCAGCTCGCTCTGCACCGTGATCTGCCCGCCGCTCTGTTGCACGACGCGATAGACCAGGGCGAGGCCGAGGCCGGTGCCTTTGCCGACGGGTTTGGTGGTGAAGAACGGTTCGAAGAGTTGGAGCTGAGTGGCGGCATCCATGCCGGTGCCGTTGTCGCGCACGCTCAGCAGAGCGTAGTCGCCGGGCGGAAGATCCGTCTGCCGGCGGTTTTTTTCTGTGGGCAGGGTGCGGCTTTCGGTGACGACGGTGATGCGGCCATGATCGCGGAGCGCGTCGCGGGCGTTGAGCACGAGATTGAGCAACACCTGCGTGAACTGGGCGGGATCGACGCGCACGTGCAGCGGTTCCTCGCTGAGCTCAAGTTCGAGGCGGCCGGAATCGCCGACCAGCCGGCCGAGAATGGCGGCGTGGTCGCGGACGAGGGTGTTAAGATTGATGACCTGCGGGTGGAGAGCCTGCCGGCGGCCGAAAACGAGGAGCTGTTGCGCGAGCGCGGCGCCCTGCCGCCCGGCGGTGTGGATGGCGTTGATCTCATCGAGACCCGTGGGCTGGCCCGCGAGCTTGGTCGCGAGAACTTCACAGTAGCCGTTAATGACGGAAAGCAGGTTGTTGAAATCGTGGGCGACGCCGCCGGCGAGCCGGCCGACGGCATCGAGGCGTTGCGCGTGAACCAAGGCTTCTTGGAGCCGGCGTTTCTCGGTGGTGTCGCGGTAGGCGGCGACGATGTGGGTGACGCAACCGGCTTCATCGGAGACCGGGTCAAAACTCCACGCGGCGTAGATGGAGTGGCCGTCAGCGCGGCGCAGATAGCCCTCGCCAAGCAGCGGCTGACCGGGCCGTGCGGTGGGTATCCAGCGCACCAGACGATCCAAGTCCACACGGTCGGCGTGTAGAAGGCCGTGGGCGTGACCGATGAGCTGGGGCGAGCCGTAACCGGTGATGGCGCAGAGGCTGTCGTTGACGAAAATAATCTGGAGGCCCTCGGCAGCACAGGCGATTTCGGCAATGAACACGCCCTCGCTTTGCGCGCGCAGCGCGGCGGCGAGCAGGCCGAGCGGCGGCGCAATGCTGGCGGCGGAAACGGTGGCGGGAGGAGAATTTTTTTTCACGCGGTGGGCTGACCGGCGCCTTTAGGGCGCGAGGCGTTCGACGGACCAACCGCCGTCTTTTTCCCGTCGGTAGCGCAGGCGGTCATGGAGACGGCTGCGGCGTCCCTGCCAAAACTCGATGGTCTCCGGAGCCACGCGATAGCCGCCCCAGTTGGGCGGAAGCGGGACTTCGGCGTCCGCGTATTTTTTTTCCAAGGCCTTCATCGCGTCTTCCAGCGTGGCACGACCGGGGATGACGGCGCTCTGCTGTGCGACCCAGGCACCGAGCTGGCTGGCGCGCGGGCGCGAGTGAAAATAAGCCGCGCTTTCCTCACGGGCGACCTTCGTCACGGTGCCCTCCACGATGACCTGGCGCTCCAGCGCGATCCACGGGAAGACGAGCGTCGCGCGGGGATTGGCCTCAAGCTCGTGGCCTTTGCGGCCCTCGTAGTTGGTATAAAAAACGAAGCCCCGGCCATCGAGACCCTTGAGCAGGACGGTGCGGGCGGAGGGCCGGCCATCGCGGGTGGCGGTGGCGAGGGTCATGGCGTTGGGCTCGTTGAGCTTTGCCGCTTCCGCTTCCTGAAACCATTTCTCGAACTGGCGGAACGGATCGCGGGCGAGGTCTTTCTCGGCGAGACCCGCGAGGGCGTAGTCTTTGCGAAGGTCGGCCAGGCTCATGGTATGCGGCGAGGCTGTTTGGCGCGCGGTGGGGTGTCAAAAATCATCTCGCAGGGTGGCGCATAAATACGGATGGCGGGGTGAGTTTAAAACGGCGCGGCCGATCCTTTGGGAGGAGATTCGGTTTTTGGTCGTGTCTGTAAGTGTCTCGGGCAGAGCTGGGCGGGTGCATCTTGAATGGTGGAATTATTTGGTCCTGTTCGGAGCTGCACTGGGGGCGGGCTTGGTGGACGCCATCGCGGGGGGCGGCGGGCTGATCGCACTGCCGGCGCTGCTGATGACTGGTTTTCCCGTGCCGCTAGCACTGGGGACGAATAAGCTCCAGTCGCTCTTTGGCAGCGGCATGGCCGCGCTGCACTACGCGCGACATGGGGTAATTGACTGGCGGCGCTGCCGGTTGGGTGTGACGGTGACTTTTGTCGGCGCGGTCGCGGGTGCGGGGACCGTGCAAAGCATCGATTCCAGCCGGCTAGCGCTGCTCATTCCGTGGCTGTTGGCCGCGATCCTGATTTACACGGTCTTCCGGCCTGAACTGGGGCGCGAGGTGCGCGCTCCACGCATGAATCATGTGGCCTTCTGGCTCGTGGCGGGGGTGGGCTTGGGGTTTTATGATGGATTTTTCGGGCCCGGGACGGGGGCTTTCTGGACCATCGCGCTGGTGCTTCTGCTCGGGCAGGATTTCCTGGCTGCCACCGGACACACCAAGGTCATGAACACGGCCAGCAATCTCGGGGCGCTGATCCTTTTTGTTTATGCGGGACGTGTTCACTGGCTCGCCGGCGGCGTCATGGCGCTGGGGCAAATCGCGGGTGCGCGCGCGGGCGCGGGGCTCGTTGTGAAAAAAGGCGCTCGCTTCGTCCGCCCGGTGTTTCTGACGATGGTCACGCTGACGATTGCGCGCCTCACCTACGTCGCGCTGACGCGACCGCATTAACTCCAGCGCCACCATGTCTCCCGCCGACTTTATCGACCTTCACTCCGCCGCCCTGCTCGGCGATCTCCGCCAACTCGTGGGCACCTCCACGGTCAATCCGCCCGGAGAAAACTACACCGCGATCACCGCCAATCTTACGGTCAAGTTGGGCGCGCTCGGCCTGAACGCGCGGCGTTACACGATCCCAACGGCGTTGCTGAAAAAATTCCTGCCGGCGGCGCAGCACGGTTTCCCGCGCTACAACGTGCTCGGCAAACTACCGGTGCGTGGTGCGAAAAAGACGCTTCATTTCAACGCACACTACGACGTTGTGCCGGTCTCGGGGCGGTGGAAGCACGGCAGCCCGTTTAGCGGCACGGTGGATCGCGGTTGGATTTACGGTCGCGGCACGGCGGACATGAAAGGCTCCATCGCGAGCCTGCTCATGGCGCTCCGCGCGTTGCAAGCCACGCGCACCACGCCGAAGATGAACATCGAGGTTTCCTTCACCGCCGACGAAGAAACCGATTCCGCGCTCGGCACCGGCTGGCTCGTGGAGCACGCGCCCATCAAGCCCGACTACGCCGTCGTGATGGAAGGCGGCGAAGGCCCGGCGGTGTGTTGCGGCCACAACGGCGTGGTGTGGCTCGAAGTGACCGTCTACGGCAAGGCCGCGCACGGCTCGACGCCCGAACGCGGCATCAACGCGCTCGAAAAAATGGCCGCGCTCGTGCTGGGCCTTGAAGCGCACAAACAGGAACTCGCGCGGCGGAAATTCAAAACACCCGAGGGAAAAATCATGGTGCCCACGATCAACGTCGGCGGCGTCTTCGGCTGTGGCGAGGGCGCGAAGATCAACACGGTGCCGGCGACGGCGACGTTCACGATCGACCGCCGCGTGCTCGCGATCGAAAACCACCTCACCGCCGAAAAACAACTGCGCGCCGCGCTGGCCGCCGCCGCGAAAAAAATCCCCGGCTGCCGGATCACGGTCGCGAAGATTTCGGAAAACTTCTCCTGCTATACCGCACCGACCCACCCGTTTTTCGCCGCGATGGCGGCAACCGTCGCCAAGGTGCGCCGCGCGCCGGCGGTGTTCAACGTCTCCACGGGTTTTAATGACATGCACTTCTTCGCCGCGCACCGGAAAATCCCGACGCTCGGCTACGGCCCGGGCGGTATCGACCACCACGGCGTCGATGAGCGGGCGTCGGTGAAAGAGCTGGTCGCGAGCGCGAAGATTTATGCGGAACTGATGACGGGGTTTGGGGGGTGAGGGCCCGGTTTGGTTGCGCCGCGGCCTCGTGGTTTTAATGGGCTTCTGCTATGTGCCTAATCTAGAGGAGCCTAGTCGTGCATCGCGTAAGTTCAGTCTTCCCATTTACAGTCTTAGTGGAAGCGTAGGGTAATAATATGGCTCGGCACATTATCTGTCCAAATCCTAACTGCGGTTACAAAGGTCCTGCGGAAAAGAAAGCACGCGGAAGTCTCGCAGTTGGTTGCTTGCTATCATTGTTCTTCTTAATTCCCGGCATCTTTTATTTTATGCTGAAAGGTGGTTATCGATATTTTTGCCCGAAGTGTGGAGTTCAATTGGGCAACGATAACTGACGAACGAGGGATGCTCAAAATTTGTCCGTGTAAGACTAACAATACTTCAAATCCCCGATGCCCGCGTTTCTACGCTTTATAGTTCTTGGTGCATGTGGGTTTTTGTTAGCAGCGTGCGAGAAAAAGGAAAATAAGCGTGCTGCGGTTGCCCCGATAGCTGGGCCTGTTTCTGAGCCGCCCTCGGTTCCTGCTGAACCGCGTTTTGATCCTGTCGTAGTTCACCGAGGTCAAATATTGCATGAGAAGGTGCTCGCAAAAACCTCAGACGCGAAGCTCGATGTTTGGGGTAGTGGTTTTCCTTCGGCGAAGGCGTGCCTTTGGATTCCCGAAGATGATTGGAATGCCTTTTCCGTTGAAGACCGAGAGGCGATCATAACTTACCTGAAGGCTCAGGTTCCTGACATTCGGCGTAATCCAGATCGCTACACGAACATTCCGTCGAGCGCGCCAGTTTACAGCCGCATACGGAGTAATATAGCGAATATGAGAGATGACTCCTATATTATCTTCACAATGGTTTTAGAAGGAGATGGTCGATGGATACAAAAACGCACAGCGGCGGAGTCAAAGTGACTGGGATCAGCGGCGAATCCCGTAATTCTATCTGACGAAAAACGCCGTTGATAGGCGACGCGAGCGCGGTGGGGTGCATGACGTGAACGGGGCGAGTGTGCCGCAGCTTTCCCGATCTGAAGAGTTCGCAGGTTTATGAGTGTCTCGCCTACTACGAAGATCATCGGGCGGAGATCGACGACCTCGTGGCGGCGAAAATGCAGCCCGTTTCTTGACGCGGTGGACGCCGAATTTCGGTAATACGGTCATGCCCACGCTGACCTTCAAAGTATCTCCAGCCGAGGCCCGCGCCATTCGATCGCAGGCAAAGGGTCGAAAAGCCCCGCTCTCAAAATTTTTGCGCGAACGGGCGTTGGGCGGTTCGACTGTCGTAAAAACCAGCAAGCGCGTCATTAAAAAGCACCCGATTTCCGGACTTTCCTACGGCGCGACTGACGAGGGTGGACCGATGGTCACGCGCGAGCAATCGCCGCCTGTCTGGCCGACTTCCCGTAAATACCCTCCTCGATGTAAACGCGTTGATCGCGTGGCATCACCCGACGGCGCAGGATCACCGGACGTTTCACACTTGGAACAAGGCCACGCCGGGAGCCGGACTTTTTTCGTGTGCGATCACTGAACTGGGTTTCGTGCGAATTTCGATGCAGGGGTTTCGACTTGATACGGTGCAGGCGGCTGCGGCTCTTGACCATATCCGGCGCGGATTGGACGGGTATGTGGCGGAACCACCGGCGCCCAAATTACCGGCGTGGGCTACTAAGAACCGACTCACGACCGATGCTCATCTCATGCAGGTGGCGGCTTCGGCCCGGCTCAAATTGGCGACCTTCGACACGGGAATACCCGGTGCGACGTTGATTCGCTAAGTGCTCGATTGGAAGTTTGGTTCAGCGGCATCGCCGCTCTCAAGGAGCCGGGTTACTTCTTCGCCAGCGCATCGGACGCCGCCTGTTGAAAGGCGCGGCGGACTTCGCTGGCGTCGCTGTTGGGAAAGTTGGTGCGCTGGACCATGAGCACGTAGGCGACGCCGCGCACGGGATCGATCCAAGCCTGCGTGCCCCAGGCGCCGCCGTGGCCGAAGGTGCCGGGCGAGAGCATGGCGGCCAAGCCGGGGTGCGGGGTTTTCAAGACGCAGGTGGCGATGCCCCAGCCGTAGTTGGCGCCGCGTTGACCGTAGGTGTCGTTTTGGAAAAATCCGGTGGGCATGTCAGCGGGGGTCTGGGGCGTGGACAGTAGTTTCATCGCGGCGGGCGAGAGGTAGCGTTTGCCGTCGAGGGTGCCACCGTTGAGGAGCATCTGGCAGAAGCGGGCGTAGTCGCGGGCGGAGGAGTAGAGGCCGGCGTTGCCAGTGGGCGGACGCGTGCCGCGTGCGGGTGGCGGGGCGGCGAACACTTCGAGTGCGCCGGTGGTTTTGTTTTTGGAATACGGCGTGGCGATGAGCGGGAGTTGGTCGGCGCTGGGGTAGTGCGTGGTGTGCTGGAGGCCGAGGGGAACGAAGAGGCGGGTGCGGAGGAATTCGTCGAAGGTCTGGCCGCTCACGACCTCGACCACACGCGTGGCGGCGTTGATGCCCGACTGGCAGTAGCGCCACTTGGCGCCGGGCTCGTAGTTCATCGGGGCGGCGATCCACAGCGGCACGAGGTCGGCGAGGGTGCGGGCGTCGCGCGCGGCGTCGGCAGGGGCTTCGCCTAGGCCGGAGACGTGGGTGAGGATTTGCTGGAGGGTGAGGTTGGCGGGCTGGCCGGAAGGAGTTTTTAGCGCCGCAAACTCGGGGATGTATTTCGCGACGGGATCGGCGAGGTTCAGCTTGCCCTCGTCCTGCAGCAGGAGGACGGCGGTGGCGGTCATGGGCTTCGTCATGGACATGATGTTAAACATCGTGTCGGGCGTCATCGGGCGTTTCGTCGCAAGGTCGGCGAAGCCGTGGGTCTCGAAGTGGACGATTTTTTCGCGGGTGATGACGAGCGTGATGGCGCCGGCGATTTCGTGTGCGTCGAGGGCCGGTTGGACCGCTGCGGAGATTCCGGGGAGCTCGGCGGGCGGAGTCATGGCGGTGGGAGCGCTGGAGCAGCCGGCAAGCAGGGGGAGGCCAGCAACAGTGAAGAACAAGGAGTGGCGGACGTGGGGATTCATAGGTGGGGTAAAAGCTAAGAAAAGAAAACAAAGCCGGCTAGCCGGCCCAGCCCTTGCGGATCATGTTCACGGCGATGGCGGCGAGGAGCATCGAGATGATTTTGGAAATCGCGCGCAGGCCGGTGGCGCTGATGAGTTTCACGAGCCGTCCGCTGTAGGCGAAGGCGAGCACGACGAGTCCGAGATTTACCGCGAGCGCCGCCAGCGAGATCGCCGTGCCGAGCGTCTGTGCGAGGAGAATCAGCGTCGTGATCGAGGCTGGGCCGGCGATCAGAGGCATACCGAGGGGCACTACGCCGAAGTCATCGGCGAGCTTGGCCGGTTCCTCGGCGGCGGAATGCACGAGGTCGCGCGCGGCGAGGATGAAGAGGATAAGCCCGCCCGCGATTTGGAAATCACTCACGGTGATGCCGACGGCGGCGAAAATCGTCTGCCCGAGAAACAAAAAGAGCAGCGCCACTCCCCCACCCGTCCACGTCGCCTGTTTCGCGATACGGCGGCGCTGGTCGGCCGGCACGCCCTGTCCCAACGCCAGGAAGATCGCGGCGAGCCCGATGGGGTCGATGGCGACGAACAGCGGGATGAACGCTTTCACGAATTGTTCTAGCACCGGGGGCATGGTGCGGAGTGTCCCGCGGGACGGTGCGGCGTGCAAGCCCCGCAGGGACGGGGCAAAGGTAGCGCCGGCATCATACCGGCAATATCGTGAGGGGGCAGGCGAGATGCCGGCGCTACTTCCGACGCGGTCGCGTGGCGGCCTAAAAACTTTCGTGCAGTCCGCGCGGTTCGTGGTTCTCTCGTCGCTCTTGCCATGAAAATCAACGCCACCCTCACCCCGGCCAAGCTTACGAAAAAAACTGCCCGCGTGTTCGAACTCGCCGGTGAAAAAATCCGCGCCCTCGACGCCGCCTGGGACCCCGCGAAGGGCACGCCCGTGTTTACCGTCGAGGGGAAATACACCTCGCGCGGCTGGACCGAGTGGACCCAGGGGTTTCAGTTTGGCATGGCGTTCCTGCACTTCGACGCCACCGGGGACACTGCGATGCTGGAGCGCGGCCGCGTGAAGACCGTGCGCCACATGGCTTCGCACGTTTCCCACGTCGGCGTGCACGATCACGGTTTCAACAATGTCTCCACCTACGGCAACCAGCGCCGCCTCATGCTCGAGGGCAAAACGCGTTTCAACCAGGCCGAGCTCGACTACACCGAGATCGCACTGAAGGCCTCGGGCGCGGTGCAGGCCGCGCGTTATGCCACGACGCGGTATAAACAACCGTGGTCGCCGATTCCCGGCGCCGCGGGCGTCGCGCCGAGCGGTTACGTTTACTCGTTCAACGGCCCGCAATCGCTCTTCGCGGATACGATCCGCTCGATGCGTTCGCTGGTCGTCGCGCATCAGCTCGGCCACGCGCTCATGGGCGAGGGCGACAAGCCTACGAATCTGCTGCACCGCGCCATCGAGCACGCCGCGACGACGGCGCGTTTCAATGTGTTCTATGGTCAGGGCCGCGACAGCTACGACGTGCGCGGCCGCGTGGCGCATGAGAGTGTGTTCAATCGCAACGACGGCCAGTTCCGCTGCCCGTCGTCGCAGCAGGGTTATTCGCCGTTCACGACCTGGACGCGCGGCGCCGCGTGGATCATCACGGGCTACGCCGAGCAGCTTGAGTTCCTCGACACGGTGAAAGGCTCCGATCTCGACGCCGTGGGCGGACGCCGCGCCGTCACCGATCTCTTCCTCGAGACCGCGAAGGCGACGAGCGACTACTACATCGACGGTTATTCGGCGAAGGACGGCATCCCCTACTGGGACAGCGCCGCGCTCAACACGCACAAACTCGGCGATTTCACGAAGCGCCCCGCGGATCCGTTCAACGCCCACGAGCCGGTGGACAGTTCCGCCGCCGCGATCGCCGCGCAGGGTATGCTCCGTCTCGGTCGCTGGCTCGAGGCCAATGGCGAGAAAGCCGCCGGCAAAAAGTATTTCCAAGCCGGCCTCACGATCGCCGACACACTCTTCACCGAGCCGTATCTCTCGACCGATAAAAAGCATCAGGGTCTCCTGTTGCACAGCGTCTATCACCGCCCCAACGGCTGGGATCACATTCCGAAGGGCCGGAAAGTCCCCTGCGGCGAGTCCTCGATGTGGGGTGATTATCACGCGATGGAACTGGCGCTCCTCCTCCAGCGCCTTTCGGAGAACAAATATTACACGTTCTTCTAAAGCTCCGGCCGTTGCGCCGGCTTTTCTTTAATGAAAGACCGCGAGCGATGGCCGCGGTCTTTTAGGTTTTTATGCGGGTGGGCCGTGCGGGCCGCGCGCCGCCCACCCCGGAGCCCCATGCGCCTTTGGGCGTTGCGAGTCGGAGCGCCGCTACAGAAGGTGGGAATATCATGGCCACCGCCACGCCACCGTCTGAGCTTTCTCCTTCATCGGTTTTTCACGCGCGTGCGCTTACGAAGACCTACGGAGACGGTGATGCCGTCGTCCGTGCGCTCGCTGGGGTCGATCTCGATTGCAGCGCCGGTGAATTCGTCGTCGTGCTCGGGGCTTCCGGCAGTGGCAAATCCACGCTGTTAAATCTCCTGGGTGGCCTCGACACGCCCACGAGCGGCACCCTGTTCTATCGGGGCTGGGATCTGGGCCGCGCCGACGAGGCCGGGCTCACGCGCTATCGGCGTGATGCCGTGGGCTTCGTTTTCCAGTTCTACAATCTCATCCCGAGCCTCACGGCGCGGGAAAACGTGGCCCTGATCACGGAGATTGCCGCCGATCCGATGGCGCCGGAGGAAGCCCTCCAACTCGTGGGCCTCGGCGCGCGGATGGATCATTTTCCCGCGCAGCTTTCCGGCGGCGAGCAGCAGCGTGTGGCCATCGCCCGCGCCATCGCGAAACGCCCCGCCGTGCTCATGTGCGATGAACCCACGGGCGCGCTCGATGTGCGCACCGGTATGGCGGTGCTCGAGGCGATCGAGCGCATCAACCGCGACCTCGGCACACTCACGTTGATCATCACGCATAATTCCGTGATGGCGGGCATGGCGGACCGCGTGCTCACGCTTTCCGACGGCCACATCACCGGCGAAAAGCGCAATGCCACCCGCGTGGCCGCGACGAGTCTCGCGTGGTAAAACGCGGTGCCGCCGGCCATGTCGCTCCTCGACCTCAAGCTCCTCCGCGACCTGCGCGCGTTGAAGTCCCAGGCGCTCGCGGTGGCGCTCGTGATGGCGTGCGGGCTCGCGATGATGATCATGACGCGCAGCCTGATCGCGTCGTTGGAGAACACGCGGGACACTTACTATCGCGAAAATCGCTTCGCGGAAATCTTTGCCCGCCTTAAGCGCGCGCCCAACTCCGTCGCCGCGCAGCTTGCCGCAATTCCCGGGGTGGCCGCGGTGCAGACCGGAATCGCGTTGCAGGTGACGCTCGATCTTCCCGGCGTGATCGAACCCGCGACCGGCCTCGTCCAATCACTGCCTGAGCAAGGCGAACTCGTTCTGAACCGCCTGCACCTGCGCAGCGGCCGTATTCTCCTGGGGCGTGAATCCATGGGCGAGATTCTCGCGGGCGAGGCGTTCGCTGAAGCGAACAACCTCCATCCCGGCGACAGAATCGCTGCGGTGCTTTACGGGCGGCGACAGAATTTTCGCGTGGCGGGCATCGTCCTCTCCCCCGAATTCGTTTTTGAAGCGCCACCGGGAGCGGCGCTGCCGAACAATAAAACCTACGGCGTTTTTTGGATGCCCTACAAAGAGCTCGCGACGGCCAGCAATCTCGACGGCGCGTTTAACAATATCTCGCTCCGGCTCGCTCCCGGAGCCTCGGAAGCGGAGGTGATCGCGGCAGTCGATCAGGTGCTGCGGCCCTACGGCGGACGTGGCGCGTATGGCCGCGAATCACATCCTTCGCACACGCGCGTGCGCGACGAGATCAAGATTCTGCAGGGACTCTCCATCGGCTTCCCGCTGGTGTTTCTCAGCGTTGCCGCGTTCATGACGAATGCGGTGATGAGCCGGCAAATCACACTTCAGCGGGAGCAGATCGCGATTTTGAAGGCGTTCGGTTTTTCCAATTGGGAGATTGGCGGCCACTATCTGAAGTTCTCCCTGGTGATCGTCGTCGGCGGCACGGTGCTCGGCACGGTGGGCGGCGTCGCGCTCGGGCACCGGCTGGTGGAGATGTATCATCTGTTTTTCCGCTTTCCGGCACTGGAGTTCCACCTCGCGACGTCGGTCGTGGTCATGGCCATCATCGTGAGCATGGTCGCGGCGATCATCGGCGTGGTGGGCGCGGTGCGGGCCGCCGTGCGCCTGCCTCCCGCCGAAGCGATGCGCCCTGAGCCGCCCTCGAGCTACCGGCCCGCGCTCGTCGAGCGGCTTGGTCTGGGCCGGGCGTTCACGGCGACATTCCGGATGGCGCTGCGCAACATCGAGCGGAGGCCGGCGCGGTCGTTGCTCACGATGGGCGCGCTGGCGCTGGCTACGGGGATCCTGGTCGTGCCGAATGCGTTTCGCGACGGCATCGGCCACGTCCTCGACTACCAGTGGGACATGATTCAGCGGCAGACGGTTTTTGTCGCGCTGATCGAGCCCGGTCCCGCGCGCGCGCTCGCTGATTTCCGCGCGTTGCCGGGCGTCGTGCTGGCCGAGCCCGTGCGCGGTGCGGCGGTGGAGCTGCGCGCGGGGAACCATTTCCGCCGGCTGACCATCACGGGCCTCCCGGCGCGGGCGGAACTTTATCGCGTGATCGATGCGAGCGACCGCCAGCTCACCCTGCCGGCGCAGGGGCTCGTGCTTTCGGCGAAGCTCGCGGAAGTGCTCGGAGTAAAACCCGGTGAGGCGATCTCGGTGCGCGTCCTCGAAGGGAAGCGCCCGCAATTTACGGTCCCCATTGTGGCGCTCGCGGAAGATTTTGCGGGCACGGCGGCCTACATGGAAATCGGCGCGCTCAACCGGTTGCTCGGTGAGGGGGATCGCGTGAGCGGCGCCTACATGAGCGTGAGCGCCGGCGAGTGGGTTAATTTTCTCGAGGCGGTGAAGGCGTCGCCGCGAGCCGTGAGCGTGGTCGTCAAAAACCGCATCCGCGAAGGCTTTCGCGAGACGACGGCTCAGAGCATCGGCTTGCTGCAGCAGATTTATCTCACGTTCGCGACGGTGGTCGCGTTCGGCATCGTCTATAACAGCGCGCGGATCTCGCTCAGTGAAAGGCAGCGCGAACTCGCGACGCTCCGCGTGATCGGTTTCACGCGCGGCGAAGTCGGCGCCGTGCTCGTGGGCGAGCTGGCGGTGCTGACGTTGCTCGCGATGCCGTGTGGTTTGGTGATCGGCGCGGGGTTTGCGCGACTCATCCTCGCGAGCGTGAACACCGAGTTCGTGCGTCTGCCGCTCATCCTCACGCCGGCCAACTACGCTTTTGCGGTGCTCGTCGTGGCGGTGGCCTCGCTCGTCTCGGCGTTGCTCGCATGCCGCCGGCTCGATCAACTTGATCTCGTGGGCGTGCTGAAGGCGCGCGACTGATCATTTTTAGATACTTGAACATCAAATCACTTTCCCGATGAACGCTCCCCTCCCCTCGCCCGCCGGTCCTGTTGGCAAAAATAGAAATGGCGCCACGACGCGCCGTTGGACCCGCCGCCTGCCGTGGTTCGGTGGCGCGTTGCTGATCGCGCTGGTCGTCGTCGGTCTCTGGCCGAAGCCGTTGCCGGCAGAGCTGGCGACAATCACGCGCGGGGATCTCGCGGTGACGGTCAACGAGGAGGGCATGACGCGCGTGAAGAATCGCTATGTGATCGCGAGTCCGGTGGCGGGTCAGTTGCGGCGGATTGATTGGAAAGCGGGCGCGGTCGTCGAAGCGGGCAAAACGGTGATAGCGGTGCTGGAGTCGGGTGGCGCCGATCTGCTGGACGCCCGCAGCCTCGCCCAAGCCGGGGCGCGGGTGCGTGCGGCGGAAGCCTCGGTCGCACGGGCGGACGCGCAGCGCGCGCGCGCCGGCGCGAATGCGAAGATGCAGCGCGACGATCTGGTTCGGCAGAAAACGCTTTTTACCGGAGGCACGCTTTCGCGGCAAGAATTCGACGCGGCGGAAATGCGCGCGACGACGACGGCGCAGGAAGAACGCGCGGCGGAGTTCGCGGGTCAGATTGCGGAGTTTGAGGTCGCGCAGGCGCGGGCGCTGTTGCTGCGTGGACAACCGGCGCGCGGCGGGGCGGGCGCGGACGGAGTGGTTGGCGTAACGGGGGGAGGCGAGCCGTTAATTATCACGTCGCCGGTGAGCGGGCGGGTGTTGCGCGTTTTTCAGGAGAGCGAGCGGCTGGTGCCGGCGGGTTTCGCGT
>JACMRG010000223.1 GCA_014376585.1 Opitutaceae bacterium | reverse complement strand
CGCACCGGGGCGGCCATGCGAAGGGTAAACGTGGAACCTGCGCCGGGTCCACTGCCGACGCAGACTTCGCCGCCCATGATTCGCGCGAATTGACGCCAGATGGCCAAGCCGAGGCCGGTGCCGCCGTATTTGCTGGCCGTGGAGGCGTCTGCTTGGGTGAAAGCTTGAAAAAGGCGGCTCATCTGCTCCTCGGTCATGCCGATGCCGGTGACAGCGACATCGATCTGAATCCAGTCTTCGCCAGCTAGAGGGCCGCGGGTGACCTTCATGGTGACACGGCCGGCCTCGGTGAACTTGGAGGCGTTGCTGAGAAGATTGAGGAGGATCTGGCGCAGTTTGGTGGCGTCGGCGTGGACGACCCCGATGGCGTCGGAGCAATCGACGGTGAGTGTGTTGTGCCGTTTCTCGCACAGCGGCGTTACGAGGCCGGCGATTTCCTGCACGACAGTCCATAAATCGAGAGGTTCGATGTAGAGATCCATTTTGCCGGCCTCAATCTTTGAGAGATCGAGCACGTCGTTGATGAGGCCGAGAAGGTGGCGGGCGGCGCTGAGTATCTTGCTCAGGTCGTCTTTTACGGAATCGTCGTTGCTGTCCTCTGACAGGAGTTCGCTGTAGCCGATAATGGCATTGAGCGGGGTGCGAAGTTCGTGGCTCATTTTCGCCAGGAAAGAACTCTTGGCGTGGCTGGCTTCGCGGGCGGTCATGAGGGCGCTGCCGAGTTCGGCGGTGCGTTCATGGACTTTTCTCTCCAGAGTTTTATTGGCGTCTTCGAGCGAAAATTTGGCCGTTTCGAGTTCGGCAGAGCGGTGCTGGATGGTCGCGAGCATCGAGTTAAACGACGCGATCAGAACACCGATTTCGTCGGTCGAGGTCTGGGGGACACGGACGGTGAAATCTTGTTTGGTCGCGACCTCGCGAGCCGCGGTGGCGAGGAGCGTGATGGGTTTCGAGATGCGGCCTTGCAAAAAGTAGGCGACGACAAGGGCGAATAGGGTGGAGATCAGTAAAATGCCGCCGGCGCCGCGCACGAGATTGCCGACGCGCGCGTCCTTCACTGCATTGGCGTCGGCTTTGATGAAGAGGGTGCCTAAAACACGCTGATCCTTATTGCGAATGGGTGTGAGGACGACGGTGCGGTCGGTGTTGAAAAGCGTGCTGAAACGCTGTGGGGGGGGGATAAACTCCGTTGCGCCTACCTTAATATACTTTGATAGGAGCCGTCCGTCGGCACCGTAAACGGCGGCGGATACGATCTCGGCCTCACTCTTCAAAAATTGGAGGTGAATGTCGGGTTTGTCGGCGTTATTTTCGATGGCGACGACAGCTCGGTCTAGGACTAAACGCTTGGCTGAGTCGACCCGCCGATCCAGCTCATCGTGAAAGCGAATTCCATCGTAGATGTAGAAACCAACAAAAGAAACGCCCAGCGAGATCGTGCAAACAAGCAGGATGAGGAGGGTAAGTTTCCAGCGAAATGGCAGGCTGTTCACAAGGCTGGTGGGTTGAATTGGTGGAGTGAGGGGTTTCCCTCAGGTGTCGAGGGTAGTCAAGGAGCTTGATGGGAATATGTATTTAACGCGAGGGCGGGGATCGCGAAAGGGCGTAGTTACTATTTATTTCTCGGGCGGTGCGGGGCGACGGCGGGTTTATAATCGCTGTATTCTACAATCATGTCCGCATCGAGCGACTTGAGCCAGAAGGCGCGACCGCGAAGCCGAGTGGTCACGTTTTCGAGCAGACTGGGGCGATCCGCCGAAGGTCGGCTGTAGGTCATGGTGGTGCGCATCTCCGCGATTTTCACGCCCAGGGTGGGTGAGAAACTCTCGATGCTTTCAATCGTGAAAGATTTGATCGTTTGGCTGCCTTTGTTCCACACGAAGATCGCGCGCAAAAATGCCGCGGTGCGGTCACCGTTTTCGGGGGTTTTGAGGCGGGCCGTGAAAGTCGTTTGGTCCGGGGTGTCGGCGAGCGTCGTCAACGTGGCGAGGTCAATCTGTTGGTTTAGGCGGGGGCCGTCGCCGCCGCGGGATTGGCGCGTGAATTTCTCTCGATAATTTTTCGTATCCAAGGCGGAAGGGGGTTGGCTGTCCTGAGTTATGAGTGTCCAGCGACGAAACTCTGGCTGACCGGCGTCGTAATGCTCCACGAGTTGCCGGCCCTCGGCGGAAGTCGTTTGCGTAAAAGACCAGCCCTTGGGGCCCTCGGTGCGAAACGCTTGGAGCGCCTGTCGGACTTCGGCTGGAACGGCGGCGACGAGCGTCGATCCCGTCCAGCAACACAGGAAAAACCAAAAACGCATTTCCGGTGAAAGCGGCACGTTGGTGTCAGATCAATCCTCAACCCGTGATACGTGATCCGAAAAAATGAGCGCAATTGTTAATAGATCTCGAAAAAGCCGGGTTTATTTTTCCGAAGATCCAAGATCTAGGTTCGCATCTTGACGTAGGGGCATTCCGGGATGTCCTCGAAGTTCTATCCGCATGGCGCGTAAAATCAGTTTCATTAATTACAAGGGTGGTGTGGGAAAAACTTCCCTGATCGTTAACACCGCAGCCGCATTGGCTAAGCTTGGAAAAAAAGTGCTCTTGTTCGACTTCGATACCCAATCAAACGCGAGCATTTGGTTGATGAAATTGGAGCGGTGGAACAAGGTTAATGTCGATGGCACGGGTGCGATCTACTCGATCTTCGAACCGGGAAAAGCACAGGTGAAAGATCTCATCATCAAGGACGTGGTCGAAGGGAAATCCGGCGAAAAGTTGCTTCCCGGCCTCGATCTCGTGCCGACGAGTTTCAACCTCGTGGACCTTGAAAGTGAATACACAGGCGATCCGAAACGTCCGCCTTACCTCCAGTTTTATGAGCAGGTGGCCACGATCGAGAGCAACTACGATTTCATCCTGTTTGATTGTCCGCCCAATATTCTGCGGGCGTCGCAATGCGGTGTGTTTACGTCCAACGAAATTTATGTGCCGTCGAACCCTGACGCGCTCAGCCTGATCGGCTTTACGCTGCTGGTGGAAAAGCTTCACAAGTTTCACCAGTTGTCGGCCAGCTTCCGCAAGGCGGCGATGGGCGTGCCAGCTCAGGTGCAGGGCGTGATCTTTAACTCGATCAAGGCGGGCGTGGATATCGAGGTGCCGAAGATGCGCATGCAACTCCGCCTAAATCAATTTCGCACCGCCAAGCGCGCGGCGGCTGCGGCCAAGATTTTCAATACCCAAATTCGTGATGCCATGATCGTCCGGCGTGCGGTTGCGCTGGGTCTGCCCGTCGCGCTCGTGAGCGTGGAAGGGGCCGATGTCGGTCCGGGTGCGGACAACGTCATTAACGACTACCGCAAGCTCGCCAGCGAAATCATCCAGCAAAATCCGGCCGCCTGAGAACCCGTTTTATGCCTGCTCCACTTGCCACTGCCAAAGATTGGGACGAGGTCCGCAAGGCATTTGCCGAGTCGATCATGATCGACACCCAGCTCAGCAGTCTCGCGCAAAATCTTGATGGCCCCGACTGGCCGATGAAAGGGAAGGACGAGACGCCGGCCAAATACGTCGATCTCACTTTTGCGGAAGTGCAAGAGATGCTGGTGCTCAAGGGGCAGCCGACGGAACGCTTTGACCAACTTGTCTTGATTCTGCGCGAAACCCTGGCGTTCGACAATCCGTTCGGTGAGATGGTCGAGCAGACGGCTGAATCCGCCGCGCGTAATAATGGTCTTCTCAAGAATCTCGCCAAGCTTGAGATTCCCGGTGATTTCCCGGTCAGGCTGACCGCGCTGAATGTCGACACCCTCGATTTTTGCCGCCTCGAAAAACTCACGACCTTGCAGGAGTTCGCGGTGTTTGCGCAGGCTATGTCGCAAAGCGTAATCGTGGGCGGAGATTTTCGGAAACTGCTCAACGCGCTTTCCCACGTCGACGAATCCTCTCTCTCCGAGGTATTGCCATTCCGGACGGGTAGCAAGGGGCTGCATCTCGTCGAAGCTCTGGCCCAAGCGACGCGGGCGGCTGATCCTTACGCTCACGCCGAAGCAGCTAAGATTTGGTTTGGCGACCAGTTCAATATGCTTGCGCGCGATGCCTCGTCCCCCGCGACCCTGGCGCGTCATTTCGTCGTGCTCAACGATCCGATGCTCGAGCAAAAAGCGGCTGCTCTGCTCAAGCCGCGAGTTCGCGGGGCCGTGGCTACGACGGGGACGCAATCCGGATTTTTTGGTGCGCTTTCCCGCCTTTTTAAGAAGTAGTCTTGCCGCCTCGGCAAACTTGACTACTCGGGGATAGCGCGCCCGGTGCGGCGCCCATTCATGGCTGATTCAGCAGACAACCGTTTTTCCTCGTCCCCACGTCCCGGCTCCATGCCGCCGGTCCTTGCGCTGCCCCGCCGCCGCGGATTAACCCGGCCACCGATGGAAATTTCCGAGGCCTCTGTCGCGGCCAGGCAATCGATCCAAGCGATCGTTTCGGCGACGCGCTCGCCTTTTGGCACGCCGGCGCGCTTGGCAGATTCTCAAATTGCCGACCTTGAGCGCTCCATGCGGAATCTTGAGCTGAAGCTTGCCGAGCGTGAGCGTATGATCGGTGAGACCGAAAAACGCCTCGCCGAGCGCGAGCGTGAACTTTACGAACTTGAAGCGTTGCTCTTGGCTCGCGAAAAACTCCTCGCAGCCTCGCGCCAGCACGCCCCGGCCGCACCGATTTCCGCCGAAGAAAAAGCCGCATTGGTTCAGCTGAGAGACGAGCTTGAACGCCAGCAAATCAGCCTCGCCGAGGCGAAACAGGGTATCCGTGACCGCGAGCAGTTTCTTGACGAGAGCGAAGCCAAACTTTTTGAGAAAGTGCAGAGCCAGCAGGAGAAAGAGATCCAGCTCGACCAGAAGTCGGATGATATGCGGGCACGCGAGCGCCGGGTGCGTGAAGCCGAAGCCCGGCTCGATCCGACCGCGGCGGCCGCGCTCAAGGCCGAGGACGAGGCGGTCCGCGTCCGCGACGAGTTCAACGAGTAATCTCCAGCGTTCGGCGCAAGCGTTCCGGCCTGTGAATCGCGCGTTGACGTGGCTGGCGCGGTGCTTGAACTTTCAGGCAACATTTCCTCCTTCTTGCCGTCCCAGATGGCACCCTCCTTTCCTGCATGAAATCCCTTCGCCTGGTTTTTTCCCTCTGCGCCATCGCCGCCTGCTCGTTGCAGGCCCAGGAAGAGCGCCAAGCCCCGCCCACGGAAATTCCGGATTTCTCGAATCTCGACGAATATATCTACGTCCCGAAATCGACCCTGCAATTCGGGTTCCGTAATCTCAGCGGCCCGAAAACCTCTTTTTCCGGCAAGGGCAATTTGCTCGCTTCTGAGAACGTCGGCACGGCGACCAACGCGAACGAAACGCGCCTCTATCACGACGGCAGTGTCACCGCCGATGCTCGCACGACGGCCGTGGACAACGGCGACGGCACCAGCACCACCATCCCGGTGCCGAATGACGGCAAGACCAACACCTGGGCTTACGGTTCGGACAAGCAGCTGGTCGATGGCTACATGACTTTTCACACTTATTTGGCCGCAATCACCGATTCAACGATTCGCAGCCAGAATGCCGGTCGCACTTCTGGCGTCGAACTCGCGGTCGCCTATGACATGGGCAAGGTTTTTAAGCGTTTCGATTGGAGCATCGTTGCGGGCGTGGGCATCAACGACATTGCTTCGTCGATGAATGGTGGGGTTAAAGCCAATCTCACCACAGTGACGGATACCTACAGTCTCTACGGCCGGCTTCCTCCCGCCGCGCCTTATTCGGCGCCTTCCTCCACCACGACCACAGTCACCAATTCCGATGGCACCACGAGCAGCGACACGGCCGACACCACCACGCTGCTTGGCAACAAACCGGTTGATCGGAGCCGAACGGTGACGACGGATTCCACCAGCGTGCGGAACCGCTGGAAACTTAAGGGTGCCTATTTCACGACCCGGGCGGGTCCGGCGCTCACCATGCAGTTCACTTCGCGTTTGAAGGCCTCGGTCAGCGCGGGTCTGGCCGTGGTTTATGCCGGCAGCACTTATTCGGTGGACGAAGCGTTCCTGCCCGATACGGGCTCAGAGATCAAGGACAGCGTCAAAGACGATACCAGCAAGTTTCTGGTGGGCTACTACGCGGATGCCACGCTGCAATTTGATGCCACGGAGCGCACCGGTTTTTATATCGGCGCGGTTTATCAGGCGACCGGCAGCTACGATCAGACGATCGCCAGCACGAACGCGAATTACTCAACGAAGATTGATCTGAACAACCTGAACGGCCTGCGTGCCGGCATGACGTTCCGTTTTTGAGTTTCGGCCCGGGCTTTCGCGCGACGCGGCTTGGCCTGATTGGGTTACAAATAGCGGGCGACGCGAGTCCAGGCCGTTTCCGTCTTTGCATTGCCGAGACCGACGGATTGCCTTCTCGATGTGATTTCCAGCAAACCCGCCTGGCCCATGGTGTCGCTCACGGTGCTGACGGGGCTTAACCTGCTCGACTATCTCGACCGCCAGTTGCTCGCCGCCGTGCTGCCCTCGCTGCAGGCGGAGTTGCGCTTCAACGACGAGCAGGCCGGCACCATCGCGACCGCATTCATGCTCGGGTATTTTTTGACGGCGCCGATTTTTGGCTATCTGGGCGACCGGATGTCGAGGCGCTGGCTGATCGCGGCGGGGGTGTTTGTCTGGAGTCTCGGGACGTTGCTCTGTGGACACACGGGGACGCTCGGATCGCTCATTTTCTTCCGGGTGCTGGTCGGATTCGGTGAAGCGAGTTTCGGCACAATCAGTCCCGGCTGGATCGCCGATCTTTTCCCCGCGGCACGACGCAACAACGCCATCTCCATCTTCTACCTCGCGATCCCGGTGGGCTCGGCGTTGGGGTTCATCCTCGGCGGTTTCATGGCGGCGCGCTACGGCTGGCGGTCGGCTTTTTTGTGGGCGGGCTATCCGGGGCTGTTACTGGCGCTGGGGCTGCTGTTGCTGCGTGAACCGGCGCGCGGGGCCATGGAGACCGTTGTTCCCGCGGCAAATGCCGCGCCGGCGGGGTGGGGCGTCTATCTCACGCTTTTTCGCTTCCCGAGCTACGTGCTCGTGGTCGCGGGTTACGTGGCGCAGACGGCCGCACTCGGCGGTTTTGCGTTTTGGGCACCGACGTTTTTGCATCGGGTGCACGGGATGGACGTCGAATCGGCGGGGAAGTTTTTTGGCCTGTCGTTGGTGGTAACCGGGCTGATCGCGACTCTCATCGGCGGCTACGCGGCGACGGCGTGGCAAAAGCGCACGGGCGTCGGCTATGCGTGGGTGCTCGCACTCAGTTCGCTCGCGGCGGCGCCGGCGGCGTGGGCGGCGTTTTCCATTCAAGATCTGGCACTGGCCAAGGTCGCTTTGATCGCGGCGATGGGGCTGCTGTTTCTCGCCACCGGTCCGGTAAACACGCTCGTCCTCGAAACGGTGCCCGTGGCCATGCGCGCGTGCGCCATGGCGGCGTCTATTTTTACGATCCACCTGCTGGGCGATCTGTGGTCGCCCAAACTCGTGGGCTACCTCTCGGATCGCTGGGGGAGTCTGCAGCAGGCGACGCTTTGGGTGTTGCCCGTCTCGCTGCTGGTGAGCGCGTTTTTCTGGGGCTGGCTCGTGCTGCACACGCGCCGCGTGTGCGCCTTGAAAACGGCCTGAGGCTATTGCAGATCTGCCAGCACCAGCCCGACGCTGCGCAACTGCTCGGCGGGAAAAAAGGAATTCGTGCGCGTGATCACCTGCTGGATGATGCCATCGGGGCAGGAGGCACCGCCGGTGATGAGCACGCGTTTTGGAGCGACGCAGTTGGCCCAGAGGGTGCGCGACTCGGTGTGGCCGCTGCCGCCCCCGCCGTAAACGTAGTGCTCCACCGCATCGCGCGAGAGGATGTTGGCCTCGCTCTGGATGAAGAAGGCCTTGGCGCCGAGCTTCTGCTCGCAGAGGCGGAAGAGCTGGTAGGTGTTGGAAGAATTTTTCCCGCCGATAACGAAGGCCGCGTCGAGCGGCTCGGCAAGGGCGCGGCTGAGAGCGTCCTGATTGACCTGGGTCGCGTAGCAGAGCGTGTCGCGGCGGCTGGTGCCGCCCACGCGGAGATCGTCGCCGAACTTCGCGCGATAGACGCTGCGGAGGTGCTCGATGATTTCGAGGGTCTCATTCATGAGCAACGTCGTCTGGTTGACGATGGCGACGCGGTTGAGATCGCGGTCGACGTCGAAGCCGGGCGTGTGTTTACCGGCGAAGATCTCGTAGAAACGGGCGCGCACGGCCGGGTCGTCGCTGGCGATGATCTCGGCGAGGCGATGGGTTTCCGCGAGGTTACGGACGATGACGGCGTGCGCGTAGCGGCGGGTGTTGGAGAACGTGGCCTTGGTCTCCTCGTGCTCGCTCTTGCCATGAATGATAACGGTGTAGCCCTCGCGGCCGTAGGCACGGGCGGCTTTCCAGACTTTTTCCACGAGCATGCATGTGGCGTCGTATTGGCTTACGGCGAGACCGCGGCGGACGAGGCGGCGCTTGTCTTCGTCGGTGGCGCCGAAGGCCGGGATGATCACGATATCTTCGGGTGTGAGGGTGTCCCAGAGCTCGGGCGAACCGGGGGTGCCGTCGAGGGTGTAAGCGTGGCCCTTGTCGGTTTGGAGATAACGGAGACCGCGGCGGAGCAGGTCTTCGTTGACGAAGGGATTATGGATTAGCTCGGAGAGCATGAACACGCGCTTGCCGGGATTTTCGGCGAGCGTCTCGTAGGCGCGCTCGATGGCGTTTTTCACGCCGAGACAGAAGCCGAAGTGGCTTGGGATGACGTAGCGCGCGGCGCCGAAATCGAGGGTGACGGGCGCATCGGCGGTGCGCTCATGGCGGCGGGCGAGCGCTTTGATGGCGACGCACAACTGCGATTGGTAGAGCGCACTGGCGGCCGGATCTTGCGCGTAGATGGCGGCGTTGCGCTCCTGCGCGGGGCGGAACTTGTAGATGAAATCGTTTTCGCCGAGGTGGAGATACGGGATGTCCACGAGGTGCGGTTCCAGTTTCTCCAGCAGGACTGCGAGCGACGGCGCGAGACCGGCGGGCGTGGCGGCGAGGGCGTCGAGGGATTGGAAGGCGATCTCGCTGTCGCCGGGCGCGCCCTCGGCGCGCGTGAAGAATACCTGGTAGCTACGGCCACCGGCGTCAGCGGTGAAATATTCTACGGGGTCGGTGTGAACCGCAAATGACGACTCGAGGCGCGCGGTCGCCATCGCGAGATCGGTGCCGGTGAAGGGCAGGCCAGCCTTGGAGCCGAGACGGCGCACGGCAAGTTGGTTGCGCGCGTTGAAGGCGAGAATCGCGATTAAGACTGGAGGAGCGGCGAGGGCCGGTGACATGCGGGAAAAAGTGGGACGTGGGACGGAAATCAGAGATCCTCGGCGTCGGCCGGCTCGGGCTCATCGGCGAAGGGATCACCGCAGAATTCCCAGCCGAAGAAATCGTCGCGTTCGAGCGCGGTGATGACACCTGCGACAATCTCGGCGCGGCGGGCCGGCGTCAGATCCGGATAGTCGAGCGTGAGCTCCTCCTGGAGGAGCGCGCGTGCGACCGTGCGGTCTGTGACGCCGACCAACAGGTCGTCGGCGCGGGTGGCGAGGTCGGTGATGAGAACAGGGATCGTCACGGCGGAGATTTTTCCTAGGATTTCCCCTGAAGTTTGCGACGGAGGAAAACGACGAGCACGACAAAAACAGCGGCGCAGCCAACGAGCGACCACAGGCCGGTGCTCACGCTTTTGGTGACGGCGGTGAACACGATGCCGACAAGGAGAAAGGTTGCTACTTCGTTGTAGGTGCGGAGCTGGGGAGCCGTGAACGGGATGACATCGGCGGCGAGTTTTTTCCGAATCCAGCCGCAGTGGAAATGATAGAGGAAGAGCGGCAACAGTAGGACGAATTTCAGGTGCAGCCAAGGCGTGTGGGAGATGTCTTGGTCGGTCAGGAGCCACGCCCCGCTCGCGGTGGTGAGCAGCATGGAGGGAATGGTGATGCCGAGCCAGAGACGCCGGGCCATCAGGGTGAACTGAGCCTTCAGGATGTCGCGCTTCGGTTGGAGTTCCTCGTTGGCCTCGGTGTGGTAGATGAACAGGCGCACGATATAGAAAAGCCCGGCGAACCAGCAGACGACACCGACGATGTGGAGGGCTTTGATGGCGAGATAACTCATGAAGAAGGCAGAGGAAATGGATCGGGGTTCGGCACGACCATGGCAATGCTGGGTGCGTGGCTTGGGCGGGGGTGGACTGCGATGGCTTCAGCGATGGAGACGCAGGTCGAAGGCAAACGGCTCGGGCGCATCGACTTTAATCTTGGTGAAGTCGCGATGGGCAGGATTAAGCAGGTAGTTGAACTCGCCGAGCACGACCGTGCTCGGCACGCGCAAGGCGGCGGAGCGCGCGGCGCGAGCCCACTCAGCGCCGAAGGCCTGCGTATCGGGGCCACAGGGAGTTGTCCGCCAGTTGTCCGGCACACGCACGGGACGCTCGATAATTTCCAACGGAAGGGCTGCTGCGATCATCACCCACGGCTGGGCGAAAAGGAGATCGGGGGCGCGGGCGTTGGCCAGCACTTCCAGCGTGGCCAGCGAACGGGATTCGCTACTGTAGGCTACGGGCAATCTCACGGGCCTCCAGCGTCCTCCGAAAAGCCGCGTGCCTTCGCCCGAGTAGGACTCGGCGGCGTAGGGCTTGCGACAAAGCCGCCAGACCGTGACCGGACTCACGTCACAATGCCGTGTTCGATCTGCCCGATCAGGGTCTCTACCGCCCGGGCGCCTTGCTCGGTGCGAGCGAGATCAAGCGGGGTGCGCCAACCCAAAGCCGGTAGCTCCAGCCCCAGCCAGCTGCGGGTGTTTTCATGAGTGACGAACAACTGCTTGGCGGTCTCGTAGAGACGCATCAAACGCACGGCGCGTTCGCCCTCGGGCACTTTGAGGCGGGCTTTGGCGGCTACGCGGCGGGCGTAGGTGCGGAGTGGAATATGGATGAGATTAGCCAGTTCGTCGCTGGTGAATCCAGCCTGCTTGCCGAATTCCATGAGGTCACCCACGGGCAGACCCTCTTCAACCCGACTGGCCATATCGGCGTGATCGTGGAGATCGGGATAGGTGTGGGTATCGGGCTTGGGTTTGGCCTTTTTCATGCCAACAGTATCGGCACGAAATGGGTCAGGCTTTCAAGACTTCGGCGAGCTTCGCGACGTCTTTGCCGCCGCCCATCGCGTAGTCGGGTTTGCCACCGCCTTTGCCGCCGATCTGGGCGGTGATGGCTTGGACGATTTTGCCGGCGGCGTGGCCGGCCTTGATCGCGGCGGGCGAGCAGAAGGCGACGAGGCTGGCTTTGTCGCCATACGTCGCGCCGAGCTGCACGACGCCTTCGCCGAGCAGGCCGAGGACCTGCGAGCCGAGGGAACGGAGCGCTTCTTGGTCTTCGACGGGGACGACCGCGGAGACGAACTTGAGGCCTTCGCGCTCGGCGGCTTTGGCGGCGAGTTCGGTGGCGAGACCGGCGAGGGCTTTTTGTTG
>JACMRG010000222.1 GCA_014376585.1 Opitutaceae bacterium | reverse complement strand
GCCGCCGCTGCGGCGGCGAAGCCCGGCATCGCCGCCACGCTCCACGGCATTCTCGCCGTCGCCCGCGACCGCATCACCGCCGGCACCGAACTCGCCGCCGCCCGCGCGGCCGTGGCGGATCGCGACGCTCAACTCTCCGCGCTCAACGCTCAACTCGGCGCGGCCCACTCTCAGTTCTCCGCGCTCAACTCTCAACTGTGCGCGCTCTGCGCGCACTTCGGCCTCAAGCCCGCCGAGCTCACCGGCAAAGCCGCCGCCGAGATCACCGCGCTCGTCGATGCGCGCATCTCCGCCGCCGCCCTCGACCAAGTCGCCAGCATGGGTCTGCCCACCGCGCGGCTCCCCGCCGCCTCCGCCGAAGCGGCCGATGCCGTCACCACCCTCAGCCACGCCGATTTCTCCAAGCTCCCGCCCCCCGAGAAGATGAAATTCTGTCTCGCCGGCGGCAAAATCGAGAGCTGATCCCGCCCCTTTCACCACCCGCCCATCACCACCACTCCCACCTCTTTCACCATGAAAATGTCCCGCGCGCTCTTCACCCTGTTCTCCGCCGCCCTCCTCGCGGTGTTGCTCATTCAATTCGTCCCTGCCGCTTTCGCGCAGGCCGGCGCGGCCGGTGCCGCCATCGCCATCCTCGCCATCAGCGCCCTCAGCGCACCGCTCCTCTCGTGGAGCGATGGCCGCCTCCACGCCAACACGCTCACCGCCCTGATCCCCGACGTGTATAAAGCGCTCGACGTGGTGAGCCGTGAGCTCGTCGGCCTCATCCCCGGCGTCACACGCGATGTCTCCGTGGATCAAGTCGCGCTCAACCAGACCGTCCGCAGTCAGGCCACTCCGGTCAACAGCGCCGCCCGCAACATCACCCCCGCGATGGCGTTCCCGGCCGCCGCCGACCAGTCGATTGCCAACGTGCCGATCACCATCACCAACGTGAAGGCCTTCCCCTTTTCGTGGACCGGTGAGGAGCAGAAGAGCATCAACCAAGGCCCCGGCTACCTCACGATCCAGCAAGACCAGATCGCCCAGGCCATCCGCGCCGCCGTCAACAGCATCGAGCTCGACGGCGCCAACACCGCCCGCCTCGCCGCCTCCCGTGCCTACGGCACCGCCGGCACCACGCCCTTCGGCACCAATCTCGGCGAGTCCGCGCAGCTCAAGAAGATCCTCGACGACAACGGCGCCCCCGGCACCGACCGCTCGCTCGTCATCAACACGACGACCGGTGCCCAGCTCCGCACCCTGCTCAACAATCCGCTCAACGCCAACACCGCCCTCGCCGGCGACATGACCCGTCAAGGCATGATCCTTGATGTGAACGGATTCAAGTTCCGCGAAAGCGCGCAGATCTCGACCGCCACCAAGGGCACCGGCACGCTCTACACCTCGACCGCCGCGGGCTTCGCGATCGGCGCTACCAGCATCCCGGTCATCACCGGCGCCGGCACGATCCTCGCGGGCGATATCATCACCTTCGCGGGCGATACCAACAAGTATGTCGTCGCC
Source organism: Opitutaceae bacterium (assembly GCA_014376585.1). Lineage (GTDB taxonomy): Bacteria > Verrucomicrobiota > Verrucomicrobiia > Opitutales > Opitutaceae > Tous-C4FEB. The sequence continues at coordinate 19,126 of JACMRG010000222.1, read as the reverse complement.
ACCGGCGTCGCCGCGCCCGGCACGATTGTGCTGGCTGCGCCCGGCTTGCTGCAGGCGATTCCCGCCGCCGCCACCGCCCTCACCGTCGGCAACAACTTCGTGGCCAACCTCGGCTTCTCCCGCAACGCCCTCATCCTCGCCGCCCGGCTCCCGGCGGTGCCGCAGGAGAAGGATCTCGCGATCATGCGCGAGGTCGTCACCGATCCGGTGTCCGGCCTCTCCTTGGAAGTCGCGGTCTATCCCGGCTACCGGATGGTGGTCTACGAAGTCGGGATCGCCTGGGGCTGGAAGGTCATCAAGCCCGAGCACCTCGCCGTGCTCCTCGGCTAATCCGCCGCCCGCGCGTAAGTCCATTTCCGCCCCCCTCCGGAAAGCCCGGCGACCACGCCGTCAGTTGAGGGCAGTTCACCCCCCGCATCCGCTTCGCTCGGATGCGGGGTTTTCTTTTTCCCCTTGCGCGCGCTTCGGGTGTTTCGCGGGCCACCCGGTTTGACTTCACCGGAATGTCATGACCCCCCTCATGTCTAGCTCTCAACCCTCCGCTCTCAACTCTCAACGCTCCGGCACCGCCGCCCGCCGCCGCGATGTCTTCGCCGAATCCGCCAGCGCCGCCCGCCTCCGCGGCCACGCCCGCTTCTACCGCGCGCTGCGCCAGAGCGGCGCGCCCGGCGTCGATTCCGCCGGCCGCTTCACCGGCCGGGGCGACGTCGCCCGCGCTTACGATTTCTTTTTGAAAAGCCGCGGCCTCGCGCCCCAGCCCTACACCAACACCTTCGGCGGCGAATTCGGCAAAGGCACCACCGGTGGCCGCCCCCGCACCAGCAACCTCACCCCGGAAAAACTCCTCGCCATCGATGAGCGCGCGCGCCGCGGCGACAAGCTGAGCGCCATCGCCCAGTCCTACGGCCTCGACCGCGCCATCATCGCCTACGCCCTCCGCCCCAGCCCCGCCATGCGCCGCGCCCGCGCCTTCCGCACCGCGCTCGCCGCCTGATGACCTCCGCCGCCGTCCGCCGCTTCGCCGACATCGCCGCCCGCGTGCGGGCCGCGGTCTGGCCCTGCACCATCACCACCGCCGCCGGCGCGCGCGTGTGCTGCGCTAAAAGCGGCAGCAAGCGCACCCGCCTCCCCGATGAGCTCGGCACCGGCTACATCTGGGCTACCGTCACCACCTTTAATTTTCAGGCCTCCGGCAACTTTCTCCCCGAGATCGGTGCCAAGTGGACCGTCTCCTCCGCCGAGATCGCCGATGAGGTGGGCACCGTCTGGAGCTGCAAAAATCTGGTCCGCGCCGCCGCCGGCATGGAGCACGTCTGCACCTGTTGGAAAGTCGATTCCTGAGCCCGCCGCCGTGAACCCCACGCTCACCCTCGTCCAGGATCACATCGGCCCCAGCATCGAGCGCTATGCCGAGGTGATGGGTCGCACCCTCGCCGATACCATCAAGCGCGCCGCCCGCGGCGTCACGCGGCGCGTGATCAACCTCACCCCGCCCGGCAGCGCAGGCACCGTGGGCGCGGCGGCTTATCGGCAGGGCCGCGAAAGAATCAAAGCCAACCTCAACGCCGTCTTCGCCCCGGTTAAAATCAAAGGCCGGCGCAAGCTCACCACCGTCTTCGGCCATCGGCTCAAATCTCCCCTCTACGTTGCCACCAAAGAGCGCTTCCCCGATGTGTCGGCCACGTATCGCCAGCGGGCGCACGCGCGCGGCACCGGCGTGGGCATCACTGTCAGCCGTGGGGCCAAGGCCTATGTCGACACCCGTAAGTTTGTCGCCGTGCTCGCCGCCAAGCAGGCGCGCGTCGGCCTGCTCGCCGCGGGTTTCGCCGCGGGTGCCAACGCCCTCGATGTCCCCTTGCAGCAGTGGGTGAGCCGCCACGGCCCGGCCACCGGCACGGTGAAGATGGATCTCTTCAGCGCCCGCATGGCGATCACCGTCGAGAATTTCGCGCCCGGCGTGCCGGCCAACGTCCGCGCCGCGCTCGCGAGCCGCATTTCCTACGCCCTGCAATATCAACGCGCGGCGATGGAGCGGGAGATCAACTACATGGTGTTCAAAAACGCCGAGAAACTCGCCATCCAAACCGGCAATTGGGACGCGCTCCTGCCCGCCGGCATGAGCGGCAGCGAGGCCGCTTAATCAACCAACCATGCCCACCTACACGCTCACGCCCACTCAGCTCGCCGCCTATGCGAAGCTCTTCGATTACCGCACGCAGTTCGTCCAGGCCGCGCGCCAGATCCTCAGCGCCGGCGGTATCGCGGCCGCGATGCCCGGCGATGGTGACCAGCAGATCCCGCGCACCTACAACTCCCTCGACTTCGCCGTGGGCGGCGCCGATGCCTCGCGCAAAATCCCCGTCGCCCTCGGCGGCGGGCGCTACCGCGAATACGGCCGCTTCACCGGCACGCTCACCCTCATGGTCTGCGTGCCCATCGAGGAGGTGCAGGCCGCCGGCGATCAACTCACCGTCGAGCACCTGCGCGAGCTGGACCGCATCACCTCCACTGCGCGCGTGCTCTTCATGGAGCACCTCGAGCCCTTCAGCGCCACACTCCTGCCCAATCTCGACGTGCAAGCCCTCGTGCCCATCGAGCCCGACGAACGCCCCGAGGAAGCCCGCGAGGTCAACACCGCCCGCCTCCGCTGGCGCCTCACCTTCGAGCTCCGGCCGAATGCTTGGCCTTCCTTGTAAGCTTCCTGAATATCTGGCCAAGCAGCCACCATACCCCATCGCTCAGCAGCGCCAGAAGCGAAAGGCGAGGGTGCATGGTTAGACGATTCTAAATCCCGGTGGAACTTTCTCTCCCTCGGGTAAGCTCGGATTTCCCCTGCTCAAGAAATGCGTCTTCGGCTTCGTCATCCAGTAGTCGATCATCGCAAATAGTATTACGATGAGTCCGATGCCGAAGGCGAGGATCAGCACGGCGCCAATCACGAGAGCCACCTTAGTCTGGGTCTTCATTTCCTTCGGCTTCGTGAGCTGAGCGCCGCTCGCCCCCTCACTTGTTACCGTCCAGCCGCGCTGGATCAAAACGTCAAGGAGAGCTGCATAAGGTTCGGGCTGGCCTTGTTGTTCACCGCCGGTGGTTATTTTCATAGGGTAAGTAAAAATCTGAACCATCAATGATTTGCGCAAATGCGCTTTAGCTTCAATCAAATTCACGCTTGACGATATGCGCAAATGTTGCGTATAGCGAGTGTCGTTAAAGGGCGAGCAGCGTATCCGCGCCACTCGCCCACACCACAACCCGCAGTCGCTAAACCACAGGAGTTGCAGTTCATGCATGATCTCAAAAAATATGGAGCTGGCAAGCCAGTTCAAGTCCGCCCGGGCTCGTCTCGGGCTATCGCAAAGCCAAGCCTCCCAAGCTTGGAAAGTAAATCTTCGGACCCTTCAGGGTTGGGAGACTGGCAAGTCGTGGCCCCAGCGCCCAACCCTGCAGCGCCTGTGGCCGATTCTATTTCCCAGTGCCCCCAGTTCTTCAACTTCGACGCGCAAGCGGTCCGAGTCGTAGGCACGGCCAGCGCCCCTTGGTTTGTCGCGAAGGATGTGTGCGCGGTTCTGGAACTGTTCGATACTTCATCGCTCCGTCATCTGGACGACGATGAAAAGGGTAAGGATATTATCCTTACCCTTGGTGGTTCTCAGGAAATGCTCACCGTCAACGAATCCGGCCTCTACGCGCTCATCTTCCGCAGCCGCAAGCCACAGGCCCGCCTCTTCCGCCGCTGGGTCACCGGGACCGTGCTCCCGGCCATCCGCGAGACGGGCTCCTACGCCGCCGATCTCACCGAATTGCCCACGCCGCGCGTGCTCCCGTTGCCGCCACCCGCCACGGCGGAGACCCATGTGGCCGATATCTTCCGCGAGACGGTCCCGCCGCTCCTCTTCACGGTGTTGGTCGCGCCCATGGATCTTGCCCGCGTGGCGGTGTGCAACGGCTCGTTCCGCAGTCTTATTCAGGATTCCGCCGATTCCACGCAGGTGAGCCGCTTCCTGCGCTTCCTGCAGGGCCGCGGCTACCTCAACCGCTGGGTGCGCCGCAGCGATGGCACGCTCATTTTCTGCGAGAGCATGGGCCGCAATCGCCATCGCCGCTACTTCATCACCATCCGCCCGCCCGAGGAGGTAGCCGCATGAAAATCACCCTCGATATTCCTGCCGAGAAAGCCGCCCTCCTCCGTGGCTGTGCCGCCTGGTATGGCCAGCGACTCGATGAGTGGATCAACGATACCCTCACCAGCGCCGCCGCCGCCGATCTCGTCGCCGCCGCCGAGGATCAGCGGAAAAGCCCACCCATCCGCCAGGTGCGGTAACGCAAAGGGGGTGGAGTTAACTCCACCCCCTTTAGCAACCCGCCCCGGCGTCATTTTGACTCCGGGGCTTTTTGCTGCCCATTTCCTGCCAACCCGTGCGCCGGGGTTTTGACATGCCCGCCACGGCAGCATGCAAACGGACCCAGTTTTCACCGATGGCCGCTCCGCCGTCCTCAACCCCGTTCTCACTAACATGAACGTCGCTGGCCAGACCTACGAATACCTCTCCGATTCCATCGACCGCGATGCCATCGAGCAGGAGCACTCCGATGCCGACGGCTCGCCCCTCGGCTCCGATACCCGCGAGGGCTTCGAGAAAGGCTCGATCACCGTCCAGCTCAACCTCGCCACCGATGTCATCGCCCGCCCCAGCCACGTCCTGAAATTGCAGATCGGCAACGGCGATGAATTTTACATCGCCGGCAAGTTTGGCCGCGCCCGCACGCGCAACCAGATCACCAAGGGCGCCATCGCCGTCAAAAAAGCCTACAACCCGATTATCTCCAATCTCCTCGATCCGGAATACGGCCAGCGCAAAAATCTCACGCAGGCCGCCGGCGTCCTCGCCGGCGCCCTCGCGGCTGCGGCCGCCACCATCAATACCCGCACCGGCGGCGTGCTCGCCTACACCATGGCCGCCGCCCCCGGCTCCGCCGCCCTCCCCGGCTGGCTCACGTGCTCCCCCACCACCGGCGGCCTCTCCGGCACTGCGGTCGTCGGCGCCTGGGTGATCGACATCGTCTGCACCGAAACGCTCGCCGGCCAGGAGACCCGCGTGGGCTTCGGGCGCATGGGCATGATCATCACGTAATCCTTCCGCCGATACAACCCAGCGTCGCGGGCTTTGTCCGCTTCCGCATTAGCGCCCCGCAGCCTCATCGCTCCGGGGCGTTTTGGTTTAGGCCCTCCCCCCTCGCTCCCATGCCCGTCAACGCCAAGTTCCTCGCCGCCCGTGCCTCTGAGCACCGCCGCCGCCTCCTTACGCACATGGGCCTCGCCGAGCCCATCACGCTGCCGCTGCGCTCCGGCCGCGCCAGCGCCCGCGTGCGCGTCGTCCCCCTCACCGAGCGCCACCGCATCGAGCTCGCGCTGGCCGGCAACGCCTTCTTCAGCGGCCGCGCGCCGCTCCTCGGCGATGTCTTTATTTTCCTCTGGCGGCTCAGTCCCGATTTCCGCAAGCCCCGCCCCGCGTTCGCGCCACTCGTCGCGGGCCTCGATCGCAAGCACTGCAAGTTTCTCCGCCTCTGGCTCGCCCTCGGTTCCTTCCGCGCCGCCATGGCGCACCGCGCCCTCGCGCAGGCCGTGCGCCACTGCGATCTTTTCAGCGCCGAGGCCGCGTTGCTCCTCTGGCTGCGCCACACCGCCCAGGATGAGCTCGGCGAGAGCGCCGATGGCGAGGGCAAGATCATCGCCCGCAGCCCCGCCGCCCCCGCGCATTGCTACGCCGATGGCCTCGCCGATGTGCTCGCCCGCAGCTACCACCTCCGCCCCGCCGATGCGCTCGATCTCCCCGTGGCCATGGTAAACCAGCTCATGCGCGCCGCCGCCCTCAGCCAAGCCGAGGGCGAGTGCGCCGTCTTCGCGCCTTCCGACGAACTCTACTACGCCCAACCATGAGTGCTGATCTCCTCTATTCCCTCGGTCTCGACATCTCCGATTTCAAGACCAGCGCCAAGGCCACCAAGGAAAGCGCCGATGACATCAAGCGCGGGCTGAAAGGTTTTAAGGAGGTGATCGAGGCCGGCGGCGTCGCCGCGGCCGTGTTCGGCTTTTTTAGCGGCGTGATCGACTACGCGCAAAACGCCAAGGGCAAGCTCGATGAAAACACTTCGGCGGTGAAACGCTTCGGCGACGCGCTCAAGGAAGGCAAGGAGACGGTGATGATCTGGGGCGCGCAGCTCCTGGGCGTGGTCAACCGCGCGGGCGAGGGCTTCGGCCTCATCATCCGCAGCATGATCGATGGCTATGAAGTCACCCGCCAGGCGCACCTCGGCGAGTTGGCCAGCACGGAAGCCGCGCGCGTGGCCCGCGAAAAACTCAATGCCGGCATGGAGGAGCACAACCGCATCGTCGCGAAGCGGAATGATCTCGAAAAAGCCTTCAACGATCTGGTCGATCAGGGCCTCACCAAACAGGAAACGGTCAACAACATGACCAACGAATACCGCCTCGAGCGCGCCAAACTCGCCGCGCTCAACAAGGGCTCGCTCGAATACCAGGCGCAGGAACTAAAGATGCTCGAGGCGCGCAACAATCTCACCAAGTCGCTGCACGACCTCGACAAGGAGAACTACGAGCTCCACCAGAAATCCATCGAGGAAACTAACAAGACCGCCCAGAAATTGCAGGATCAACAAGACGCCCGCCTCACCGCCGAAGAGCGTTTAAAATTACTGTTGGGCGACCAAGCCGCGCTGCAAGACGTGGTGAATAACGGCGGCCTCAAAGGCAAAGAGCTCGCCGATGCGCGCAACCAACTCGCCGAGGTGGGCCTCAAGATTGATACGGCGCGCGAAGACAAAGCCAAGGAAACTCTAGAGCTGGCGACGCTCCTCTTGAAACCCGCATCGGAACTCACGGGTAAGGAGCAAATCCGCCTCGAAATCCTTCAGCGGCAGACTACGCAGCTTCGTGTCAACGCCGAGATCGCGGATCTCACCGGCAAGCTCGTGGCCGGCACCATTACTCCCGCGGAGAGGGAGCGCCTCGCGGTTTTGATCGGGCAGGCGAAAGCGATCGATAATCAGCTCAATGATTATAAGGAGATGGCCAAATTGCCTCAGTTTACGGCCTCCGATGGTAGCGACACCCGGACCGTGAGCGATGCGCGGCTGGATGAGCTCCGAATCGATACCATGCGCAAGCTCTCCAGCGCGCGCCAGGCCCGCCCCACGCCCGGCTATGCCAACGACGATCACGGCGCCGGCTTCATCGAGACCCGCCTCAAGCAACTGTCCGAGGAGATCTACACCCGCCAGCAATTCCGCGCCACCTACGCGCAGCAGGGCGAGGGCGCTTTCAAAAACTACTCCGCCGCCGACGAGGACCGCCTGCGCCGCTACATCACCCCCGAGGCCGAGCAGCAGGCCAAGGACCAGGCCAACTCGATCAAAAATATCGACGCCACCCTCCGCCGCCTCTTCGACGGCGGCTGATCCCGCGCGCCGCCCGGCCTTCAACTTTCCCCCTTCAACTTTCAACTCCCGCCCGAATGCCCCAATCCACCTACCAAGACTACTACTGGTCCACTCCGCGCCGCGTCAGCCAGCGGCCGCGCGAGTATCCCTTCCGCGCCCTGGGCGATGTGGCCACCTATGTTTACGAGGCCACCTACGTGGTCGAGATCGGTGCCTTCACGCCCACCGCCATCGGCACCCTCGATCCCGAAAACGCCTCCGTCTATCTCATCGCGGAGACCAAGCCCGAAATCACCACCGGCCGCCACGCGTCCTTCCGCCGCACCTACGCCACGCTCCCCGGCACGCAGACGGACAACAGCCGCTCGCAGATGGTCAATCTGCCCGGCGTCACCGGCCCCTTCCCCAAAGTTTTCGGCGGCTACCGTATCTTTCAGCCCGATACGACCCTTCTCCTCTACGACGCCTACGCGGCGCAGACGGTCGGTAGCGATAGCGGCGCCCCCGGCTTTTATCCCACCGGCGGCACCTACCCACTCACGTTTTCGGGATCCACCACCGCCGGGCTGCTTTATAATGACAGCGCGGCCACGCTTCAAACGGCGCTCAACGCCCTTACTCCGGTATCCAATCGCGGCGGGGTCACGGTCGCGGGCAGCTACAACAGTGCCGGCGGGTTGGTGGTCACCTTTAACAGTTACGCGGCCGGCACGATCAACGCGGCTGCGCTCACTGCCACGCCCCCGGCTATCGCGCGCATGACCGCGTTAAACTCGGGCTATACGATGTTCTGCGAATTGATTTCGGGCAATTGGTCCGGGGGCACGCTCACCGTTACGATTTTCGGCGCTACCACCGCGGCCATCGCCTTTCCTGCGGCGGCCGATGCCGCTACGGCGATCTCCAATATCAGCGCGGCGGTAAACGCCTTGGCGGGAGTAATCAATCGCGGCGGCTGCGTCGTGACCGCCTCCGCCTCGGCCTCTACGGGCGTTGAATGGAACTCGTTCGCGTGGACGATGGCTTTCCAGAACCCAAGTATCACCGGCAATGCTACGAGCCTTACACCCGTCACCGGCCTCGTTTCGGTGACGGCCGTGGGCTCGGGCATCATTCAAACCGTGCGGCTCTCCTCTAGCTCGCGCGTCGGCCGCATCCTGACTATCCCCCTGCATGGTCTCGCGGCGGGCGATACGATTTATCTGAAAACCGCGACCATTTATTATCCGGCGATCAGCGGCCGGGTCACGGTGCTCGATGCGAACACGATTTCGGTTTCCATCGACTCTTCCGATAGCTACGCCGCCGCTGGCACGATCACGGAATGCGGCAAACGCACAAAGCAAAATTACACCCCCGGCAGCCGCCCGGTGCCCGTCTCTACTGTCACCCGCTTCTCCCTCACCGGCCTCACGCCCGACCCCTATCAGGGTGAGGGCGATGCCTTCCTTCAGGCGATCTTCTCCGGGTCCCCCGCGATCAACTATCGCGTTGGCGACAGCGCGCGCTGGCCCAATGAGCTCAGCTCCATCCTCGCCCTCTCCACCGTGAAGATTTCCGCCGCCAATATCTAGCCCCATGGCCACGCTCCCCCCACCGCCCACGGCCGCTCAGATCGATTTCGTCTGGCTCGTGCAAAACAAAGAGACGCTCGCCGCCTACATGGCCGCCGTCTACGCCCTCCAAAATCTGCAAGCCATCGTCATCGCCGCCGGCGTCCGGCAACCCTCCACCTCGGTCAGCCTCGCCGGGCCGGCGGCGACGATTGAAATAAAAGTCCCCTGAGCCTGCGCCGCCTGCGCGGGTTTCGCGGGCCCCCGCCGCTTTGACACCGGGCGGCCCTCATGAGCGGTCTCGGCCCAGTTCTCTACCTGCCCTGGGGCGCATCCGCCTCCTGGCTCCTCCGTGCGGCCAAGGCCGAAGACGGCTCCGCCGTCGATCTCACCCTGCTCACTGCCGCCAGCTTCACGCTGCGCACCAGCCCCACCCTCCCCGATGCCTCGGCCGAGCTCACCCTCTCCATCGCCAACGCCGGCCTCGTGGTCATCGACGCCCTCGCCGGCCTCGTGAAGGCCACGCTCACCGCCGCGCAGTCCGCCAGCCTCGTGCCCTACGGCCCGTTCTACTACCGCACCCAGCTCACGTTCGCCGATGGCTCGGTGCACATCCCCGATCTCCTGCGCGGCACCTTCTACAACGACCTCGACCGCGCCGAGTCGCAGGCCTGCGACGGCGCCGCCATCACCCGCCTCGATGCCGCCACCGGCACGCTCACCCCCCTCACGCCCGACATGAGCAACTACCTCATCAACCGCTACGATCTCACCGCCCTCGCCGGCACCGCCGCCACCGCCCTCGCCGGCCTGCCCGCCGGCACGCTCACCGGCCTTCAAAACGGTGCCGGCGTCCGCCTCTTCTTCACCGGCTCCATCTGTGCCGATTTCCGCCTCCGCGCCAACACCGGCGCCGAGACCCAGTCCGCCCCCTGGCGCATCCTCGCGCTCAACGCCACGCTCCGCCTCTGGGAACTCATCGCCGTGACCAAGCAGGGCGTCCCCTGTGTTTGGAATCCCGATACGGTGAAATTCCACCAGCTCCTCGCCAGCGGCACCGGCACCGCCGTCACGCCCGCCCTCGCCAACGAGGCCGATGCCTTCTCCCTGCCCGCCTGATCTCATGAAACTCCGCGCCTTACTCCTCTTCCTCCTCGGCTCCCTTGCGCTCTCGCGCCCCGTGGCGCGCGGCCAGCCCACGCCCACGCCCACCGCCACCGCGCTCACGGTCAACAAAACCAGCGGGGCCATCACGGCCCCCGTCGCCGCGGCCACCTTCGCGAGTGCCAACGGCCTCACCGGCACCACCGCGCTCAACGGCTACTTCGCCGACCCCACGGCCAACGCCAGTTTTGCCGCCGCCACCTGGCGCACCCGCCTCAGCCTCGGCACCCTCGCGACACAGAGCGGCACGTTTTCCGGCGTATCCAGCGGCACAAACACCGGCGACCAAACGACGATCAGCGGCAACGCGGCAACCGCGACCACGCTGCAAACCGCCCGCACGATCAACGGTATCGCTTTCGACGGGTCGGCCAACATCACGATTTCCGGTTCGGGCGTTTCCAGCATCAACACCCGCGCCACGGGCGGCGGGTTGGCGCTCGACGGGACGGCCAGCAATGCCGCCGGCACGATCGACAACACGGCGCTCGCCTACGGTCTCGATGATTTTTCGCACTACCTCGTAACCAAGCGCTTCACCTACGCGCCGGCCGTTGAAATTTCCCTCGTCGAAAAAGCGGCGGCGAATCTTGGCTGGCGTTTCCGCCTCACCACCGGCGGCTACCTCCGGCTGCAAATCGGCAACGGCACCAATTTTACCACGAATCAATACACTTCGTCGGTGCCAGTCGCGTCGGCGGCATTTAAAACCGGGCACTTTGCGTTCACCGCGAGCCGCGCGGGCAACGTCACTTTTTATGAAAACGGCGCGATCCTCGGCACGGTGGTAGCGATGGCCGGCTCGGTGGCGCAGACTGCGACCAGCATCGGCTCGCTCCGCATCGGCTACGATGGCACGACATCCGATGCCGGCATCTGGCTGCGGCATACGGCCTACAACCTCGCGCTCGGGGCCGCCGACATCACCGAAATCTACGAGGGCGGCGGCGCGGTGCCCGAGCGGTTTAAGACTCCGTATCTCGGAGTCAATTACTGGGCGTCTCAGGTGTCGCTCGTGAAAACGCTTACGCTCGGGACTTGGACGGCGGGGTCCATCGTCGGAAATGTTATCACCGCCTCGACGGCGAGCACGGGATTTATTTACGGCGGCGTCGTTGCATCGGGCGCATTTACTCCCGGCCGTTACCGCATCGGCTACGATCTCGTGCTTAATTCGGGGGCCGCCCCCGCGTTCGGCGATGGCAGCGCCTACAGCAGCGCGCGCATGACTGCGGGCACCGGAATGTTTTTTGACCTGACCACCATCGGCACCGCGCCCTACCTGTATTACATCAACGGGTTCGCGGCCTCAAACTTCGTGCTGACGATCAACGGCATCGTCCGCATGGGCGCAGTCGCGCACTACGACGGTGACGACCTCAACGCGAGCTACCAGTGGTCCGACCGTGGGACGAACAATCTCCACGCACTACGCACGGCCAACGGCGGCGCGCCCACGAAACAAATTCTCGGGCCGTTCCCGGTGCGGCTCACGAGCGACGGCACCACCGCCGCACAGCAGCTCGGCGGTGGCACGCTCTTCCCGGCCAACTGCCAAATTCTCCGCATCCGCGCCCGCGCGCCGAGCGGCACGCCCAGCATCACGCTCGGCTCTTCATCGGGCGGCTCGCAATTCGTGGCAAGTATCGCGCTTTCCACGACGTGGAAAGACCTCACCATCGCGCTCGCGGGCGGCATCAACTCCAGCGCGTCCGCCGTCTGGCTGACCGCCAGCACGGCCAGCGTGATCGAGGTGCAGATCACCGCCGAAACCCTCAGCCCGTAATCACCCATGCCGCTCGAAACTACACTCCCGCTCCCCTTCGCGCCCTACCTCGTCGCCGGCATCGGCACCGTCGAGGGCTACGACGGCCCGACCTACCTCGTGCGCGTGCCCTCGGGTGCGGTGCATGGGGTCACCTCGCCGAGTGGCACACCGAGCGCGGAACTCGCCGCGGCGGAAATCGCCTACGCGCTCGCGCATCCGCCGGTGTTCGTCGTGCCCGTCCCCGCCGCCGTCACCCGCCGCCAGCTCCTGCAATGGCTCAACGCCGCACCGCGCGGCATCACGCGCGCCGCGCTCAGCGCCGCACTCGCGGGCAACGAAGTCGCGTTGATCGACCTGCAAGAAGCCGCCGAATTTCAGCGCACGCATCCGCTCGTCGCGACCCTCGCGGCACAACTCGGCATCGACGCCGATACGGCTTTTCGCGAAGCCGCGCTTTTGTAGCCCCATGCCCCCCCCCCTCTCCACTTGGTGCGCCGAAGCCTTCACCGTATTTGCCAACGGTGTCGTCGCCGGCCTCGGCGGTGGGGGCCTTGCCGGGGCCGGCACCGGCCTCCTCACCGCCACGCCCGTGGGCGCTGGCCTCACGCCCGATCACAAGCTCATCGCGGCCATCGCCGCCGCCATCCTTTCCGCCGCCGGCAACGGCCTTAAGCGCCTCCTCGTCTGGCACGACGCCCACCCGCTGCCCAACCCATTCACCGCGCCGCCCCCTCCCCTGCTCCCATCACCCACTCCCATCGATCCGTTCGCCAAACTCCCGTGACCAAATCCCTCCGCACCCGGTTCTCCGCTCTCAGCTTCATCGCCCTGTGCCTCGGTGCCTCGGTGGTCCCGTTTTTCTCCGGCTGCACCACGCCGCCCAGCGCCCGCGTCGTCGCGGTGCAGTCGCTCAAAACCGTGGGCCAATCCGCCGAGGCCGCCGTCGCCCTCAGCGCGGAACTCTACGCCGCGCACCGGCTCACCGCCGAGCAGGCCCGCGCCGTGCTCACCTTTTACGATGCGCGCTTCCAGCCCGCGTTTCGCCTCGCCGTGCTCACCGCGCGCAGCGACCTCGCCACCCTCGCCTCGCCCGATCTCCTCACCCTCGCCGCCCAACTCGCCCGCCTCCTCCCCCCACCATGACCTTTGCCGCGCTCCTCCCGCTCCTCCTGCAATACGCCCCGCAGGCCATCGGCCTCATCGAGCACTGCGTGATCAACATCGCCGCCGGCCGCTCGCAAGCCACCGTCACCCCCGCCGATTGGGCCGAGCTTGACCGCCTCGCCGCGCTGACGGGCGCCGACATCTACCGCCGCCTCGGCCTCACGCCCCCGCCCGCGTGAGCCCGCTATGACCGCCCCATCGACGGAATCCGCGGGCGCGATCTTCGGCGGCGGGTTGCGCGACAACCTCCGCCTGCTCGCGTCGATTCTCGTTTTCGCCTGCGGGCTCGTGTGGTCCTACGCCGAGCAGAAAAATCAGATCGCCCTCCTCAACGTTGATCAGCAAAAACAACTCGCCCTCATCAACGCCGAGCAACAAAAACAGGGCGCCCTCCTTCACGCGAAACAGGAGGAGCGCATCGCCCTCCTCGATGCCCGCGACGTGGCCCAGCACCTCGCCGTCCAAGCCGCCCTCACGGCCACGCGCAACGAGCGGCTCATGCAGCTCGCGACCATCGACTCCCGGCTCATCCGCCTCGAAGCGCAGCAGATCTACATGGAGCAGATCTTGCGCGAGATGCGCGTAGTCAGCACGCGCATCGACTCCCTGAATGAACGCGTCAGTGAGCTCCGCGAGGATTTCAAAAACATGCGCAAAGCGCCTTGAGAAGGCCGGTGCCGGTGCCGGTGGAAACCAACCCGCCGGTTTCCAATTGATTTGTTTTGCAATACGCCGGACCGCGCCCCAGCCTCTCAGTCGTCGGAGCAATCCGGCCCCCGCTGTAACGGGGATCAATAAAAACCAAAATCAAAAATCCGCATCCCATGAATACCATCACCCAATCCGCCCAGAAAATCACCAGCATCACGCTCTCGAAGTTCATCGCTGCCGGCGGCGAACTTTTGAAACTCGAAACCCTCAACCGCGGCGACGGCGCCGACCGCGAGATCCATGTTTTCGAGATCGAAAACCACGATGGCGCTTACATCTCGGACAACTCGGGAGTGAGCTGGTTTGATGCGGATTTCTCCCGTGTGGTCGAGGGCCTCCGCAGCGGCGACGTTTCCGATCTCCCCGAGGCTCGCGGCATCGCGGCCCTCTAAACCAAAAAGCCCATCCCCTGTAAGGGATGGGCTTAGTTGATTCGGCTCTTGCGAGTTCGTTTCAATCCGCACCCCGAAATCCGGGGCGACTCCCGACCATGGAAAATCTCCCGCCCGAAATCAAGCCCCGCCTGCGCGGCGCCCCGCGCGGCAACCGCAACGCCGCGCGCGTGGGCCCCACCGTGGCCAAAACGTATCGACTCCCCCGCGACGTGGTCGCCTGGCTCGGGCGCCAGCCCAACGCCACCGCCGCCCTCACCGCCCTCGTGCGCGCCGCGGGTTAAACGGCGGCGGAGCGTCCCCGCCTTTTCTTCTTTTCCCCCGCGGCCCGGCACCCCTGCCGCCGGCCACCCCCTGATTTTACAATTGTTTTACAGGGTGAAAATCCTACGTAGTTACCGCGTGCCCCCCCGTTCACCCCGCGAAAGCGTGCCCGCCCCCGCCGCCTTCCTCGCGCTCCTGATCCGTCGCCTCAGCCCCGAGCAGTGCGCCTCGGCCCTCGAAGAGTGGGAGGCTATTTGCGAGGATCGCGGCTGGCCTGATCCTTCGCCGGCAGCCCCGCCTTTTTTCGCAACGCCGCGACGCCCGCCGCCGTAGGATCGGGGCCCGCTTCGTAGGGCGCCTGCGGTCGCTCCGTAGCCAGCGCCGCCTCCTCGGCGCGCAGCATCACCATGGGCCGCACATACCGCTGCTCGCGCTCCACGTAGTCCGCCAGCGCCGTGAGCGCATCCACGGCCATCGTCGCATCGGCTGTGCCGTAGCGGCGATTGATCTCATCCAAGCGCGCGCGCAGCTCCGGCGTAAGTCGCGAGCCGATACTGTTTGATTTCTTTGGCCCGCGATCCGCCGCGGCATCGCTTTTTTCTTTGTTCATAACCCGCTTCACTGTGCGCTTTTGCAAACATGTTCAACAAAAGTCTCGCTTACGATGTTCACCATGTTCAACACCGTAAACATGCCCAACGGTGCAGCGACCAATTTCAGCAAAAGCAAGTCCATCGGCTTTCGCCCCACGCCCAATTTTCGCGGCGAGGTGGAGTCGCTGGTAGCCTCCACGGCCGGCGCTTGGAACCTCAGCGATGTGGCCCGCGTGGGCCTCACCACCTTCTGGCCGCAGATCCAAGCCATCGTGCGGGCCAGCGCCCAGCCGCCCGCCGGGGAAAAAGAAATCGGCGACCTCCGCGAACACCTCGCCCTGTGCCAGCTCGCGCAAGCCCGCGGCCTCGATATCCGCGCCGCCCTCACCGCCGCCCTCGCCGCCCACCTCGAAGCCGGCACCCCGGCCACCGTCGCCGCCTGAGCCCCCTTTTTTTGCCCCCATGCCCACCACCCTTACTATCCTCCCCCGCCGCCCTGCCGCCCTGCGCGTGATCCGCCAGTGGATTTTTGGCGAGCGGGCGCTGCGCGGCCCCGCCGCGATCGAGCTCGATGTGCTCGATCAACAAGTCACCCGCGCCGTGGCCGATGTGCAGCAGTGCGCGGCCGAATCCGAAACGATTGAGCACCACCTCGACCACGCCCGCGCCGCCGTCCACGCCGCCCTCACCGATGCCGAGACGCCGGGAGTGATCACCGCCGCCGAAAGCCGCCACGTCTTCCGCGAGCTCATCGACACGACCATCCTGGCCCACGCCCACACCGCCCAACTGCAAGCCCTGATGTGATCGCCGCCGATTCCTGATCCCCTGATTTCCCAATAAAAATTCTTATGAGCCCCATTCTCCCCTTTCAACTCACCGTCGCCCAATTCGCCGCCGCGGTGCAGCGCTGCCAGATCACGATCCGCCGCGACATCCGCGCCAAGAAAATCGCCGCGTCCAAGCGGAAGCCCTACCGCATCCACCCCCGCGAACTCACCGCCTTCGGGGTCGATGCACCACTCGCCATCGCCCGCCTCACGGATGCGGGGCTATTCTCGCCGCCAGCTCGTCCAGCCACTCCCGCGCCAGAGCCGGCGCAGTCTGCGGCGTAAGTCCCTCCCACCGCTG
The DNA here is from genome assembly GCA_014376585.1 of Opitutaceae bacterium. Classification (GTDB taxonomy): domain Bacteria; phylum Verrucomicrobiota; class Verrucomicrobiia; order Opitutales; family Opitutaceae; genus Tous-C4FEB. The sequence goes on along the minus strand of JACMRG010000222.1, from coordinate 2,928 downwards.
CCCCTCCGCCCCCGCGGCGTTTCCCTTGTAGTGATTCCACAACTTTTTCTGATCCCGATGACACAACAAATAAGCAGTCTTTCCCGGGTCGCTCCGCGCGGCCAGGTGGTAGGTGGCAAACGAGTGACGCAGGCAATTGTGCGGATGCGGCACGCGGGCCACGCCGAAAAGCTCGCTCTTCAACTCGAGGTATTGCCGCGCGGTGAGAGCCTCCGCGGGTGCGATGGCCAGCCACGCCCAGAGCTGCTCGGGGTAGCCGTCCACATAATGGCGCTTCCGGGTCTTGATCGAAGCGGCCGGGTGGCGGATGCCCTTGTCCGCTGGGCTCACATCCTCGCGCGTAAGTCTGCAAGCACTACCGAAGCGCACCCCGGCGAAGGCTTCGAGACTGAGGCGCCAGAGCGCCGGCGCGAATTTTCGGCGGCCCTCGCCATCCGTGAAGTCCTGCGCCGTGTGGAAGAGCTGTGCGAGCTGCGGCACGGTGAGAATCCCGACCTCGTCGCGCACCTCCGCGCGCTGCGGGATGCGGGCGACGGGATTTTCCGCGAGCAAGCGGGCGCGGACGCAGTCGCTGAAGAAGATACCAATGGTCTTGCGGTAGTTGTTGTAGGTCCCGGCGGCTGCCGTTTTCTGTTCGTCAAGCCAGGCTGCGATTTGATCCGTTTTAACTTCGGCCGGTCGCAAGTGACCGAAGTGCTCGGCGAACAGCCCGAGTTTCTGCTTGCGATGGCCTTCCGTGCCGGCGGCGAAGGTGCCGGCCCTCACCCGCTCGCCGATACGCTTGAGGAAATCCGCGACCTGATCCGCGACGGTGACCGTGCTCAGCACGACGCCGCCCGCGAGCAAGTGAGCGCGCCAACCGGCGACGACCTCATGCCACGGGGTGCCGGCGGTGGCTGTCTGGAAAGCGGCCCAGTCATCGACCTCGCGGCGGGAGAGCGTGCGCAGCAACCCCTCGCGCTTCGCATCGCGCAGAGCCTTGGCCTTGCGCTCGCGGTCTGCGGCGGTGGGAAAAAACAACGTGCGCACGCGGCGCTTTTCCTGTTGGCTCTGCTCATCCCAAGCGCTCTCGCTCCACTGGACGCCGTAGGGATTGGGTCGCCCGACGCGCTCCGGCAAGATGCGGACGCCGCGGGTGGGGCCGTGGTTCGCGTTGGTAGCGGATTTCCCGTCGCGTTTGGTTCGCGTTTGCATGTCCCGCCGAGCATCACCGCGGCTCACCCAGCATCAAGCCTTCCCTCTGCACCCCCCGTTTTCCCTCGCCCGCGCGGGCGAATGGTGGACCGGATCGGGATCGAACCGACGACCTCGTCATTGCGAACGACGCGCTCTACCAACTGAGCTACCGGCCCCCGTGGGAGACGGAGGTTTTGGAAAGGCGCCGTGCACAAGTAAACACCATTCTTCGACCGGCCGAGCCCCGCGAACGCGGAGCCTCAATCGCTCGCCGCACCGGCGATGCGGGCAAACACCATCTTGCCCCCCGCCGAAGGAATAACGCTCACGATCTCGGCCGTGACCCGCCGTCCGAGAAGCGCCCGGCTTGCCGCCACGACGACCATCGATCCATCCGGCAGAAACCCAATCGTCTGTCCCTCTTCCTTGCCAGCTTTCACCAATTCGACCTCGATCTGTTCGCCGAGCATGAACTCGGGCTGCAACGACTTCGCGAGTTGATTGAGGTTTAGCCACGGCACTCCCTGAAACTCCGCCATCTTGGCGAGATTGTAGTCGGTCGTGAGCAGCTTGGCGCCCATCGAATGGGCGAGAAACACCAACTTGGCATCCACGTCCTCACTCTTCGCCACTTCGCTCTCGGGAATACGAATATCCAGATTCTTGATCCGGCGTAATTCCGCCAAAACCTCCAGTCCCCGCCGCCCGCGCGCCTGCTTGATCGGTTCCGGCGAATCGGCCACCGATTGCAGTTCTTTCAGCACAAAACGCGGGATCACGAGCGCCGCGCTCAAAAACCCCGTCTCGCACACCCGCGCGATCCGTCCGTCGATCAACACGTTCGTGTCCACCACCACCAGCGGGATATCCACCTCGTGCGGCACGAACCGCACATAGGGAATCACGAGATTAAATTCATCCCGGCCGCGCAGCGCGATCACCGTGCCGAGATACGTGGCCACCAAAAACAAAGTGAGGCGGCTCAGATAAATCATCGATTCATCACCTTTCTCAAACAGCGGGGACGCGCTCAGCATGTAAGCCACGAGCGTGCCCATCCCGAGGCCGAAAGTGATGGCCGAGAGCCCGCGGAGCGAAAACCCCTTGAGCATCAGATCCACCAACACCACCAGCACGCCGATGCTGAAGCCGATGAAAGAAGCCCGCACTCGGTAGGCATCCCACTCCTCGATGCTGTAACACACGAGCCACCCCGCCGCCACGCATAGCGCGATGAATACGATCCGGATGGGGAAAAGTGTTTTGTTCATGGCACCGCCGGATGGAACTCCGACTAACGAAGGAGATAAGCCGCCGCCATCGGCGCAAGAATGAACACCGCCATAATCCAATACAGCCAGCGCTGCACCTTCTGGGCTTTTGTCTTTTCAGCGTCGGCGGCGTCCATATCGAATACCGGTGACGCAACCGTCCCACCCATGAAAACGCAACCGCAACACTGGCTCGTGAAGTCGGAACCCGAGGCTTACGCCTGGACCGATCTCGTGCGCGACCGCCGCACCGCCTGGACCGGCGTGCGCAATTATCAGGCGCGCATTCATCTCAACGCCATGCGCCCGGGTGACCGCGTGCTTTTCTACGAAAGCGTCGGCCCCAAATCCGTCGCCGGTCTCGCCGAGGTCACCAAACCCGCTTTCCCCGACACTACCGCCGACGAACCCGGCTGGGTTGCCGTCGGCCTCAAGGCCGTCCGCGCCCTCGCTCAACCCGTCACCCTCGCGCAAATCAAAG
>JACMRG010000221.1 GCA_014376585.1 Opitutaceae bacterium | reverse complement strand
GGCGGGAGAAAGCGCAGCCCGGCCGACGCCGGCGATCAGTATTCGAAGGTCAGGCCGAGGGTGGAGTTGCGCGGGTCGGCCCACCAGCCGGTCTTGTTCATGTAGTGTTCGTCGAAGGCGTTCTTCAGGTTGAAGGAGACGGTGGTCGTGACTTTCCGCAGCCTCCAGCTGTAGCGGGCGTAGAAATCCCAACGGTCGTAACTGGCCTGGGTGAGGGAGCGGTTGGCGCCGTTGGGAAACAGGTTGATCGGGCCATGCCGGTATTGGTAGCCGGCGCCGAAAGCGAGGCCCTTGAGCGGACCTTGGTCCACGTGATATTTGCCCCACAGGCCCGCGCTGTTGCGGGAGCTGTTGTCGAGCTGGTAAGGCACGAAATCGGGGAACTGTTCGTTGGCGAGTTCCTTGGCGTCGTGGTAGGCGTAGGACAAGACGATCTGCATCTGCGCGGTCGGGGAGACGACGCCGTCGAACTCGAAACCGCGGGTGCGCAGGCGGCCGGAGAGGAGATACTCGGGCTCGCCGGGATCGCGGCGGGAGTTGAAATTGACGACGTTGGTCTTCTCCACCTCGAAGAACGTGGCGGTGCCGACGAGGCGGCGGTTGAAGAGTTCGAACTTGACGCCGACATCGGCGCCGGTGCCCTCCTCGGGATCGTAAACCTTATTGGTCGCAAGGTTGATCTGGGTATTGGGGACGAAGGATTCGTTGTAGGAGGTGAAGAGGCTGATGGTGGGGGTGACCTTGTAAACCGCTCCGATCTGCGGCGTGGTCTTTGTGATCTGGCGGGTCTTCAGGTCTTCGTAGCGCGCACCGCCGGTGAGGAGGAGGCGGTTGGAAAACAGGCCGATCTGATGCGTCGCGAACACGCCCTGCGTGCGGGTGGTGCTGGTCTGGGGGTTGAATCCGGGGATGTTTATCATCTGGGCGAGCGGCGGCATGAAATATTTTTCGCCGTCGGGCTGGTTCGGGTCGAGGTAGCGCACGGGCGGGCCGTTGGGGCCGCCAAATTGGGCGCCCCAAAGCGCGTTGTAGAACTTGAACTTCTCGTTGCGACACTGCGCGCCGACGAGGGTGGTCTGGGAGGTCGCGCCCAGCTCGTATTTGGAGAGCACGTCGAGGTAGAGGTTGTCCTGATTAAAGACATACTGCTCGCGCTGGGGCAGCTTGGCCATCACGCCGGCGGCGGTGATGGTGCCCTGGGCGTTGGAGAATTTGTCGTTGTCCCGCTCGGTCCACGCGTAGGCGAGGCGCAGTTTGATTTTCTCAGTGAGGCTGCTCTCCCAGACCGTCTCGGCGAACTGTTGCTTGAGGTTTTGAAAGTCGTGCGGGGTGGCGCTGGTGAAGCCGAGGCCGAACCAGGCCAGGGGGGCGAAGTAACGGGCGGTGCCGGCGCGCACGAGGGGGTAACTGCGGCGGCTCGAGCCGTCGTCCTTCTGATTGGCATACAGGTATTCCACGCCGACGCGGTTGCGGGAATTCACCTGAAACGACAGGGCGCCGTCGATGACGCGACGCTGGTCCCTGACGAACCGGCGGAAGCTGCCGGCCTCCTCGTAAACTCCGGTTAGGCGGTAGGCCAGGCGCTTGTCGGCGGTCACGGGGCCGGTGGTGTCGAAGGAGGCGCGGTGCATGTCCCAAGTCCCGAACTGGAGGTCCACCTGTTGGCTGGGCTTGGTCATGGGCCGCTTGGTCACGATATTGATCAAGCCGCCGGGATCGGACACGCCGTAGAGCACGGAGGAGGGGCCTTTCACCACCTCGATCTGGAGGATGTTGACGGTGTCGGTGAAGGCATTGAACGGAATGCCGTTGCGGAGGAGCATGCGGCTGCGGAAGCCGCGGATGTTGTAACTCTCGCCGCCGTCCTCGGTGTCGTTGCGATTCTGGAGGTTGACGCCGCTGAAGTAGCGAAGCGAATCCTCGACGCGGAGGGCGGCCATGTCGCGGATGAGTTCGTCGGTGATGATCTGGATGCTCAGGGGCAGATCCTGGATGGGGGTGTTGGTGCGCGAGGCGCCCATCGAGTTCGTGGCGTAGTAGCCGCTGCGGTTTTCGGAGCTCACCTTGAATTCGCTAAGGAGCAGGGGCTCGTCTTTTTGGTCCTCTTTCGGCGCGGGTTGGGCCGGGAGCGGGGGAAGGAGGATGGCGGCGAACAGCGCGAGGCGGAATCCGCGCGAGTGCGGCCGGGATCGGAATGGATTTGGGTTCATGGGGGGTGGGGTTTGGTTTTTACGGACGGGAAAAAATCAACGGGCGGCAACCGGTGCGCGGAGGAATTCGAGCAGGTCGAAAAACTCCTGTTCGGACAGCGCCGTCTCGAACGAAACGGGCAGCGGCGAGACGGGCGAGGCCGCGATATCCGCCACCTCGGCGCGCGCCAGGTCGATCGTCCGGCCCGTGGCGGGGTCGGTCAATTGGACGCGCGCGCCCTCGTCATGCAGGTTTAGGCCGGATTTCGTCTCGCCGTTTTTGAGCGTGACGGTGGCCAGGCGGAAGGCGGGGTCGATGTTGCGGTTGGGATCGAGGATGTCCTCCACGAGGCGCGGGAAGCTGCGCGAGCCGATGCCGTCGAGGCTGGGCCCGATGTTGCCGCCGGCGTCGTGGAAGCGGTGGCAGGCGGCGCAATTTGCGGTGAACACCGTCGCGCCGTGGGTGGGATCGGGCTTGAAATTCTCGGCCGCGCGGAGGCGCTGGGCGATGACGCCGTCGAGCCGCGCGTCTTCCGGAGGCAGGGCGGCGGTGGCGGCGGCGGCCCGGGCGCGCAGGGCGGCGGGACGTTTTTCAAAAGCGAGCGCGACGTGGCGGTGGCGGAGGAGCGCGGGGCGCGCGCGGCCGGCGGCCGCGAGGTCGAGCAACGCGGCGGCGCCGGCATCGCTCTGCGCGAGGCCGGTCGCGAGCGCGAGCGCGAGATCGGCGGAGGCGTCGCCGAACGC
>JACMRG010000220.1 GCA_014376585.1 Opitutaceae bacterium | reverse complement strand
GCGACGTGCTCGTGACCGACCGGGAGAATGACCGCGTGCAACGTTTCGCGCCTGACGGTCGGTTGCTCGGCGAATGGGTGGGGCTGCACTCGCCCGATGGTCTCTGCCGCGCGCGGGCCGGCGGTTTTTACGCGACCTGCGGGATCGACAACGCGGTGGTGCGGCTCGACGCCGGGGGAAACGTGCGCGGGGTGTGGCGCGATGATGAATCATGCCGCTATCCGCACGCCATCGCGGAGACGGCGGACGGGGCGCTGCTGGTCGCCTGCACCGGTGATCGCTGGCGCGTGACGGGGGCGCGTCCCGAAGAGCGCGAGATGTTACCACGCGCGGGGGCGGAGGGCAGTGCGGTGGTGCGAATGACTTTATGAACGAGATTGTGATTCTCGGCGCGGCGCGCACCCCGCTCGGCGCTTTCCTTGGCTCGCTGGCGAACGTGCCGGCACCGCAGCTCGGAGCCGTGGCGATCCGTGGCGCGCTCCTGCGAGCCAAGGTCGCGCCCGGGGATGTCACCGATTGTTTCATGGGTAATGTCATTGGGGCCGGCCTCGGGCAGGCTCCCGCGCGCCAGGCGGCACTGGCGGCGGGGCTGCCGGCGACGACCCTCACGGTTACGTTGAACAAAGTCTGCGGTTCGGGGCTCCAAGCGCTGTGGGCGGGAGCGCAGGCGCTCGCGACGGGATCCGCCACGCTGGTCGTGGCCGGCGGGATGGAGAACATGAGCGCCGCGCCGCACCTGCTACCCCGCGCGCGGGAAGGTTGGAAATTTGGCCATGCGCAGATCCTCGATGCGCTCCTCCACGATGGGCTTTGGGATCCGCATCACGGTCAACCGATGGGAAAAAATGCCGAGACCTGTGCGGCGCATTACGCGTTCACGCGCGAGGCGCAGGACGCTTATGCAGCGGAAAGTTTCCGGCGTGCCAACGCTGCGCAGGCCGCAGGTTATTTCGCTGCGGAGATCACGCCGGTGGAAGTTGTCGGGGCCAAGGGCGAGGTGACCAGCTGCGAGCACGACGAAGGTCCGGCCAAGGTGCGTTATGAAAAAATCCCCACGCTAAAGCCCGCGTTTCAGCCGGACGGAACCATCACGGCGGCCAATGCTTCAACGTTGAACGATGGGGCGGCGGCGCTGGTGCTCACCACCGCCGCGACGGCGCGCGCGAGTGGGCTGACGCCGATCGCGCGGATCGTGAGTTTCGGCGCACATGCGCAGGAACCGCTCTGGTTCACCACCGCGCCGGTCGTGGCTACACGGCAAGCGCTGGACCGGGCGGGGTGGACGGCGGACGAGGTTGATTTATGGGAGATCAACGAAGCTTTCGCCGTGGTGCCGATGGCCTTCATGCGGGAGCTTGGGGTGTCGCCCGAAAAAGTAAATGTGCGCGGCGGAGCGATTGCACTGGGCCATCCGCTGGGGGCGAGCGGCGCGCGCATCGTGGTCACGTTGCTGGCGGCGCTGCGCGAGCGCGGGCTGCGGCGCGGTGTGGCCGCGATCTGCATCGGCGGTGGCGAGGGACTGGCGGTGGCGGTTGAAATCCAGCCATGAGCAAAGTTTTTCCCGACGCAAAAACGGCCCTCGCGGACTTGTTGCACGACGGCCTCGCGATCGCGGCCGGCGGTTTCGGACTATGCGGTATTCCGGAGAATCTCATCGCGGCTTTACGCGACAGCGGCGCGAAGAACCTCACGATCATTGGCAATAACGCGGGCGTGGACGGCTTCGGCATGGGCCTGTTGCTCGCTACCCGGCAGGTGCGGAAAGTAGTCGCGTCCTACGTGGGTGAGAACCGGGAGTTCGAGCGGCAGGTGCTTGCCGGCGAGCTTGAGCTGGAGCTGGTGCCGCAGGGCACCCTGGCTGAGCGCTTGCGAGCGGGAGGCGCGGGTATTCCGGGTTTTTATACGCCCACGGCCGTCGGGACAAAACTCGCCGAGGGTAAGGAAACAAAGAATTTCGACGGACGGGATTATGTGCTCGAAACCGGCATCCGTGCGGACCTTTCCTTTGTTAAAGCCTGGAAGGGCGACGCCGCCGGCAACCTTGTCTATCGCAAGACAGCGCGGAATTTTAACCCCATGATCGCGACGTGTAGCCGGGTCTGTGTCGCGGAAGTCGAGGAACTCGTGGCGGTCGGCACGCTGGATCCGGACCAAATCCACACGCCCGGAATCTACGTGAACCGGATTTTTCAAGGCGCCCATTACGAAAAAAGAATCGAGTTTCGCACCGTGCGGGGCGGGGCGGCGGCGAAAAAGGAAACGTTGCAGCGTGAGCTGATGGCGCGGCGTGCGGCGCGGGAGTTGCGCGATGGCGACTTCGTAAACCTCGGTATCGGCGTGCCCACGCTCGTCGCCAACTTTATCCCCGAAGGTATTCACGTGACGCTGCAATCGGAGAACGGGTTGCTGGGCATCGGCCCGTTCCCCGAGGAGGGCATGGTCGATCCCGATCTGATCAACGCGGGCAAGCAAACCGTCACGGCGCTCGGGGGCTCGGCCTTTTTCTCCAGCGCGGATTCCTTCGCAATGATCCGCGGGGGGCACATCGACCTCTCGATTTTGGGGGCGTTGGAAGTGGCGGAGAACGGCGACATCGCCAACTGGATGATCCCGGGGAAAATGGTGAAAGGTCCGGGTGGCGCGATGGATCTGGTGGCCGGAGTGAAGCGGGTGGTAGCCGTGCTGGAACACTGCGCAAAAGACGGCAGCCCGAAGATACTGCGGCGGTGCACACTGCCGCTTACGGGCTGCGGAGTGGTAGGTCTGATCATCACTGATCTTTGCGTCTTTGCGGTGCGGCCCGGCGCGGGGCTGACGCTGATTGAGTTGCACCCGGGGGTGACACTTGACGAGGTGCGGGCCAAGACCGGGTGCGGATTTGCGGTGGGGCTCGCGGGTTAACGCGCGGTCCAGCCGCCGTCGATGGGGAGGGCGGCACCGGTGATAGAGCGCGCGGTATCGCCACAGAGGAAGACGGCGAGGGCCGCGATCTCCTCGACGGTGACGAAGCGTTTGGTCGGTTGCGCGGCCAGGATAATTTCGCGGATGACGCGTTCGCGGGGGAGGCCGTGCGCGATGGCTTGCGCGGCGATCTGATTTTCCACGAGCGGGGTGAGGACGTAGCCGGGACAGATCGCGTTGCAGGTGAGGCCAGTCTCGGCGACCTCGAGCGCGACCGTTTTCGTGAGGCCGATGAGGCCATGCTTGGCGGCGACGTAGGCGCTTTTGAAGGGCGAAGCGACCAGGCCGTGCGCGGAGGCGACGTTGATGATGCGACCCTGATCGCGGCGCTTCATGCCGGGCAGAGCGGCGCGGATGGCGTGGAAGGCGGAGTTGAGCACGATGTCCTGGATCGCTTGCCATGACGCGACGGGGAACTCGTCCACGGGAGCGACGTGCTGGATGCCGGCATTGTTGACGAGGATGTCCACGCGGCCGAACTCTGCCTCGGTCGCGGCGACGAGCGTGGCGGCCTCGGCGGGGCGGGAAAGATCGGCGGCGTAAAAACCGACACGCACGCCAGTCGCGTGGGCGAGCTCGGTGCGGAGGCACTCGATGGCGGCGGGGTCGCCGAGACCGTGGAGCATGACATCGGCCCCGGCGGCCGCGAAGGCGCGGGCGAGGCCGAGCCCGATGCCGCTGGTAGAGCCGGTGACGAGGGCGATCTTGTTTTTCAACATGGCGGAGCGGCTGCGAAGGCGGGGGTGGGGATCAGGCGCCGGCGAGCTGGGCGGGGGTGAGCTCGTTGAGGAGCGGTTCTCCGGCGGCGAAGCGGGTGAGGTTGAGGGAGAAGATTTCCCAGAGACGCCGCGTGAAATTCGGGCTGAGGCTGGAGCCCGCGATGTGCGGGGTGAAAATCACGTTGGGAAATTTCCACAGCGGATGCTCGGGCGGCATGGGGTAGTGATAGTGCGTGTCGAGCGCGGCGCCGGAGATCCATTTTTCGCGTAGCGCGCGGAGAAGCGCTGCTTGCTGGATGATGGGACCGCGGGCGGGGTTGAGCACGAACGCGCGGGGTGGGAGCGCGCGCAGCTCGCGTTCGCCGATCAGGCCCTCGGAAGCCTTCGTGAGCGGGAGAGCGAGGATGAGAAAATCGAGATCGCGCAAAAATTCTATTTCTTCGCCGGCGCGAAAGACGCGATCAGGCAGCAAGCCGTCCGGATCGCCGGTGCCGGGCACACCGTAAACATCGTGGCGTGGGCCGATGCCGGCGCGCGTCTGGACGTGGACGCGCAGGCCGAGCTGGCGGGCGAGGCGGGCGGTCTCGCGGCCGATGCCGCCGTAGCCCCAGAGGCCGACGGTGAGGCCGCGAATCTCGCGTTGGAAAACGGCGGAGCGATCCCAGATGGCGGCGTCTTGATTGCGGATGAGCTGCCGGGTGTCGCGCGCGAGGTTGACCATCATGGCGATGTTCCACTCCGCGATGGGCACATCGAAACAGCCGCGGGCGTTGGTGGCGCGGATGCCGCGCGCCGGAAGTTCCAATCCGAAAAGTTGGGTGTAGCCCGTCGAAGCGAGTTGGAGCCAGCGGAGTTGGTTGAGGTCGGAAAAATTGGTCGGCGGGATGCTGCAAAAAAGCACGTCAGCGCGGGCAAGGCGCGCGGGATCGAGTGGGCGGGCGTGCTCGACCGGCGGCGCGATGAGGTCGATCTCGTGCTCACCGGAAGCTTGCAGGGCGGCGAGAGCGGCGGGCTCCACGAGAACGTCGATGAGGAGTTTCATGATTTTTAAGTGGAGAGAATTTTTCCAGGCACACTGTTGAATTCGCCGGAGCCGGGTTGAAAAGGATAGCGCCGCTTGATCTCGTCCGTGAGGACGACGCCGAATCCGGGCCGCTCGGGTGGGAGCACGTGGCCATCGCGGATGATGAGGCCGCCGTCGATGAGATCGGAGTGCAGGCCAGCGTAATCGGGCGCGATTTCCAAGATGCAGGTGTTGGGTGCGGCAAAGCCGGCGTGGATGTTTTGCATGAGGGAGCCGCCGGCGCCCCAGGCGTGCGTGGCGATGTGGCGGCCGCGGTCCGCGAGCATTTTTGCCACGGTCATAAATTCGCCGATACCGCCGGTAAACGAGGCGTCCGGCTGGCCGATATCGAAGCTATCCTGCTGGGCGAAAACTTTCCATTCGTAGCTGGCGGTGAGGCATTCGCCGCCGGCGATGGGCGTGGTGGTGGCGCGGCAGAGTTCGGCGTAGCCCCAGGGATCGGTGTAGTGCAGGGGCTCTTCGAAAAAAACGAGGTTGTAGGGCTCGAGAGCTTTGGCGACGGCGATGGCGGTCTCGACGGTCCAAGCTTTGCCGCCGGGGCTGTTGCCCATGTGGGCGTCCATCATGAGAAGCGCCTCGGGTCCGCCGTGACGGCGCATGAAGGCGAGTTTGTCGGCCTCGAAGTCTGCGGCCTCTGTGGCGGTGGTCGGGAAATACCAGCCCTGGCCCGGTTCGTAGCTACCGGCGCCGACCTTCAGGCCACGGAAGCCGAGGGAAAAATAGTGGTCCATCTTTTGTGCGAGACGCTCTTTCGGATAATTGCTCGGGCCGCCCGTGGCGTAACACGGCAGACGGGCGAATTTTGCGCCGCCGAGGAGAGCGTGCACGGGCTGGTCGAGGAGTTTGCCCTTAAGGTCCCAGAGCGCGGCTTCGATGCCGTTGATCACGATCGCGCCGAGGCCGACGCGGCACCAAAAGTTGCCGCACTGATACATGCGGCGCCAGAGCTCCGGAATGTCGTCAACGGTTTGGCCGATGAGAATGGGTTTAAAAAATTCGACGATGGCGGGAACGGTCTCGGGGCAGAAGTAGCCGGCGTAAGTTTCTCCAATGCCGATGTGCGGGCTATCGGTGAGAATCTCAATGAAGGCGGCACTGCGAAGCCCACGCGCTTCGCGGAGAAACGGGTCGTTGGTGCACGGTCCGGTGAGAAGCGTGGTGCGGACATCGGTTATTTTCATGGTTAGGGCAAAAGGGAGCGGAAGAGCCGGGTGGCGTCGCGCGCGATGAGCGCGTGGCCGAGGAGGGTCAGGTGGACGCCATCGGGCTGGGCGAATTCCGGGCGGAGGCGGCTGGTATCCGCCGGATCGCACACGAGCGCGTGCCGGTCCACAAACGGGCGGCCGCTTTCGCGGATGAGCCGGTTGAGCTGCACGAGCTGGGCTTTCGCCGGCGCAGTGAGCGGCGCGCGGGGCACCAGGGTGGAGAGCACCGCGCGACCATCCCAACGGACGAGCTCGGCCTGGCGCATAATATTTTTAAAGACTTCCTCCGCGCCAACCCCGGCGGCGAGGTCATTGCTGCCGCCCTCGATCCAAAGGAGGCGGGGGCGAAACGGCGCGATCTCGTAGGGCAGGCGGGCGAGGTCGAGCATCGCAGTCGAGCCACCGCTGCCGGTGTTGAGCACGAGGTCCTGGCCGAGGGCGCGGGTGACGAGGTGCGCGTAGCTCTCGCCTTCGGGTTCCTGGTCGTTGCCAGCGGTGATGGAGTCGCCGATGAGGCCGAGCCGGCAAGGCGGAGCGGGGCCGACGGGGGTCACCTGCCAGTCGAAGACGAGGAGTTCGCCGCCGGTGGCGGACGCGGCGGGGCGCAGGCCGAAGCCGGGGCGGCCGGGGATGAAGCGGCGGCGGTCGGGGACGACGAGTTCGACGGCGCCGCCAGGGAGGCCGGGGCCGGCGAGGCGGGCGTAGATAGCTTTGGCGAAGAGCAACACGCCGAGCGTGTAGTCGGCGCCGGGGACGAGCGGGCAGAGCGGCGTGGTGCGGTCGCCGGCGAGGACGGTGTCGCTGTTGAGGCTGAGGATATAAAAACAACCGTCCTCGAGGCGCACGCGCACCGGGACATCGTCGGAGGTGGTGCCGCGGCAGAGGCGCATTTCCACGAGGCCATGGCGATCAGGGGCGACGCCGGTCTGCGTGCTGCGGGATGAGAGCTGCGCCCATTGCGTGCGGGTGCCGAGCATGGGGGCATCGCGGAGGGTGACCCACGTGTAGGCGGCGGGCAGGCCGCCGCGCACGGTCCAGCCCTCGCGCCGGCGGCCGGAGTGGGCGGGATCGGCGAGGTGGGTCTGGACGGTGAGGGCGGCGGGTGACGGGGCGTCGAGGCGGAGCGAATCGCGGAGGTAGGGCGTGCCGAGTGATTCGGCGGTGACCAGGCGGGCGCGCAAACGTGCGAGCGCGGAATCGGCTGGGGCGGCGCGCAGGCGCGGTGCGGCGAGGAGCGCGGCGGAGCCGAGGGCGGTGTGGCGGAGAAATTCGCGGCGGGTCAACACGGTGGTTCAGGGGATTTCCAAGACGGTGCCGGCGATGTGTGGGATGGGCTGGGCGGCAGAGTTAAAATAGTAGGTGACGAGCACGTGCTGTGCGTCGAGTTGCACGGACCACGGATAGCCAAGGTCCCTCGTGCCGCCGTCGTCGCGCAGAATGATTTCGGGTGCGGTGGCGGAGTCGGTGCACTCGGGATTCAGAATACGTGCGCGGACGCCGAGGGGTGCGTGACGATAGCCGTAGGTGAGGAGCACGCGGTCGTCGGGCAGGCGGAGCGCGTGAAGTGGGTGGCCCTGGAAGCCGAGGGATTGATAGGCAAGAAATGTTTTCCCGCCGTCGATGGACCGGGCGATGCAAGCTTGATCAGCGTAACTTTCGGAGCGGAGGAAAGCGACGAGGTCACCCTTGGGCGTTTCGTAGATGGAGGTTTCGTTAAAAGAAACTTTGGGGTCGGCGGCGATGACGGGGCCGGGAGTCCACGATGCGCCGTGGTCGGAAGAGATGAGAAGGTGGACCGAAGTTTTACGCGGTGTGACGGTGTCCGTCGCGGCTACGGCCCAAAAGAGTCGGCCATCACGACCCTCGGTGAGGGCGCCCCGATTGTAGGCCGGAACGGGTCGGCCGTAGGCGTCGAGGAGAACTTCAGATGCGAGATGTGGCGGGTAGACGGGAACACTCCAATTGCGCCCACCGTCGGCGGAGCGGAGGTAGGAGCCACCGTTGAAGATGGAGCCGGGAAAGTTTTGGAGGAACGGAGCTTTGAGGGCGGCCACGCCATCGGGGCGAAGGAAGGACCAGCCGTAGGTAAAGCAGAGCAGGGTGTCGTCGCGAAGCTGGAGGAGGCACGGGTCCTGCGAGCCGCCCAGAGGATCGGCGTAGATTAAAGCAGGCGCGGTGGACCACGTGGCGCCGGCGTCGCGAGAGCGGACGGCGACGAGCTGACTGTTGGGATCGACGTGGTTATTTTTCGCTTCCCCGAACGCGAGGCGGTTGGGTGCGCGGCGAAAGGCGACGAGGAGTTCGCCGTCGGGCCGGCGGACGACGGAGGGGAAGGCGTTGTGAAACTGAGTGTCGGCGTAGATGACGAGGTCGCGGATTTTTTTGGCCGGTGCGGGGACAGCGGCGAGGGGAACGGCGGCAGCAAGGAGGAGGAGCGCAAAGAAAGGGCGGGGTATGACGGAAGAAGTTTTCATTTTATTATTTTTGGGTGATGGCGATGTCCACGAACCGGCCGAAGACGGCGCGGCCCCGGCCGCTGCGCCAGTCACCGAGGTCGTGCGCGTAGAAGATGCGGTTATCGGTGGGCGATTCCTCGATGGCGGTGTAGTGCGTGGTGAGAACGCCCGACGTCATGCGCACGACGTGGTTCCAGGTCTCACCGTCGTCGAGGCTGACGGCGAGGTAGTTGCCGTTCCACGGGTGTTCGGCGCGGGGCCAGCAGGCGCGGGGCGGGACGCGGACGCCGAAGGAGGCGACGAGGACGCCGCTGCGTAGGACGAGGAGATCGGGATCGACGACGGCGCCGATGAGCTCGATGGGATTGTCGATGATGGGGCGCCCCTGCTTGTCCTTGGCGTCGCGGAATTGTTCGAGCCAGTTTTCGGTGCGATAGACGTCGAGGCCGGCGTAGATGCGGGGGGCTTTTTTCCAAGTGAGGCCGGCGTCGTCGGAGACGGCTTCCCATTGTTCGCGGCCAGTGCGCATCTGGCAGATGAGACGGCCGGCGCGGGGGCCGCGGGGGATGCGGGCGAGGACGGGTTCGTCGAAGCCTTCGGTGCCGACGGCGCCATCGGCGGCGACGGTGGAGACGAGCGTCCAGTGGCGGCCACGGTTGGTGGATTTGAGGAGGACGACGCGGGTCTTCATCATGGTGGCCATGTAGGCGGAGGGTGTGGTGTCGCCAGCGAACCAACCGTAGAGGGTGGTGAGGAGCGTGCCGTCGGGCAGCTCGAGGATGCGGCGGTGGAGGCGGACGGCTTCGTGCGGGTGGCCGCCGCCGTCGGAGGAGCCGCGGAAGTTGACGCCGGGGAGATCG
>JACMRG010000219.1 GCA_014376585.1 Opitutaceae bacterium | reverse complement strand
TCTGGACGAAGGTGCCGACGGCAGAGGCGAGGAGGGCCATGCTGACGAGGTAGGCGGTGTCGGCGGGGGAAATTTTAAGAATGCCGGCGAGGATGAGGGCGGGGGTGATGGTGCCGACGACCATGGCTGAGACTTGTTGGAAGCTGACGAGAATCGCGGGGACGAGCGGGACGCGGTCTTCGAGACCGTAAACGAGCGCGGGGGATTTTTCGGGGGGGGAGGCGGACATGGAGGAGGAGGAGAGCAAGGGGTGGGCCAGTGGTGGGTGGGATTATCGGAGTGGTGGGGGAACAGGGGCGGGACGCCCCGCCACTTTCGGACATGGGCAGGATACCCATGCCACGCCGGAGATGTGGGCACGAAAAAGCCGCTCCGGTAAAGGAGCGGCTGAATTTTCTCGAAAAGATCGCCGGAGCGGCGTTCTCAGAAGCTGTATTTCGCAGTGATCTGGAGCTGCGTGCCGGGGAGGGCGAGGATAGAGGCGTTGCCGTAAACGGCGTTTGGCGGCGACCAGTTTTTCTCGTCGGTGGCATTCAACACGGCGGCGCGGAAGTCCCACTTCGCCCATTTGTAGGAGGCGGCGACGTCGATCGTGTATTGCACGGGGATGACGAGGGTGCCGGCGAAGTTGTTGTTCATCTTGCCGGTGACGACGGTGTTGGCGCTCACGCCGAAACCATTGTCGAACGAGTAGGAGACGAGGCCGTTGAAGAGGTTCTTCGGCAGGCCGGAGACTTGGCGCTCTTTGTAAACCGCCGTCTGACCGGGGAGGAGGGGGCCGACGCCGCCATCGGACTGGAAGGGAGCGGAGGATTTGGCGTCGATGTAGGAGTAGGAGATCGTGCCGTAGAGATGCTTGTTGGGCTGGTAGTTCAGCTCGGCCTCGAAGCCCTTGTATTTATACTGCTGGACGACGGTGCTGCTGGTGCTCTTGGCGGTGCGCTTCTGGTCATAGACCGCGAAGTTGAGGAACACCTTGTTCTGCATGAGCGAATACTTCGTGCCGATTTCATAGAGTTCGCTGGGCTGGGTGAAGCTCTCCTTGTCGAGGCCGGTGCCGGCGCGGTTCCAGCCGGTGATGCCGCCGCCGTTGCCGACGGCTCCGGAGGTGTTTTTGCTTTTGTTATACGTGAAGTAGATCGAGGAGTTCGGCGTGGATTTATAGATGACGCTGCCGTTGTAGCTGGGGATGTTCACGCTGATGTCGGCGGTTCTGTAGGGCGGGAGGAGCGGCTCGCGGACGGTGGCTTTCAGGTAATCGAGACGGTAGCCGGCGACGGCGCTGAACTGGTCGTTGAATTTGTAGGTGCCTTGGGCGAAGGGCCCGAAGGTGGTGGCGTGGCTGTCGTTGGTGTCACCGTTGATGAGGCCGGGCTGGGCGTAGCGGCCGGGATAACCCGGGACGGCGAAGCCGCGACCGCCGCTGTTGAAGGCGTCGGAATTATATACGCTGATCGCGGAGTGGTCCTTGGTAAGGTCCCAGACGTTGGCGGGCTCGAAGAAGTAGTCGTCGTAGGCTTTGGTCTTCTGGTAGCGGAGGTCGAGGCCGGCGTTCACGGTGAAATTTTTCTGCGTGAAGACGAGTTCGGTGCGATTCTCGGCGAACCAGGACGGGTCGATGACCTCGGAGTAGTAGTAGGTCGAGAGCGTGTTGCGCTTGGTGTAGCTCCAGTATGAGGTGTTTTTGAGGCTGAACTCGGCGCTGACCTTGGCGGTCTGGATGGCTTGGAGGTTGTATTCGTCGCCTTCGGAATGATTGCCGGGTTTCAGGAGCCGGAGGTGGCGGTTAATCTTAACCGTGGGACCGTAGGCGATGACGTTGCCGGGCTGACCGGGGAAGAAGGCGTTGGGCGAGTTGCCGAGGACATACTTGGAGTTTTGGGCGTCGGAGGGCGTGGCGCCGACACCGTTGTTGACGTTGATACCGGTGACGTAGCGGCCGTTGTCGATGAGGTCTTGGGTGACGCGGTTGACGCCCCAGTTCTCGGTGTAGTCGGCGGCGAACCACTGGCCGTTGACAAAGAGTTCGTAGATCGGGGTGGGGCGCCAGGTGACGGCACCGTAGAAGGAGTTGGTGCGCTTGTGACCGTCGGTGTAGTAGCCGGAGGAGTTTTCGCCGGAGTAGCTGAAGCGGTAGGCGAGTTCCTTGGAAATCGGGCCGCCGACGTCGAGGGTCCAGCGTTTCGTGTCGTAGGAGCCGATGGTGAGGCTGACGGAGCCTTTGGTGGCGTCGAAGTAGGGACGCTTGGTCACGAGGTCGATGAAACCGCCGACATACATCGAGGTGCCTTGGACGGCGGTGGCGGGGCCTTTGACGATGTTGACGGACTCGACGGAATTGAAGTCAACGGGAAG
This sequence comes from Opitutaceae bacterium, assembly GCA_014376585.1. Lineage (GTDB taxonomy): Bacteria > Verrucomicrobiota > Verrucomicrobiia > Opitutales > Opitutaceae > Tous-C4FEB. Next base: position 6,660 of record JACMRG010000219.1, on the reverse strand, counting down.
ACCGTTGCCGTTCGAGGTGATGCGGGCGCGGACGCCGTTGACGAAGGTGTCGGCGGACTGGCCGCGGATGCTCACGTTCGACGGGGCGCCGAAGTTGGTGGTGGTGAAGGCGCTGGAGGTGAGCTTGGAGAAGTCCAGCACGTCGGTGATGGAGATATCGGTGAGCTGCTGGCGCGAAATGATGGTCACGTTGCGCGGGACATCGATGATGTTGTCATCGGTGCCGAACACGGAGTTAAACGGGCGCGAGGTGGGCAGGATCTGCTGCTCGATCGGCACGGAATTTACCTCAAATTTGTCCATTTTGACCGTCTCGCCGGCGGCGGCGGTCTGGGCGTGGAGGGATGCGGTGGCGAGGCCGATGATCGCGAGGGTAGCGAGCAGGGCGTGGATGGGTGTTTTCTTCATGGTTTGGTTCATGCGTAAGCGTTGGGAGATGAGCACGGCATGTGCCATGAAGCCGAGGATTTTTTCGGAGGGCGCGGGCGCGGACGCGGACGGGGGCGCGGGGAGCCGGGCGCGGGGGCACTGAGGCGGGGTTCGGCGACCCCGCCCTCCGTCACTTCGCCGCGAAGAGGGGGAGTTGCTGCATCCCGGGAACGGTAACGAGGCCGCGGTCGGTGATGCGGATTTCCGGAATTACGGAAAGGGGGATCAGGTTGAAGCCCATGTAGGGTAGGGTGCAGCCGGCGGCGACCCACGCTTTTTTGAGTTTGGTGGTCTCTTTGGCGACGGCGGTCGCGCGCAGATCGGAGATGAGGCCGGCGATGGGGAGGGCGACTTGGGCGAGGACTTTGCCGTCGCGGACGACGCAGACGCCGCCACGGAGTTTTTTAACGGTGACGAGGGCGAGCTGGAGGTCGGCCTCGTTGGTGCCGGCGAGGATGATGTTGTGGGCGTCGTGGCCGACGGAGCTGGCGACGGCGCCGCCCTGGAGGTTGAAATCTTGGAGCAGGCCGTGGGCGACGGCACCGGATTTGCCGTGGCGTTCGACGATGGTGACGAAGCAAAGGCGGTTTTGGGCGAAGAGATCGGCCCACGTTTCGCCGGGCTTCGGGGCGAGGGCGACTTTTTCGTGGAAGAGGATGATGCCGGGGAGGGCGGTGCGGATGACGTTGGCGGTGACGGGCGTCGTCGGGAGTGCGGGCGTGAGCGTGAGTTTTTTAGCCGAGAGTTTGACCGTTTTGTAGGCGGCGCTCGGGTAGCGGTAGCGTTGGGCGAGGGCGCGGTCGAGGAGGGGGGTGATCTTGCGGTTTTTGACGACGAGTTCGCCGCCATACCACGTGCATTGGGGTTCGAGGGCGTCGTTGAGGAGGACGACGTCGGCGCGACGCGCGGGGGCGAGTCCGCCGATTTCGCCGTCCATGGCGTAACGTGTGGCGGGGTGGAGCGAGCCCATGCTCCATGCGGTCGTGGCGGAGAGACCGGCGACGACGGCTTGGCGGGTCACCCAGTCCATGCCGAAGAGGAAGAGGTCGTCGGCGTCGCGGTCGTCGGTGCAAACGCAGACGCGCTTGGGGTTGGCGCCGAGTTCGGTGACGGCCTTGATGGCGTGGGGGAGGGAATGCCAGGGCGTGGTGGGCGGACCGCCGCGGAGGAAGACCCAGACGCCGGCTTCGAGGAAGTCGTCGCCGATCTCGCGGTCGATGGCTTCGTGGGTGTCGGTGATGCCGGAGGCGGCGCCGGCGGTGACGAACTCGCGGCCGTAGATGTGGCCGCAGATCGGGCGGCCGCGTTTGAGGGCGGCGGCCATGATGGCGTGGCTGCGGGGGTCGCCCATGGCGACTTGGACAAAGTCCATTTTCTCACCGAGGGCGACGGCTTCGGGGTAACGGTCGAAGAGGCGGCCGATCTTGGCGGCCGTGAGGTCGCCGCCGGCGGTCTCGAATTGGGGGCCGGTGGCGGGGACGGTGCTGGGGACGGTGAGAAAAATGGAAAGCGGGGCTTGGCGGGCGTCGGCGAGCATCCACTCGATGCCGGCGGAATCGCACACGTTACCGATCTCGTGACTGTCGCAGAAGATGGTGGTGGTGCCGTTGAGCAGCGCGCCTTCGGCGTAGGCGCAGGCGGTCACCATTGAGCTCTCGATATGGACGTGCGGATCGACGAGGCCGGGAGCGAGGATGCCGCCGGCGGCGTCGAAGAATTTTGCGCGCGGGAGTTTGGGGAAAAGTTTCCTGGCGGTGCCGGCGGGTTTAACGGCGGCGATGCGGCCGGACTTGATCCAGATCTCGCGGTCGGCGTGGATGCGCTCGGTGTAGGTGGAGAGGAGGCGCGCGCCGGTGAGAACACGATCGGGGAGTTCGCGGCCCATCGCGACGGCGACGAGGGTGCGGGTGAGGGTGTGGAGCGGGGCGACGGAGAAGCGGGTGAGGGCCATGCAGGAACAAAGCAATCGGGGTGCCACAGAGGCGAGGCAAAGGTGGGTGCGGAAGGGGGGAGAGTGACGGCGGTCCCTCCGCGGCGGTTTCGGCGCGGCAAAATATTAGTTACCAACGATGACAAGGGAGCCGCGGTGAAGAAATTCCGGATCACGATTTTTTCATACGATGAGATGTAATCGGAACACCGGGGGCGGTCGTCATCTACGCTATGATCATCAGCGTCCACGTGCCGAAATGCGCAGGAACCAGTTTTCGCCACGTCTTGGCGGAACTCTACGGTGATGCGCTATGGTTGAACTACGGAGCGATTTTTAGCCGAGAGCAGTTCCGGGCCGACGTGGTGCCGGCGCAGGCGACGTGCATCCACGGGCATTTCTTCGCAGACGCCTTTGACAGTTTTGTTTCTGCGGAGTCATCCAAGCTCGTCACGTGGGTGCGGCATCCGGTGGATCGCGTCGTCTCCCACTACTATCATTTCCTAAGGAGCCCCGACATGCGCGACGATTGCTGCTGCGCCCTGTATGAAAGGGGGCTCAAGCTTATCGAGTTCGCCGAGCTGGATTGGATGCGGAACGAGGCGACGCGCTATCTAGCGGGCAAAAGCATCGAGCAATTCGCGTTTGTGGGCGTAGCGGAGCGATTCGAAGAATCCCTGAGTGTTTTCGCCGATGATCTGGGCTGGCCGTTGTCGCTGGAGGTGCCGAGGGTGAACACGAATCCGGACCGTAAGACCGCTAGCTATGAGCTTTCGGCCGACGACTATGAACAGATCATTAATCTCAATACGCTCGATCTCATGTGGTATCGGCGGGCCGTCGAACGGCTTGAACGCCAGTTGATGACGCGAGCCCCTCTGGTGGCGTGAGTCAGCGGGGTCGGGGAGGGGGCACGCGTGACCAAAACGCGAGTGCGGCGAGCGCGGCGGCGGCGGCCAACGCGATGGTGGCGATGAGTTGGCCGTTCTTGGAGAGTTGCCACGCCCGATAGGAGCCACTGCCCATGGTCACGGGTTCGGAAAAGGCCAGCCAGCGGGCGGCGTCAGGCGCGCGGGCGTAGATGACGAACGCGCGGGAGGGCACGGGGACGTAGGCGGCGCGCCACGTGTCGCGGGGGGATTTGTCGGGGCGAATGGGGTTGAGGGGAAGACCGGTGGCGGCGTCGCGGAGTTCGAAGATGACGCCGGGTTCACCGGCGGCGCCGGCGGGTTCAAATTTTAGCCAACCGCGGGAAGGAAGGTGAAGCGGAGCGCTGGTAAATTCGCGGGGCGAGACGAGGTCGCGGGGCGTGAAGGAACCCCACGTGCTGCGATGGGCGAGCGGATGCGCGGAAGGGGCGAGACCGGGCGCCGGCGGGTAGATAGTGGTGCGCGAGGACCTGACAAAATCGGAGCGGGTGGCGGTGAGTGGCAGCGGAGGGCGAACGGTGGCGGGCATCAAGGCGCGGAGAGAAGGCCGGTCGATGCGAACAAGAAACGAGCTGGCGCCGGGGTAGGGGATCTCATCGTGATTGAGAAAGGAAGGGTCGCCGGTGTAGAGGTAGTTGCGGACGTTGATTTCGCAGTAATCGTGGTAGACTTTCACGGGCGGGAGCTCGACGAGGAAAATCTGACGGAGTTCGTGGGTGGCGCCCCAGGCGAACACGCCGATCCACACGAGCGCGGCGGAGGCGAGGATGCGGCGGGCGGGGCGGGAGAGGAGTTCGGGCGTGGCGAGCCAGACGAGGGCGAGGGCATTGGCGACGAGGCCGAAGACGAGGGTGTCGATGTAGCGGGAGGCGGGAGCCGGGCCACCGGCGCCGCGGGCGTAGCCGGTCGCGATGAGTTGCAACCCAACCCAGACGCCGAGGCCGAGGACAAAATAACCGAAGGCCCGGGAGGGCGCGGTGAGCGGACGCGGGGAGAAGACAACACGGGCGACGAGCCACGTCCAAGGGAGCCAGAGGATCAGCGCAAACCAGGGGCTGGCGGGGGCGGGCCATTGGAGACTGCGGATAATCGTGAAGGCGAAGTCGTGGAGATTTTGGGCCTTGAGGGCGGCGTGCGGGGGGAATTCGTGGCGCGTGAACCAGCCGACGGCGGAGACGAGAGCGCAGACGATCAGCGTAGGCAGAGCGGAACGGAGCGTGCGCTCGCGGCGGAAATATTGGACGCCGAGGAGACCGATCGCGACGACGGCACCGAAGAAACCGGAGGCCATGCTGAAGAGGCCGGCGGCGGCGGCGGCGGCGCCGAGCCACCAGCGAGGGGAGAACGGGGGGTGGAAGGGCAGGAGCGCGATGGCGACGAGCGCGAGGCCGACGAGGAAAAATTGCTGGGAGTGAAAGCCGCCGAGGATGTTTTGCCACGCGAACGGGAAGGCGAAGATCACGCCAAGAAAGATCGTGAGCGGGGCGAGCCAGCGGCGCGTGAGGTGGCGGCGCGCAAGGAGAAAAAATGAGACCGCGATGGTGGCGGGGAAGAGCGCGTTGAAGGTGGCTTCGAGGCGCTGGTCCCATTGGCCATTGGCAAGGGTGAGGCCGAGATTGAGGAGCTTGGTGAGGACGACGCGGTGTTCGTTGTGCGGACTGAAGAGGGCGCGGAGGAAGTGGTCGTTGTCATACCAAGGCGCGAGGAGCATCAGGCCCTCCGCGTCCCACTGATCCCACTCGGGCATCGTCATCCCGAAGCGGTCAAAGACGGCCCAGCGCACGCCGAGAACGAAGGCGAAGAGGCAGAGCGAGAAGGCAGCGGGAAGCGTGCGGTGGAGTTTGGTTTTGAGCACGGAAGGCGCGGGAGAGGGATAAAGCGAAATGCAGCGAGCCGGGAAATGAGAAGGGGAGAAAGAAAGAAGTGCGGGTTTTTGGCGGCTTACGACAGGTGCAGAACTCAGCGCGGTCTCGCGGCGAGGGTATTTGAGCACGTGGTGTCGGAGTGGCGGGCTGCCTCAACGGTGCGGTGATTGAAGAAACGGACGGGCGGTGGGCAGGAGTGCGGGGTGACGGCGGTCACGCCACGCCCTCCAACGGGCGCGGAAGGGCTTGGCCACGCGCAGGACGAGGAGGAAGCCGTCGCCGCGATCAGTGGGAAATTTTTCCGCGGAGTCTATGACGGTGAGCGTGCACGGACGGCGTGGGCGGGCGTTCATGAGCGCAAGGAGGGAGGTAACGGTCTCGCGCGAGAAGACGTGGAAGTGGATGTTTATCTCCTCGCCCGCGGCGACGGCGGCGAGGTAAGCGGTGCGGAGCTGCTCACGGGTGGCAGCGTGGCGTTCGGGCGTGCCGGCGGGATCCCAGCGCGACCAGTCGAGGCCGTCGAGGTAGTCGGAGATGTGGGTGGCATCGCTCGGGGTGGTGCCCCGGTTGTAGTCGTCGATCATGTGCGCCGGGGCAGTGAGCGGGCGGGTGTGATCGAACGTGTAGCGGTGGTCGGGGACGACCAAATAAAGGATGCCGCCGTGGCGGGTGACGCGGGCCCATTCGCAGAGGGCGGCGACGGGGTTGGCGGTGTGTTCGAGGACGTGGGAGGTGGCGACGTAGGCGAGGGCGGAGTCGCGAAAGGGGAGGGCGTCAGCGGAGCCCCAATAGTCGGCGAAGACTTTTTCGGCGTCGAACGGCGGGTAGCGGTCCACGTAAATCGGGGCGATGCCGGGGATGGGGGATTTCAGGGCGCCGATCTCGACGCCGGTGCCGGGCCGCGGGTCGAGCCAGCGGGGGACTTTGTCGGCGTGGGTCATGGGGGCGGCAAAGGGTGGGGGGGAAACGGGGCGCGTGAAAATCAGGCGGTGGCGACGGCGAAGAGGTTGTAGTGAAGAGGCGTGCCTTCGCGGGTGGGGAGCGGGTAGGGCGTGTGAAAGCCGACTTCGACGCGCGGGTAAAATTCGCGGAGCAGGCTGCCGAGGCTCCAGCGGGTGAAGAAATTTTTGTGGTCGGCTTCGAGCATGTGCCACGGGGTCGCGAGATAATCGTGGAGGTAGCCGAGGAGTTCGGAGTTGGGAACGGAGATAATGAGCTGGCGCGGAGCGACGCGGCGGATTTCGCGAAGGAAGGCGCGGGGTTCGTCGATGTGCTCGAGGACTTCGATGGCGAGGGCGGCGTCGAAAGAGGCGTCGGAAAACGGGAGGTGATCGCCGGCGACGCGCGTGTGAGGGAGGCCGGCGAGGGCGAGGGCGGCGCAGTCGGAGGCGCTGACTTCGGCGCCGTGCCAGTCGTAACCGTGGGCGAGGAGACCGCGGCCGTAGGAGCCGACGCCGCAACCGACATCGAGGATGCGGGCGGGCGCGGGCGGGAGGTGGCGCGCGAG
>JACMRG010000218.1 GCA_014376585.1 Opitutaceae bacterium | reverse complement strand
GTGTTGGCGCCGGAGAGGGTGACGGTGCCGCTGGTGGATTTGGTGAGCGCACCGATGCCGCCGAGGATGGCGGAGACGGTGCCGGACTGGAGGGAGTAGGACGAGCCGGTGAGCACGCCGGTGGTGCCGGTGATGTTGCCGGACTGGAGGGTGACGGCGCCGACGGTGTCGGAAAATGCGCCGAGGTCGAAGGTGCCGCCGGCGAGGGTGACGCCGCCGGTGTTGGCAAGGCGATTGCTGGCGCCGAGGGAGAGGGTGCCGGCGTTGAGGGTGGTGCCACCGGTGTAGGTGTTGTTGCCGGAGAGGGTGAGGGTGCCGCTGCCGTTTTTAATGAGTGCGCCGGTGCCGGTGCCGATGACGCCGGAGACGGTGGTGTCGCCGGCGCCGTCGAAGGTGAGGCCGAAGGGGCCGGAGATGCCGCCCCCGAGGGTAAGGGTGCTGGCGGAATCGGCTCGGATCTCGGCGGCGCTGCCGAGGGTGATGGGGCCGGAGAAAACATTGGTGCCGGAAATATTGCGGAGCGCGCCGGTGGCGGAGGCACCGGTGCCGTTGAGCGTGAGGGCTTCGGAGGCGACGGTGATGCCGCCCTGGAGTTGAAGCGTGGCGCCCGAGGCGACGGTGGTGCCGGCGGCGGAGGTGCCGAGGGCGAGGGCGTTTTGGAGGTTGAGCGCACCGGCGCTGATGATGGTGGCGCCGGTGTAGGAATTGGCGCCGGTGAGCTTGAGCGTGCCGGTGCCGGTTTTGGTGAGGGCGGCGGGGCCGCCGGTCTCGGCGATGGAGTTGGCGATCTGGAAAGTGAAAGTGGGGTCCACCATAAAGGTGCCGCCGCCGGCGCCGAGGGTGATGCCGCGGTTGGAGTCGTTGATCGCGAAGGTGGCGGTCGCCTGGAGCGTGGCGCCGTCGAGGGTGAGGTGGGCGGCATCGAACGTGGCGGGGTTGGCGCCGAGGCGGCTCTCGGCGTCGATGGCGAGCGTGCCGGTGTTGATGGTGGTGGCGCCGAAGTAGGTGTTGGCGCCGGAAAGGGTGAGGGTGCCGGAGCCGGATTTGGCGAGGCCGTCCGTAGCGGCGGCGCCGGTGATCGCGCCGCTCCAGGCGGAGGCGGTGCCGCTGCCGACGGTGTTGAAGGTGCCGCCGCCGGTGCCGAGGGAGACGGCGCGGGTGGAGTTGAAGGAGGCCGTGAGGTATAAAATACCACCGCCAAAGGCGACCGCGCCGCCGTTGCCGAGGTTGGCGTTGGCGGAGACGCTGACGATGCCGTTTTTGATGGTGGTCGTGCGGGTGTAGCTGCTGGTGCCGCCGAGGGTGAGGGTGCCGGAGCCGGTTTTGGTGAAGCCGACGCCGCTGCCGGCGAGGGTGGAGTTGATCGTGGCGGCGAAGGCGCCGGTGGCGATCGCCGAACTGGAGCCGAACGTGAGCGTGCCGCCCGTCACGGTGTAACCGCTGACGCCGAAGGTGAGGTCGTTCACCGTGGCGCCGCCGCTAACGGTGACGGTGCCGGCGGTGTTGGCGAAGTTGGCGCTGTTGCCATTGGTCCATGCGGCATAGGTGGTGCCGGTGGGGGTGGTGGACCAGCGGGCGGCCGACGTGCTCCAAGCGCCGGTGCCGCCGCCGACGATGCCGGAGCCTGAGCCGTCCCAGTAAACGGTGCTCTGCGCGCGGAGGACGGGGGCGAGCGGTAGCGCGGTGAGGACGCTGAGGAGGGAGAACGAAAAACGGGCGCGATAGTTCATAGGTGGCGCGGAGTTGGGGACGGCGGGCTCGCGCGCACACGGTCATGGCGGAGCGCAGGGGAGACTCAAAGCCGCGGTGACGAGCGTGGCGCGGGCGGTGACGAGCGTGAAAACGGGTCGGCAACCGGGGCGGCTGGCGCTCAAGAGGTGAGCTGGGTGCAGCTGGCATCCCGAAAGCGCGGCGGGGTCAACGCGCACCACCTCGAGCCGCTACTTGCCGAGGCGGCGGCGGAGCTCGGGGGAGAGGCGGTGGCTGCAGGCGACCGGTGAGGCGACGCCGTGGAGGTGGAGGTGGGGCGTCTCGCTGTCGGGCTCGGTGATGCGCTCGATCTGGCGCAGATTAACAAGGGTCGTGCGGTGGACGCGGACGAAGAGTTCGGCGGGGAGGAATTCCTCCCAAGATTTCATCGTGCGGCGCATGAAAAAACGGGCGCCGTCGGCGAGGAGTGCGTCGGTGTAATTTTCGCGGGAGATGATCGCGCTCACTTCGGTGACGGGGACGAATTTCGCGGTGTGATCGTTTTTCAGGAAGACGCGGTCGTCGGAGCGGAGGGGGGGCGGGGTGGCGGGCGGGGTGAGCTGAGAGCTAAGAGCTGAGGGCGGAGAGGATGAGACGGAGTCGGGGACGGTCGGTTGAGCGGTGGCGCCGGAGAGTTTGCGGAGGGTCGCGGCGAGGCGGTCGGTGGCGACGGGTTTTACGAGGTAGTCGAGAGCGTTCACTTCGAAGGCGCGGACGGCGTAGCGTTCGTAGCCGGTGACGAAAACGATGGCGGCAGCGGGGCGCACGGAGGGCACGAGGTCGAAGCCGGAGCCGCCGCGGAGTTGCACGTCGAGGAAGACGAGGTCGTAGTCGTCGCGGGCGAGAAGGGTGCGAGCGGCGGGGATGAGGCCGGCTTCGCCGATGACCGTGACTGCGCGATGCGCGGCGAGCATGCCGCGGAGGTCTTCGCGGGCGGAGGGTTCGTCGTCGATGAGGAGGGCTCGGGGCATCGCGGGAATTTACGATTTACGAATTTTGATCTACCATTTTGGCAACGTTCAGCGGGACTGCGGTGAATGGATGAAATCGGAAGAGAAAAAGATTACGATAAAGAGGAAAGAGAAAGATTGAGGCGCAGACGGGCGATGACGTGGCCGTCTTTGGCTTCGGTGGTGAATTCGTGGGCGTCGGGGTAGTGGCGGCGGAGGCGTTGGCGGATGTTGTCGAGGCCGATACCGGTGGAGTCGGCGCGGGTGGGATCGGGCGCGAGCCAGGTGCCGGTGTTGGTGATCGTGATGAGAAATTGGCCGTCGGGTGCGAGGGCGAAGGCGACGCGGATGCGGAGGACATCGGGCGAGGTTTGGCCACCATACTTGATCGCGTTTTCGACGAGGGGCAGGAGTAGAAACGGTGGAAGCGGAAGGTCGAGGGTGGCGGAGTCGGCCTCGATGGCGGTGTCGAGCATGTCGCGCCAGCGGCTTTTCTCGGTGTCGAGGTAGGCGCGGAGCATTTCGATCTCGTCGCGGACGGTGGCGGTTTCGTCGCGGCGGGTGAGCGCCATGCGGCAGAACGAGGCGAGGCGCTCGATCATCTCGCGCGCGCCGGTGGCGGAGGGGCCGACGAGGGTGCGGAGGGCGGCGAGGGAGTTGGCGAGGAAGTGCGGGTTGAGTTGATAGCGCAGCATCTCGAGGCGCGTTTTCTCCTCGGCGAGGCGCGCGGCGGTTTTCTCGTCAAGCTCGAGGCGGTGGAGGCGGGTGAGCTCGGTGTTCTTGGTGGCGAGTTCGGCGGTGCGTTCGGCAACGATGGCTTCGAGGCGGTCGGCGCGGGCGTGGGCGGCGCGCGTGCGGATATTTACGAGGCCGGCGACGGCGCTGAGTCCGAGCGCGCCGTAGCCGAGGAACGCGACACGCGTGGCCCACCACGGGGCGGCGATCGCGAGGACGAGGGAATCTTCGGTGCTCTCACGACCGGTTTGGTCGCGGGCTTGGACCCGCAGCGTGAGGGTGCGCCAGGGAAGATTGGTGAAATCGCGGAAAGGTTCGGCGGACCATGGCGTCCAGTCTTTGTCCAAGCCATCGAGGCGGGTGCGGAAGACGGTGTGAGTTTCGCCTTTGTGATTCGGGTAGTAGGTGGGAGCAGCGAAGGCCGCACGCAGCGTGGTTTGGGCAGACGTAAGAGCGAGCGGTGCCGCTGGTGTCGAAGGATCGCGGCGGCTGGTGAGGGGAGTGCCATCAAGGTGCTCGATGCGGCGGATCACGGCCGAGAACGGAGCGGGCGGAGCCGAAGGTTTCCAGTCGAGGTCGACTGGGACCATCGTGCGCGGCCGGGTCAGCCAGAGAGTATGGGTGAGTTCGTCGAAGGAGGCCAAGGCATCGGCGAGGCCGGGCGGAGGGCTGATCACGTGGCTCACCTGCCACTGGCCGAGTTTGTCGGCCTTGAGCCGGACGACGCGTCCGTCGGGTTCGCGAAATCGGATGAGCGTGGTGCCATCGCGATCGGCTCGGCCAGAGGCCAGGGTGGGGCGTGTCTCGGTAAGCGCGGCCCAGCCCTCGATGCGATCAGCGGGCACAAAGCGGTCGGTGGCCGCATCGTAGCGCAGCAGTGTCGTGCCGACGTTGCACATGTAGTGGGGGCCCAATTGAAAGGTGATTGAGTCGGTGAATTTGTAACCGTCGGGGAGTTCGACGGAGGTGAATCGTTCCCGCCACAGAGTCGGACTGAAAGGAGGGTCGAGCCGGGCTCCGCCACGAAAATCGATGCGCACCGAGGCGGCGCCCACGGTCGCCCAGATCACGCCGGCGGGGGCTTCGAACCACGGGTCGCAACGACCGCTCAATCCCGCGATCCGGCCAAGTGGCTTCCACGTGTCGCCCTCCGTGCGGCAGAGCCACAGACCATCAATTTTGCCCCAGACGAAAAGACCGGGTTCGGTGCTCACCCGGAGGACGCGCGGAGACGTCATGCCGCTGGGGACGAATCCCGGGACTTTCTCGGACGAGGGCATGAGGCGGCCCAACGCCATGGCCGCGAGGTTGGGGCTGGCGCTGGCGATCAACTCCGCGGGCGTGATTGGAAGCGAGGTGACTTTGCGGAGGCCGCCCGTGGGCAGAACCTCGACGATGCCCTCGGAGTTGGAGCCGATCAGTTGGGTGCCAATCCGCTCCACGGATGAGACTGTGAGCTCGTCGTCGGCGGACTGGCCGTGGCGGGCGAACGGGGAATCGAGCTGGACGCGGATCACGCCATCGGAGAGAGCGAGCCAGACTCCGCCTTCGCGATCTTCGGTGAGGCCGTAGATGCGGTTCGAGGGCAGGCCGGACGCGCGCGTGATGCGTTGCACGATTTTCCCGGTGCGGTCGGCGATGAACAATCCGCTGCCGGTGCCGTAAGCGAAGCGTCCGTCGCGCAAGGGAATCGCGGCTGAGGTTTGCTCCTTGGCGAGATCGGACGGGGGTGGGAGGGAGGCCGTCCGCTCCATGGGGCCGCGGAGCGTCAGGAGCATCGTGGCCGTGGCGGCGAGCACTCGGGGTGCGCCTTTCGGGGCCGGGTCGAGGCGGCCTTCGCGCACGATGAAACGGGTGCCGTCGGCGAACGCCAGCCACGGCCGGCCATCCATGATCCACCAACCGCTCAGTGGTTGATCCAGGTTGAAGAGCGTCGGCGAGCCACCGGCCTCGGGAAAAAAGCAGACTTGTTTACGGAGGACCAGCAGCACGCCGTCATCGACGGCGAGCAGTCCGAGAGGCTCGATGAGCGGCGAGGCGAGCCCGGGGATTCTCTCAGCGAAAGGGACCGGTTGGAGTTCACCGACGGCGTCGGGCGCGAGCCAACCGAACCAGCTGAAACTCGCATACCACACGCGACCACGGCGATCCACGGCGAGGGCTTGGACGGCTTTTTTGCTGGGGAGTGGAATCGTGCGCCAGCGCACGCCGTCAAACTCGAGCACTCCGCTATAGGCGGCGACGTAAATGAAACCAGTGGTCGGATGCTGAATCACGCCGCGGCTGGTGCCGGGGGAAAGTAAATCTTCGCCCAGCCAGACCTGCATGAACGGAGCGCCGGTGAACCGGGGGTTGGGGGGAGCGCCGGCTGGGTCGGGCAGCGGGCGCGTTTGATCGGCCGCAGTGCTGTCGGCGGGGCAAATTGCAGCGAGCACGCAGACGCAGAGGGTGCGCGCGAGGCGCTGGCAAGCGTTGAAGCCGGAGTGGATACGGGAGACAGCGCGGAAAGGGCGCGGGCGGCGAGTCTGTTTGCGGAGCGAGAGGAGAAACGCGGGGAGCGCGGACGGCTTGCCCGAATCTGGTAGGAGCGGGCCAGCGGCCCGCGCTCCCAAACACTCAGATCAGGCCGAGCTTCATCTTACCTTCTTCGCTGATCATCGACTGGTTCCAAGAGGGTTCCCACGTAATGCGGACATCGGCGGCGGTGACACCGGGGACCATCAGGATTTTCGTCTTCGCATCTTCGGCGATGGCGGGGCCCATGCCGCAGCCGGGGGCCGTGAGGGTCATGGCGACGTTGACCTGATAAGTGGGCGGGGCGGTCTCGGTCTTATGCTCGACGTCCATGGAGTAAACGAGGCCGAGGTCCACGATGTTGACGGGGATTTCCGGATCGAACACGCGCTTGAGCTGTTCCCAGATCGCGGCGGGGTCCGGCGCACCGTCGGCGAGGGTGGCGGCGGTGACGGTGTTGTCGGTGGCGGTTTCACCGATGGCGTCGGCGTCTTTGCCGTCGAGGCGGAAGAGGCCGAAGTCGGTCTGCACGGTGAAACTACCGCCGAGGGTCTGATGGATGAAAAGTTTGGTGCCGGCGGCGAGCGTGTGTTTATCTCCGGACGGAATCTGCGTGGCGGTGACTTCGCGGGAAAGGATGCGGTCGGTGGAGGACATGGGAAGGAGGGCGGGGGCGAACGGATCTGGAATTCAGGAAATCAGGAAAGGAAAGGGGGAGAGAACGCGGCCGGCGGAGGTCGCGACAGGTCTCACTTTTTGAACTTGGTTTGGATGAGCGCGTAGAGGGCGTCATGGATTGGGGCGCTGGCGAGTTTGGCGAGGGCCTCTTCGAAAAAACCGAAGGTGAGCAACTCGTCGGCGGCGGCTTTGGCGATGCCGCGGGACCGGAGATAAAATTCCTGCTCGGGATCAATGCGTGAGGAAGTGGCGCCGTGCGTGCAGCGGACGTCGTTGGCCTGAATCTCAAGGCCGGGGAGCGAGCAGAACTCGGCTTCGTCACTGAGCATGAGGTTGCGGTTCGACTGGTAGGCGTCGGTTTTTTGCGCGTCGGGATCTACGACGATGAGGCCGGAGAAGACGGTTTTGGACCGGTCGCGGAGAGCGTTTTTGTAGAGGAGATCGGACTTCGTGTTGGGCGCCTGATGGATTTGGAGCGTGCGCTGGTCGAACTCCTGTGCGCCTTCCGCGACAGTGAGAGCGAGCATCTCGGAGAACGCGCCGGGAGCCTGGAGTTGCGAGAGGGACTCGTGGCGGGCCTGGCGGGCGCCGAGGTGGAGATTGAGGGACTGCACGCGGGCGTCGCGGCGGACTATGGTGGAGTTGAACTGGAACGAGAGCGTGTCGCGCGACCAGTTTTGCGCAGCGATGTAGGTGAGCTGCGAGCCATGGGCGGCGTAGAGGTCGTTCGCGCCGCAGGCGAAGTGCGCGGCGGAATCGGCGGAGACGAAGTAGTCCACGACAGTGACTTTGGAATTTTCCTCCGCGACGACGAGCGTGTGCGGGAATACGGCGGTGCCGGCGCCGG
>JACMRG010000032.1 GCA_014376585.1 Opitutaceae bacterium | reverse complement strand
TCTAATTACTGAACTTCGAGTTCTGAACATTGAACCCTGAACCTCGATGCCGGATGGCTCGGCTGCGGCGGGGCGTAAACAGTGACAGGCCACGCGGCCCCCCCCGACCGCGGACCCGCCTCGTTCAAGGAAGTTCGTAAACTTCGACGATGGCGCTGCCGGTGCCGCCGTCGGCGCCGGAGACTTGCACGGTGTAGCCGCCGGCGGGGAGGCTGACGATGAGGGCGGCATCTTTGGCGCCGACGATGAAGGGAAAGGCGCCGACGCTTGAGAAGACGGTGGGCAGGCTGGCGGAGTAGTTGTCGTTCTCGCCGATCTTCACGGCGGGGCTCGTCGCGGTGAAAAGTTCGAGTTTGGGATCGACGAGCGTGCCGGGGACGCCGAGGGCACCGAGGCTGGGACCGGCGGCGCGGATGAGGACGTTCTTGGTGCCGGTGCCCGTGACGGTGAAACCGGCGATGAGCACGTCGCCACCGGTGCCGGCGAAGTTGAGCGCGGAGAGGTTGGTGAGACGCGGAGTGTTACCAAGACCCGCGTCGTAGGCCTCCACAATCACGTTACCAGCTCCGGGACCCGAAACCTGGACCGTGCGGCCGCCATCGATAGCACGCAGGAGAGCCGCGTCGAGACTCGCAGCAGACGGGAAAGCAAAAGCTCCTACAGCGGCAATGGTAGAGGATAACGCAGGAACATCAGCAGCAGGCGTGCCCCAGTTATCGTTTTCGGCGATCTGGGTTGAGCCGTTGAAAAGAGCTAGTTTCGGGTCAGCCATAGTTCCGGGCACGCCCAAAAAACCAAGACCCGGGCCGGCGGCGCGAACAAGGACCGACTTAGCCCCACCGGACATAGTAAGGCCGACGATGAGGACCTGGTTGGCAGCAAGGGTTGTGCGAACAGAGAGGTTGCTCAGACGCGCAGTGAGGGGAGCAGTAACGATGAGCGCGGCGGTGTTACTAAATTCGGTGCCTATGGCGTTTGTGAGCACGGCATCGTAGCTAGCAGTGTCACTCGTCGTGAGTGCTGAGAAAGTAAGGGTAGCTGTCGTGGCTCCGGGGATATTCACGCCGTTCTTGCGCCACTGAATGGATGGCGAGCCGGTAGCAACCACAGTGAAGACCGCCGATACGCCGACCGCACGGGTGAGGCTCACCGGTTGTGTGGTTATGACTGGCCGAGTGGTAACGACGGCGTTCACAGTAAGGGTCGCGGCGTTGCTAGTAGCACTACCGTTGGAGTTCGTGGCTACGAGGGTGTAGGTGCCGGCATCAGCGGTGGTCGCTCCGGAGATCACGAGAGTCGCCGATGTCGCACCACTGATCGGAATACCACCCTTGGACCACTGGAAAGTTGGTGTAGGGAAACCAGAGACTGTAGCGGTAAAGGTAGCGGTCATGCCGGCCGTTATGATCACACTCGTCGGCTGAACGGTGGCAGTGGGCGCAGCGTTGATACCGGTCACAGTGAGGGTGGCGGGGTTGCTGGTGGCGGAGCCGAGAGAATTAGTGACGACAACAGTGTAGCTGCCGACGTCGGCGGCAGTCGCGCCGGAGATCACGAGGGCGGAATTGGTCGCGCCGACGACGGTGCTACCGTTCTTAAACCATTGGAAGGTGGGCGCGGGCGAGCCGTCGGCGGCGATTGTAAACGTCACGGTGGCGCCGGCGGTGACGATTTGCGCGGTGGGTTGAGTCGTGAAACTGGGGGCGCTGGCAGTGACGCCGCCGGTGACGATCACGGTGAAGGGATAGGGAGCGGAGGTGAAGCCGGCGTCGGAGCCGGAGATGTTGAGTTGAAACGTGCCGGCGGCGGTGGGGGTGCCGGCGAGGACGAGGTTGCCGCTGAAGGAGCCGGTGGCGGCGCGGCCGTTGAGGGTGAGGCCGGGCGCGAGGGCGCCGGAGACGGACCAGGCGGAGGGGTTCGTCTGTGTGCCGGAAAGGCCGAAGGCGACGGTGGCGACGGGCGCGCCGACGGTGGCGCGGAGGGGGCTCGCGACGTTGGTGACGAGTTCGGTGGCGCCGGCGCGGGAGTGGAGCGCGCCGAGGGCGACGAGACCGGCGACGCTCGATTTGAGGACGGCGCTCGCGGGCGAGCGGAGCACGGTGTTTTCGGCGGTGACGAAGAGGTTCAGAAGCGGCGTGCGCTGGAGAAGCATCATCAGCAGAGCGCCGGGGAGGTTGATCCAGTTGAAGCGACGGTGATGGGTGGCGAAGAATTTCATCAGGAATGCGGGGTGTAGCCTTGAGTAGGGCCGGCGGGCCGGCGGCGAAAGCGAGGGATGGTAACGGGGCTGTTACACGGAGCTGAGGACGGCGAGACTAAAGAGGAGAGCCCCGCCGCCGGAGCGTGGGCGGGGGATCGGCGTCGAAGCAGAAGCGTTCACAGATTGGTTCTACGCGGATCGCTTTACCGACGAAGCTGGCCTGCATGAATCCGAGTCACCGAAAGACGGGCTACGGTGAAGGACTTGCTTCCCCCACGGCGCGTAACGTCTCCTCAATTAAATCATCAGCGATCCAGAAGCCGTTTTCGCGAAGCCGCCGCAACAACGGCGCCAAAGCCGGGACATGACCCCGGCGACGGGCATCGGCCAACACGCCGAGCAGTCCACGAACAGGAACGCCGAAGCGGCGCGCGGCTTGGCGCCCGAGGCGTTCGTCGATCAGGAGCAAATCGGCCGCGAGTTCGCGGGCTAGCAGGATGGCCTCGATCTCTCCCCGATCCAGCTGGTCTCGGAGCGATTCGCCAACCGAGGGATCGCGCACCTGATGACGCACAATCCAGGGAGGAACGGTCGGGACGGAATGGGCCGGCGTAGCCGACGCAAAAACTTCCCGCCACACCGCGTCGGGCACATGCACTTGGCCATAGAGGGTGTGAAGCAGCGGCTGATGTCCGATGCGTTTCAACGCGATCAGGACCGAGGAATCACCGACAACGACCATGAAAGGGAGATTAACCGAGACCGGCCAAGTCTTCCCGCAATTCTTCGACGCCGTAGTGAAACGGCAGCCGGCGACGGGAGACTTCCGTCATCATATCGGCGACGCGCAAGCCGGCCATTTCACTGGCAAGACCAAGCGAGAGGCGTTCTTGCTGGAAAAGCGCGATGGCTACCTCGAGCCGCGCCTGCTCGGGCGTGAGCCGGGCGGCGGCGGCGGGCAATTCGGGCAGGTCCACGAGCATGTAGACACCAATGCGAAGCATGGAGCGTGAGTCAATGCGCAGGCCGTGGTCGCGTTTCCGAATTTCAGTCGAGCCACGCGTATTCGGATTTTTGCCACAAAAAGCACAAAAAATTCCAAGCCTGCGGCCCGTAGCTCCTGCGCGCCCATAGGCGCAATCACGACTTTAAAAAACGACGGAAAAATCAAATCGGTGTTACCACAAACCCCAAAGCCTGACCCTCTTTCAGCGCCCCTGACCCTCTTTCACCGCTCCCCTTTTTAGGCTCCTTTTTAGGCTCCCCCTAGCCCTTTTTCTCATGGACTTTCTTCGTGCTCTCCAAAAATGCGCGTATCTGTGGCGTCCCCCTCTGTGCGTATTCGCGATAGCGCGCGGTGTCTGGCTTTAGATCGACAGCTTTCGGCACGCCCCACTTCACTGCGAACTCTTCGGCAAATCGCCGGAGCCATGCGTAATCAACGGTCCGTAAAATCCAATTCGGGTCTTGGCGTGCTCTATCGAGCTCGGCGTCGAAAAATCCTCTAACATAAGTTTTACCGTCGAGAAGCGGGTAATTCTGGCATACATAAAACCAGGCATTTGTGTAGGACTTGAGATACTTGTCGGTAACCCAGCTCTCGTCGGGAGGCGAAGGTAGCCAGTGAAAAGAGGTATCTTTCGGCTTATTCACATTCTGAAGCTTTCGTAACTGACGAGCCGTCTCTTCACTCTGCTTCTTCAATTCATCGTTCTGGCGCTTAAGCTGCCGCGCCATCTCTTCCTGCTGCTGCTGGAGTTGCATCTGTTGGATGCGAAGATCGTTCGCTGTCTGGCAGAGCGCGACGCACGGAATCAATACGACAAGAACTATTGCGCGCATAGGCGAAGAAAAGTTGGGGAAATCTCGTAGGCGGAAAAAGGGCGTGGGCGGTCGCGGAAAAAAGGAGGCGCGGACCATAGATTCGCGATCAGACACGAGCGGAGGACGAATATGAATCGCAAAAACGGCCAAGTCCGCTCGTTGTCTGAATCGCGCTGGTTGGGCTCTGTTCTTCATTGGATACTAGATAACTTTGGACCCGTGATCACCGCTATCTTTCTGCTGATTGTCTTGGTCGATCATGCATACACGAATGACGCTTTCCATGCCGTCCAACTCAATATCTGAGGCATTGGCTTCTCGAAAGAATCGAAGAGCGCCAAAATTCTCAACGCACTCCCATCCGGAGAGAGGATCGCGAACGCCACGCTGCACGATGCGCTTTCGGGCTGCTGCGACCTCGCGATCATCGCCGAGAAGCCCGACGCCGCTTCGCTGAAAAGCACGCAAACGGGGAATGTCATCTGCGACGACATCGCGTGTAGGTTCAACTCTGAGGTATTCTTCGACTAGGTTCCGAATGCGCGCATCGCGCTCTTTGATTCGGAAGACGAACCAGCTGGTGAACACGCCAAGCAAATATGAAAGAACTGGAGTCATCTTCTTTGCCCAACAGTGTTTTTCGGCCTAAGAATCAAGCCCAAGTTCTGTTGCGACCATCGTCGGATAAAGCGGGCCAACGTGTTGTTTTTCAATATTCGATTTCTGAACTTGGGCTTTTGCAGGCGGCCGATCGTTCCGGCTAATACCAATCACCCGATCCTTTTGCATTTTTGTAGGGCTCGACCTTGGTCGATGCCTCCGTCGCGGGCCAGCGAGCGCGGCGCGGACCAAGGTCCGGCCCTACGGGTAAAAGCATCGGTCGATTGGGATAAAGCCTAAGTTTTGGGCGGCGCACCCTGCGTGAATCAGGCTTTCCGATATTCTCTCATCGACACAGCTCGCGGCGCGTTTTCACGGCGCACTTTTACGGCGCGTTAGGGATAACGCGCCCTACCTCGGACACTCCCCGGCGCGGCGCGCCACCCGTCGGGGTAGAGGGGATTTCTCGGGACTGAGCGGGGCGAGCGAGCGCACTCCAGGGCGGGTCGGAGACCCGCCCTACTTTTCAGAAGCGGACGGTGAGTTGGGCGGCGGCGAGGTGGGTCGTCGCGGGCTGCGCGGGGACGGGGTCGTGGCGGAGGCTGTATTGGAGTTTGAACTGGATGTGCGCGGTGAAGCGCCAGGCCGGGGCGGCGTCCAGGCGCCACACTTCCCTACCCCACGCGGCGCGGCCGCCGCGGCCGTCGGGGATCGTGGCGAAGAGCTGTTGGTTCCAGCGGAGCGCGCCGGAAAGGCGCGGGGTGAATTTGTATTTGGCCTCGGCGTAGTAGGCGGTCGTATCGGCGTTGCCGATGCGGGGGACGGCGAAGCGGGCGGTAAAAACCTCGGCCCACACCTGCCAGTGGTGCCACGCGAAACCGAGGTCGGCGGCGAGGACGGTCTGGCGGTAATCGGCGAGGCCGCGGCCGGGGGCGAAGGTGGGCGCGGCGGAGGCGCGGAGGTAGGGGCCGGTGCTGGCGGAGAGGCCGAGGTTCCAGCGGGCATCGGGGCGGAAGCCGGCGCGGGCGCTCACGGTGGGGTGTGACCAGCGGGTGCGGCCCGCGGACCAGTCGTCGGGGTGCGAGGCGAGCGCGGCGCTTTTCAGCTCGGCGGCGTAGTCGAGGCGGCCGGCGGTGCCGGCGAGCGCGGCGCCGTGGGTGTAGCTGGGGCCCCAGATGATCGGGTTGCGGAGGATTTTCTCGGCCTGCTCGCCGCCGGAGGTGGAGTTGGGACGTTGGTGGGACCAGTTGAGAAACTGGACGGGGTTGCGCGGGGCCTGGGTGTGCCAGATCGCGGTGAGGTGTTCGTAGGGGAGCGGGGCGGTGATGAAGGGGTCCGACCACGAGCCGTGGCGAGCGACCCAGTTGCCGACCACGGTGGCGAATTTTCCGATCTGGAGGTGAAGACGGGCGCGCGGGAGGAGCGAGAGGCGGAGGGCGTATTCGTCGAGGCGGAATTCCGGATCGGCGGCGGCGGGATCGAAGCCACGGTCGGCGCGGGCTTGGGCGAAAAGGTAGACGCGCGGGCCAAGTTGGCTGTCGAGGAAGAGCGTGAGACGCGGGTTGAAGAGCGAGTGGCCGGAGGTGTAGAGGAGGCCAGGCGAGGGTTGCGGGAGCGCGTAGCCCTCAAGCTCAAGCGTGCCGCTGAGGTGCGTGCGGACACGGGCGTCGGCGGTGGTGAAAGTCAGCGCGGTGTCGAGGCGGTCGAAGAAATCGTCGGAGGCCCTCGCGCAGGGCGCGAAGAAGAGGAGCAAGAGGAGTAAGGGGTGAGAGGAGTAAGGGCTGAAGGCGCGCAGAACGGAGGGACGGGATGGCCACAAAAAACACAAAGAGTCACAAAAATCGGAATGTCCCCTGGGCTCAGGTTTTTGTGACTTCTGGTGTTTTTTGTGGCCAATAGGATTGGAGGTATTCGTGGCGGGTCGCGGGAATCCTACGAGAGAACGGGTGTGCCGCACGGTCTCGGACATGGGCAGGATGCCCATGCCACGGCGGAGGGGCCGGCAGGATGCCGGCGCTACGGGGAGCGGTGTCATGCGGCGGGGCGGAAGGTGATGGCGAATTCGGTCCAGTCGTCGGCGCTGCGGAGGAGGCGGAGGTCGCCGCCGTGGAGGCGGGCGAGCTCGCGGGCGAGGTTGAGGCCGAGGCCGTAGCCCGGGACGTTTTCGCCGACGGCGCCGCGGTGAAAGCGTTCGAAGATGTGCGCCTGCGCGGCGGCGGGAATGGCGCGACCGGTGTTGCCAACGGTGAGTTCTACGAGGCCGGCATCGGGGCGCGCGGCGCGGCGGATGCGGCCGCCGGGGCGGGTATACTTGCGGGCGTGTCCGAGAAGATTTTGGAGGATGAGCGCGGGGTAACGGGA
>JACMRG010000217.1 GCA_014376585.1 Opitutaceae bacterium | reverse complement strand
GATCGAGTTTTCCCGCGTCGGGCAGACCATCCGCGCCGAGCACCGCGTCAGCCACATGCAGCCCCAGAATCCGCCCGAAAACGACGTTGGCCGCGCCCGCCCCCTCGCCGATCCGCACGACGCTGTGCAACACGCACTCAAACGCCGCCGGCGAACCCGCCACGCGCGGGGGGCGCACCCGCGTGCTCGGCGCCGCCTCGATGCCAAACGCCTCAAACTCGCTCTCACCATACGGCAGCAACGCCGCGCACGCGTTCATCGGCTCCGCCAGCGCGAAGGGCACCACATTGACCACGAATTCGCGCGTGGCCTCGATGTTTCGCAGCGTGTCCTTCGGCTGGCCCTCGCGGTTGTTCACCGGCACGAACATCAGCGTGGGCGGATTCGCCGTGATACCTTGGAAAAATGAAAACGGCGCGAGATTCGTTTTCCCCTCCGACGACACCGTCGACACCCACGCGATGGGCCGCGGCAGGATCGTGCTCGTCATCCAACCATAGGCGTCGCGCGGCGGCAGGGAGGCGAAATCGAGGTCCATCCACCGACTATGGGCACATCCGCCGCAAACGCCAAGAACGGCGCTTAAATCCATCACCTCCCGCTGCCCGCCGTAAGCATTTTCACCCGCGCTCCCGTCTTCCCCATTGCGTCACGCGAAGAACCGTTTTCGCATCGTGATCGTGGAAACCGCCCCGCTGAGTTCGGTCCAGAAAACGTCGTTGCTCAGCCTGCTCGACGACACGAGCCCGCCCGTCCGCCGCGCGCTCCTCGCCCACTTCACCGAACTCGGCCCCATCGTCACACCTTTCCTGCAGGAGGTCACCCGCAGCCCCAACCGCATCCTCGCGCGCCACGCCGCGTGGTTTTTGGAGACTTTAAAATTCACCGATCCGGTCGCGGAATTCCGCAGCTTCATCCAGTCGCTCCACTACGAACTAGAGACCGGCGCACTCCTCCTCGCGCGCACCGTCAACCCCCGCCTGGATGTCGGCGACTGCTGCTCCCGCCTCGACGCCATCGCCGCCCGTTGCACCGAACTCATCGCCGAGCCCGCCACCGTCCGCGAAAAGTGCCGCATCATGAACCGCGTGCTCTTCCACGAATACGGCTTCCGTGGCAACGTCGAGCACTACACCGACCCGCGCAACAGCTTCATCGACCACGTGCTCGTCCGCCGCCAGGGCATCCCGCTTTCGCTCAGCTTGGTTTACCTGCTCGTCGCTCGACGCCTCGATCTCCCGCTCGAGCCCGTCGGCCTGCCCGGTCATTTTGTCGTGGGCTGCTACGCCGACGACGCACCGTTCTTCATCGACCCTTTTGACCGCGGGCTCTTTCGCGATGTCGACGAGATCTACACGCTCCTCCGCTCCCACCAACTCGCCCCCGCGCCCACCGACCTCATGCCGACCCCGGTGCGCGAAGTGCTCTGCCGCGCCTGCCGCAATCTCGTCAACCATTACACCGTTTCCGGCGATCTCGAACACGCGAAACTCTTCACCGGTTTCGTGGACGAGTTCGAAGCCACCTACGCCCGCGAGTCCGCCTGATACCCGCGACTGGTAAAACTTAGACTTCACCTGGTGGCGTCGTGACCTCCATGCCCGACGGTTTAGCCGGCTGCTCCTGAAGTTCCATCCAAAGTCTGAAAATTAGCGGCCTTGGATATAAGTTTGGATTCCCGATTTCCCTTTTGCTCACGAGCTCATCGCTACCCTCAATCGACAATCTGAACCCGAATATCGAAAACTTCCCCGTCCTTACCCTCGCCGATCTCGACGGCTGGACCTTCCCCGGCACCGCCCTCGCCGTCCTGGGCTACCCGATCAAACACTCGATCAGCCCGGCGATGCACAACGCCGCCCTCGCCGCGTTCGCCCCCACCGACGCCCGCTTCGCCGACTGGCGCTACTTCCGCTTCGAGGTCCAACCCGACGACCTCCCACGCGGCCTCGAACTCTTTCACGCGAAAAACTTTCACGGCCTTAACCTCACCGTCCCGCACAAGGTCATCGCCTTTGACCGGATCGCGGCCACCGACCCCGCCGCCCGCCCCATCGGCGCCGTCAACACCCTCCTCCGTAAGTCCGAAGGCTGGCGCGGCTACAACACCGACGGCTACGGCCTCGCCGCTGCCATTCGCGAAATCCTCGGCCTCGATCTTGCCGGCGCCCACGTCATCCTCCTCGGGGCCGGCGGCGCCGCGCGCG
>JACMRG010000216.1 GCA_014376585.1 Opitutaceae bacterium | reverse complement strand
GCTTTTCGGGCGGGGGTGGTGGTGGCGGGGGCGGTGGGGCGGGCGGGAGTTGGGAACATCAAGAGCATTTTTCCCTCCACCCCCCCGATCCACCACCCCGCCGTCGTCGCCGCGATCGTCGCCGCCGAACAAAAAACCTCCGGCGAAATCCGGGTCGTCCTCTCTCGCAAAAAAGCGGGAGATCCCGTTGCCGCCGCCCAAGCCGAGTTCACGCGCCTCGGCATGACCGCCACCGCCGCGCGCAACGGCGTGCTCATCTTCGTGGCGCCGGCTTCAAAGAATTTCGCCGTGATCGGCGACACCGGCATTCACGAAAAATGCGGCGACGCTTTCTGGCGACTGCTCGCCGCCGAACTGACGATCCACTTCAAACGCGGCGATTTCACCGCCGGCCTCGTCCACGGCATCGAGCACGCCGGCAAGCTGCTCGCCGAAAATTTCCCCAGCCAGGGAGACTCCGACCGCAACGAGCTGCCCAACGATATCGAAGAAACCAAGTGAGCGGCTCAATCCGGACCGATTGCTCAGTTCCTGCTCTGTTGACAGCAACTCCCCCACTTCACTGGCCCACGATCAGCGCCAAGTCTTCAAATCCGTAAATCCCGATTCACCCGTCTGTGGAAAGCTTGGCCAAAAAACCGTTCTAATCAAAAACCAGCCGCGGCCTGTTTATCCTCGATCCCAAGACCGGGGTAAATCAGATCGATGCGCTCGCTAAGCTTGACGGCTACTAACCCATATTCCCCTACGGTCCATTCCACTGTCGGAGATGTGATTTACCTATCCTAAACGACGTTTTACTTTCACCGGGCTTACCTCCTCGTTCTTAAGAATTAAACCACGATATGGTTTCTCAATTTCGGCTCACCTTGTTCGCGCTGCTCATCGGCTTATCTGCCGCTTCGTTGTTCGCCGCAGATGATGTAGGGGCAAGAATTGACGATCTCATTCACAGGGAAATGACACGGCAGAAGATACCCGGGGTAGCCATCGCCGTTGTGCAGCACGGGGAAGTGCTCGTCGCAAGGGGCTATGGACTCGCGAACGTCGAACAGGACGTGCCCGTCGATCAAAATACCATTTTCCAATCGGGTTCAGTCGGGAAACAATTCACGGCTGTGCTCATCACTCTGCTCATAGAGGACGGGAAAATCGCATTAGAAGATTCGGTAACAAAATATTTTCCCGAGGCCCCGGAAAGCTGGAGATCGATAACCGTGCATCACCTCCTCACGCACACTTCTGGTATTCCCAACTACGAAAGCGCAGACTTCGATCTCCAGCGAAACTACACCGAGTTAGAACTGATACGGCGTGCCACCAGTCTGAAACCACAGTTCGCTGCCGGCGCCCGCTGGAGTTACAGCAACACCGGCTACATGCTGCTCGGTTTACTGGTCAAACGCGTAACCGGACAATTCTATGGGGACGTGTTGCGTGATCGCATTTTTAATCCCATCGGCATGAAAACGGCGCAGGTCATCAGCGATACTGACATCGTGCCTCGTCGTGCCTCTGGATATCAGTTGGTCGATGGTGCGCTGAAGAATCAGGCTTGGGTATCGCCAATTCTAAATACAACGGCTGATGGCTGCCTCTATTTTTCACTGAACGACTTGCTTGCTTGGGACCAGGCTTGGCGGAGCCAAGCAGTGCTAAAGCCCGAAAGTTGGGCCATGGTTAAAACCCCGGTGCACCTCAACAGCGGCAGGACCTACCCCTATGGGTTCGGCATCAATTTATTTGATGAGAACGGTCAGACCGTGGAGCGGCACTCAGGCGCGTGGCAGGGATTCAAGGCCTTTCGCGCACGATATGTCGGCGACGATTTTTCCGTCCTCGTTCTCGCCAATCTTGCGCAAGCAATGCCAGACAGAATTGGGGACGGAATTGCGGCATTTTTTAAGTCGAAGCGCGATGCATCTCCCGAACCCGTGCCGAAGGAAAATCTGGCAGTCACGCTACGGTTAACACGGCTACTTGGCGAAGCTCGCGATGGAAAGCTTAAGCCCGAAGAGCTTGCCTATGTAGACATCGAATATTTTTCCGCGGTAGCGCCACGCCTAGTCAAACGCTTGGCCGGCATAGGCTCGCTCCGGCAGCTAAAGTTAACCGAGTCGATAGAACTGGGCGACGATATGATCTATCGCTACGAAGCCGCCTTCGGGGATCAAAAGTTGATCGTGCGGATTGGCATCGCGCCGGATGATAAGGTATCGACGTTCGTCATCAATTAAGTCGATGACCAGCGCACCGTTGACTTCGCGCTTCACGTTGGAATCGCGAACGCGATGACGATCCGTGATCTTATATATATATAGATTTGGGATAGGAATTTCCCCGGATTTACGGCAGGTCACCGCTGGATTAGTTTGTCGAGCGCGCCGAAATTTTTTAAAGGGCCACCTTTCTTCTCTGACGTTTTCACTGTCGCCATTGGCACAGGCGGCGCCGACGCGGTGGGTTTGGCCTCAGGCTTGGGAGTTGTCGCACTCGCACCGGTAGATGAGCCGCCCGCTTTGCCTTGAGTCGCCAGCCAGCGGTCCAGCTTCACCGCCGAAACCGGTTCCGCGGTGCCGAGTTCCTGTGCGAATAGGCTGACGCGGAATTCTTCCACGAGCCACCGGAACGCCACGCCCTCTTCGCGGCCGTGAAGTTTGGCCACGGTCACGACATAAGGCGCGAGCTGCCGCGCCCGCTCGGCATCCTTCGCCGCATTCTGCCGCCAGCGATCCGCGCGTTGCTTCATCGCCTTCAAATATCTCGGGAATTGCGCGAGCTGCCCATACGGCGTCGCGCGCACGAAATCCGCCGGCAACAATGCCCCCAGCTCCGCCGCCATCCCCGCATACGGCGTCGCATGCACCTCCAGCGCCAGACGCAGCGTGAGGATTTCGCGCAATTGATCCACGTAGCGCGGCACCAGCCCGCGCAGATCGGCCTTCGCCCGGTCCACTGCCGTGCCAAACGCCGCCGTCGTGAGCGCACTCACCCGCCTCGAATCGCACACCCACGTGCGGATCGAACCGAGCGCATGCACCTGTAAGTCCGCGAGCGGCACCAGCGCCGCAAGTAGCGCCCCGAGATCGCGCAGCGCCTTGAGATCGCGCTCCAACCAACCCAGCTCGTAGCGCACCTGCGACTCCAGCAGCGCCGTCAATCCGCGCGCCGTC
This sequence comes from Opitutaceae bacterium, assembly GCA_014376585.1. Classification (GTDB taxonomy): domain Bacteria; phylum Verrucomicrobiota; class Verrucomicrobiia; order Opitutales; family Opitutaceae; genus Tous-C4FEB. The sequence goes on along the minus strand of JACMRG010000216.1, from coordinate 5,274 downwards.
GTGGCCTCCGCCTCCTCGGGCGTTTTTCCGAGTCGGAGCGCCACCCCGCCCGCTTCCGGCACGAGCATCGGAAACGCCTCGACCGGCACGCCCGCCTGCTCACTCACGCGCACCCGCGTCGGCACGTCGCCAAATATCCACGCTGTCTGCGGCGGTTTTTCCCACTGGGTCCGTGCGCGCCGCCACACCTCGGGTTCCGCCTTCGCCACCGCCACACTCGCCTCACGGCCGCGTTGCTTGAGCGCGGCGTGAATCTCCGTCAGCTCACGACTCGCGCACAACTCCACGCCATCGTCATCCAGCACGCGCACCCGCACGCGGAAATGATCGGGCGGCGACTTGTCGTCCCAAATCTTCGCCTGCACGCCGAGCCTGTAACGCTCACGCAACTCCGCCGCCAGCGCCTCGGGCAGAGTCTCACGCCGATCCGTCAGCCGATCGCGCGCCGACACCCACGCTGCAAATTTCTTGGCGCTCTCGTTGAGCGGCACAAACGCCCGGCGCAGCTCCTTCGGCAGCGCGCGCAGATAGTGTTCCACCTTCGCCTCCAGATGTCCCGGCACCGCCCAATCCAGCGCCGCGGGCGTCAACGCCGCCGCGTCGCGAATGTTTACATCCAGCGTCACGCCATCGTCCGCCTGCCCGGGCTTGTAAGTGTAAGCGAGCGGCAGCGCCGAATTCGCGAGCGGCAGCGCCTCGGGAAACGCCGTTGCGTCATGCACGAGCGTCTCCGGATCGCGCAGATCCTCCGGCTCCAGCATCAGAAAATCCGGCTCCGCTCCGCGCCGCTCACGCACGAGATCGACGAGTTCGGCGACCGAGCTGAGTCCGAGATAGGGCGCGACCGGTCGGCGCGCCGTGTGCATGTCCGGCGGGCCCAACGGTCCCGCCCCACCCTCCGGCACCAACCGCGCCGCATAAAACCGATAAATCGCCTCGTCCAAATTAAGATATCCCGTGTCGCGCGTGCGCGTGAGCGCATTCTCAATCTTCGCCCGCACCGCGCGATTGTGCAGCAGGCAATCGAGCGGAAACACCACGGTGTCGTTCACCAGCGCTTCGCGGATGAAAATCTCCGTCGCGTGCGCGGGATTGATTTTCCCGTAGCCCACCGCGCGGCTCTCCAACTCCAGCCCGTAAAGTCGCGTGCGCTGCTTCACCATCACGCGGCCGGCCTCTTCATTCCAAAACGGTTCGCTGTGCGCCACGCGCACCACATGCGCGCCGAGATCAAGCGCCCAAAGCGGATCGAGCCGCGCACAGGTCCGCGCGTAGAGCCGCGTCGTCTCCATCATCTCCGCCGCCATGATCCAGCGCGGCGTCTTTGGACCTTTCTTGGACGCCGCCGCGGCCGGGTCGGGTTTCCCTCGCTTCGGTTCTTCCCTCCGAAACAACACCGAACCCGGGAAGAGCGATACGCGCCGATCGTTCGTCGCCTTGTAGCCACCGTTATCCTCGTCGAGTTGCGCGATGTTGCCCAGCAGGCCCGCGAGAACACTCCGGTGAATCGCCCGGTATCCGGGCGTCCCAAACGCCAGTGGCTGATCGGGATTCCGCTCCGCGTGCTCGCGCGTGCCGTCATAAATCGACGTCATCCGAAACGCGTCGCGCTCCCGCAAGGTGTCGAGCAGTTGCGAGTGCACGTCCCGCCACTCGCGCAGTCGCGTGTAACTCAAAAAGTGATCGCGGCAAAACCGCCGCAGCTTCGCCTGCGTGAGCCGCTCAAACTCATCGTGAAACGTCTCCCAAATGTTGAGCAGCGTGAGAAAATCCGAGTCCGGGTGCGCAAATCGCCGGTGCGCCGCGTCCGCCGCCTGCTGCTTGTCCATCGGACGGTCGCGCGGGTCTTGGATGCTCAGCCCCGCCGCGATCACGAGCACCTCGCGCAACGCCTTCTCCGTGCGCGCCTGCAAAATCATCCGCCCCACCGTGGGGTCCACCGGCAGCCGCGCCAGCTCGCGCCCGATCAACGTCAGCTGACGACTGAGGTGGGGCGGGACCGCTGGCGCCGCCGCCACGTTTTCCGGCGCGCCCGGCGGTCGCGCCCCACCTTCCTCCGAATCCAGCGCCCCGATCTCTTCCAACAGCACATATCCCGACCGAATCGCCTTGGGCGCGGGCGGATTGATAAACGGAAACCGCTCGATGTCCCCGAGTCCAAACGCCTGCAGCCGCAAAATGACATCCGCTAAATTCGCCCGCCGAATCTCCGGCTCCGTGAACCGCGGCCGGTCCAGAAAATCTTTCTCCGAATACAGCCGGATGCATACACCCTCGGCCACACGCCCGCTGCGGCCCTTGCGCTGATCGGCGCTCGATTGGGAAATCGGCTCGATGGGCAATCGCCGCGTGCGCGCCGCCGCCGCGTAGCGACTCACCCGCGCCAACCCCGTATCGACGACAAACCGGATGCCCGGAATCGTGAGCGAGGTCTCCGCGATGTTCGTCGCGAGCACCACCTTCCGCCGCTGCGTGGGCGAAAAAACGCGTTGCTGTTCCGCGTTGGAGAGCCGCCCAAAGAGCGGCACGATCTCGCAGTCCCGCAGCCGACGTCCTTCGAGCAGATCGCCCACTTCGCGGATGTCCCGCTCGCTCGGCAGAAACACCAGCACGTCGCCGCGCTCGCTCTCGTGCGCGATGCGCTCCACCGCCTCCACCGCGCCATCGATGTAGTGCAGCGCCTCCGCCTTCGCCGAGGCCACCGTCGCCGCATCCTCCTCCTGTGCGTTCTCGTCGTTTGCGTCGTAGTCCGAGCCCAGCCCGTCGAGCGGCGCGTAGATGACTTCCACGGGATAGACCCGGCCTTCGACCTTGATGATTGGCGCACCGTCGAACGCCGCGCTGAACGCCTCCGTGTCGATCGTCGCCGAGGTGATGATGATTTTCAACTCCGGCCGTTTGAACCGCAGCGTGCGCAGATGCCCGAGCAGGAAGTCGATGTTGAGCGAGCGCTCGTGCGCCTCGTCGATGATGACCGTGTCGTAGTCACGCAGCAGGGGATCGCCCTGCACCTCCGCCAACAGCATACCGTCGGTGAGAAACTTGATCACCGTCGCGGACGTGGTCCGGTCGTCGAAGCGGATCTTGCAGCCCACCTCGCGGCCCCATTCCACGTTTAACTCATCCGCCACCCGCCGCGAAACCGACAGCGCCGCCACCCGCCGCGGCTGGGTGCAGGCGATACGGCCGCGCATCCCGCGACCCGCCGCCAGACACATTTTCGGAATCTGCGTCGTCTTGCCCGAACCCGTTTCACCCGCGAGGATTATCACTTGGTTTTCCGCGATGGCCGCGATGATTTCGTCCGCGCGCGCGCTGATCGGCAGCTCCGGCGGGAACTCGATGCGAAAGGGAAACGGGCGGTGTGGATCAGATGCGGCCACGGAAAGAGGCTTGAGATTCAGCGCCGGCGCGGGAATGACAACCCTTCCATGCGCGCGCCGCCCCACCTTCCCGAAGAGACTCTTTACCGCGTCCTCCGCCTCGCACGGTTCAACGGCATGAGCGTTCTCGCCATCGCGGGTTTCTTCAGCCTCCTCTCCGCCGCCGGCCACGATGTGCCGGGTGCGATCGTCGGCGTGCTCGTCGCAGGCGCCGGCGCGTTCGAGCTGCACGGCGTCGGGCTCCTGCGCCAAGGCGACACGCGCGGCACCACCTGGCTGGTATCGAGTCAGCTTTACCTTCTCGTGGTCGTTCTGGCCTACGTCGGCTTCCGACTGACCCACATCGACCTGGAGCAGCTGCGCCTGTTAATCACCGAGGAACAGCGCGAAACCATTTCAATGTCCGGCTTGAGCGAAGATCAATTTCTGCGCGTGATTTACACGACGTCTTCGGCCGTCTTCGGCATCGTCACCCTTTTCTATCAGGGCGGCATGGCGTTCTACTATCACCGCCGCCGCGCCGCGATTGCCCAGGCACTCGCCGAGCCGCCCGAGACACCGCGGGATTAGGCGAACTTGCGCCGCGCGACGTCCCGCCTAGTTTCAGGCCATGTCCAAAGACCGCTACATCGAAGCGAAACAAAAATGGGCCGAGAAACAAAAGGCCCGCGGCGTCACCGCCCGCGTTGAGGCCTCAAAAGACCGCCTCCCACCCGGCCAGAAACTCACCACCGGCTTCCCCGTGCTCGACCTCGGTGTGCAGCCCGCCATCGAAACCGCCGACTGGACGCTTTCGCTCGACGGGCTCGTCGAAAAACCCAGCAAGCTGAACTGGGAAGATTTTCACGCACTCCCTCAAGTCGAGGACGTCAGCGATTTCCACTGCGTCACCACGTGGAGCAAATATGACTGCCGCTGGGGCGGCGTCGCCTTCACCACACTCTACGAACTCGCCCAGCCGAAGCCCGAGGCGCAGTTCGTGTATTTCACGAGCTACGACGGCTACTCGACGAATCTCCCGCTCGCCGCCTGCCTCGACGACGATGTGCTCATCGCCACGCAATTCGACGGCTCGCAACTCGAGCGCGAACACGGCGGTCTCGCCCGCGTGATCGTCCCCAAACTCTACGCTTGGAAAGGTGCGAAGTTCGTCAAAGGGATCACCTTCCTCGCCGAGGACAAACTCGGCTTCTGGGAAGTCCGCGGCTACTCCAACACCGCCGATCCCTGGACCGAAGACCGCTACGCTTGAGGAACTCACGCTCCGCAAAGCTCGCCATTCCTCTACGTTCCCCGGCTGGCCGATCTGCGCCGATGCCGGTTTTTCTCCAACACGTCCACATACGCCTGTTCTTTGGGGCGGTTGGGCGCGCCGCTTGTTTTTCAGGAGATCGTCGAGGCCGATGAAGTTTACGGTCGGGTTGTCTAACCGCGCTCGGATGCGGCGGCATAGCACTCGGAAAAAGTGACCCATCGATCTCATTGAGTATCTCCAGTCGCATGGGCTCGCGACCGATGCGAATGACGTGGCCGCGTTGCTGAAAAGCCACCGGGGCCGGAGCACCGTCGGCAAACCCAAACGCCTGGAAGACTTTCACCAGCGCCGCGGCATTGCCGGGAGAGAGCGCCACGTAGATACGAGATCACCCGACTAGAGCATATTCGATTTAGATAGACACAAACAGGGATTTGAACAGAAAAGGTGGGCATGAGGAACCTAGCATGAGGCCCTTGAGCGAGGATTTGCGGCGGCGGATCGTGGCCGCGCGGAAAAAAGGGGAGGGCGAGAGCGAAGTCTGCCGGCGCTTCGGGGTGAGCCGCAGCAGCGTGGCGCGGTTTTGGCAGCAGCAGCAGAGCCGCGGACACTGCCGGCCCAAGCGGATCGGCGGCT
>JACMRG010000215.1 GCA_014376585.1 Opitutaceae bacterium | reverse complement strand
GTCGGACACGTTTGCGCCGGTGAGCACGAAGCCCAGAGGGTAGCCGAGGGCATCACACGCCACGTGTATCTTGGTCGAAAGGCTGGAGCGCGAACGGCCCATGGCCTGGGCCAGCTGCCCGCCGGCCGGTTTCGGCCCGTGCGCATGCACGCGCATGGCGGTGCGGCCCACCATGAGCGCCTCATCATCACGCAGTCTTGCCGACAAACCTCCAAGCATCGCAGTCCACAGGCCGTGGCGGGTCCAACCGCGGAACCGGTCACAAGTCGTTTGCCACGGGCCGAAGACGGCCGGCAGATCCCGTCATGGCGCCCGGGACCTCATGATCCAGAGCATCCCCTCGATCCTTAAACGCAACGTGCCGTCATCGCACCTGCGGCCACGTCGCTGCGCCCCGACCAGAGAGTCCCGGCGGGCCTTGATTTATTAAGCCCGTCCCAGTCGCCGCCGCCTAGGCGAACCTTTTATGTTGGTTAACAACGGTGTGCAAAATAAATTTCTCGCCGCCTGCAAGCACAAAGTATCGGTTTATTGAATACTTTTTCACGGGTTTATTTACCAGAAACGCCCTAATAGTTCAAGCGGTCCCGCCACGATTCAAATTGAGCAATGGGGAATGACGGGGAACATGGAGCGCAGATAAGGACCACCCCACGGAATGACACTACCCCGACCTTTTCACCGCGGCCTGATGGCCGTCCTTCTTCCCGGTTTCGCTCTCGCCCTTGCCCAGCCCGGCCCCGCGCAGCCCGCGAGCGAGGGGGATGCAGTGGCGCTTCATGCCGAGGCCAAAAAGATTTTTGGCGCTCAGGTAACGCCTTTCCTCAAGTCCTATTGCATAAAATGCCACGGCAGCAGGCCGAAGGGTGGAATTAACTTTCAAGCGACGCTCAAGGATCCCGGCAGTCCCGCCTTCCGCGGATGGTGGAAGCAGGGGCTCGCCAACGTGAAGGCGCACGACATGCCGCCGGACGATGCGGAGAACCAGCCCACACCCGAAGAGCGTCAGATGTTTCTGGACTGGATTGGCCAGATTAAGTTTCTGAGCCCGCAGGATCCCGGTCAGTTCGTCATCCGTCGCCTGACCAAGGTGGAGTATGGCAATACCCTGCACGATCTCTTCGGCGTCGATCCGGCGATCACGCGTGAGTTGCCGGATGAAGTCTTTGGTCAGGGCTACCTGAATACGCTTTCGCCGCTTCAGTCAGAGCAGTATCTCGAGATCGCCAACGCGGTCGTGGATCGCGTGCTTGCCCCCGACGGCGCGCCACCGACCGCGGTGCAAGTGCGCCTGTTCGGCGGACCACTCGCGCCAGGAACCTATGCGCGCGCCGCCGCGAGAGCGGTCGGCCGCTCGCTCACCCGCAGCGCATATCGGCGTCCACCCTCGGAAGCGGAGTTGGATGTTCTAGTGGGCGTGTTCGACTTGGGGCGTGAACACCAGCTCGGCCACGCGGCCGCCTTGGGGTTGATGCTTAAGGCGATCCTCGTTTCGCCGCAGTTCCTCTACATCACGCCCTCCGGCGAAGTCCCGGCCGGGAGCACAATCGTTCCGCTCGACGACTATCAACTGGCGTCGCGGCTATCGTATTTGTTGTGGGCCACGATGCCGGACGCGGAGCTGGCTGCGCTGGCCGATAGCGGAAAACTGCACGAGCCGGCGATTTTGAAGGAGCAGGTTAGGCGCCTGTTGCACGCCCCCCGATCGCGCGCGCTATTCGATGGCTTCGGGGCGCAGTGGCTGGGGCTCGGGGAGCTGGAAACCAAAACCTTCGATACCGACAAATTCCCCCTCATGACCGCCGACATGCGCTCGGCGATGTATGACGAGGCTCGGCTGTTTTTCGAGAGCATCGTCCGCGAAAACCGGAGCGCCGTCACCTTCGTCGACAGCGATTACACGTTTCTCAACGGCACCCTCGCCCAGCTTTACGGACTGGAAAAAACCGTTACGGGCCCGGCGATGCGGAAGGTCACGCTGACCGACGCCAATCGCGGCGGGATCCTGGGTATGCCCGGCATTCTGGCGACGACCTCGTTTCCCAACCGCACCAGCGCCGTCAAACGCGGCGTGTGGGTGCTCGAGCAAGTGCTGGGAGAGCATGTGCCGCCCGCGCCACCGAACGTGCCGGCCCTGCAAAAAGAGGACGACGCCCAAGTCGGAACGCTCACCCTGCGCCAGCGCACGGAACTGCACCGCACGGATCCCACCTGCGCCAATTGCCACAAGATTCTCGATCCGATCGGGTTTGGCCTGGAGAACTTCGATGCCATCGGACGCTGGCGCGACGCGGAAGAGGCGGGCGGCGCGATCGACGCCACCGGCGAGCTCCCGGGCGGGAAACGCTTTTCGTCGCCCAAGGAGTTAAAAGCGATCATCGCCGCCCGACAACCTGACCTGGCCCGCAACCTCACGGAGAAGTTGCTGGCCTACGCCCTCTGCCGCCCGCTCGAGGGCTACGACGAAATCGTGGTGGACCGCTTGATGGAAAGCATCGCCAAGGATGATTACCGCATGCAGACGCTTATTACGGAAATCGTCACGAGCTACCCCTTCACGCAACGTCGCGTCCAATAAGCGGCGAGGCTCACCCCAAGCCATTTTAAATCACCTATAAGCACGGATTAACACCGGTTGAATTCGGCCTTTGTCCGCGATGATCGGTGCAATCCGTGTTCAAAATTGGTTTAGTTAATTCGACTGGTTCGCGTTAAATTTCGGCGTTCGAAAAATCTAGTAACCCCACCCACCCCATGAGCAGCAATCACCTCATCAACCGTCGCACCTGCCTGAAAGGAATCGGCGTCGCGCTCGCCCTGCCCTTTTTCGAATCCCTCGGCTGGGCTGAGCCGGCAAAAAAGAAGGCGGCCAAGCCGCCCGTGCGCCTCGGGTTCATGTATATGCCCCACGGGGTGATCATGGAGCAGTTCTGGCCCGCAAGCCCGGAGAGCTTCCTAACGTCACCGCCCCCGGCACTAGAATCTTTGCGGACCGTGCTTGGAGAATGCCTCCTGATGAAGGGCATCTCCGGCGTGCCGATCTCTCCGTTCAATGGTGCCCCGCACGCCCTCGAGCTCTCGACCTGGCTGACGGCGCGGCTGCCGGATGCGGACCGCCGCAGCCAGATCGCCATCGCAATATCGGCCGACCAGATTGCCGCCAACTACGTGGGCCATCTCACGTCGTTACCTTCGCTGGAACTGGCCACCATGCCACAGACGCACAAGGAGAACCAGGAAGGGCTGAACGAAGGATATTATTCCCACTGCAGCTACCGGTCGGCCTCGCAAGCCGTTCCGGCCGAGACCAATCCGCGCAGCGTGCTGAACCGGCTCTTCGGGAGGACCGACCAGGCCGGCCAGCGCAGCAGACCCGGCCAATCCACGCAGACGGGCGCGCTTGATCGCAAGATGCTCGATCTGGTCATCGGCGGCGCAAAGGACCTGCGGCGCACGCTACCCCAAGGCGACCAGCACAAGCTGGATGAATACCTCGACAGCGTGCGTTCCGTGGAGCGCCGCATTGCCGCGATTGAATTCCGTCAGAAAGAAGCGGCACTGGAGAAGGCCGGCGTCAGCGTCACCAAACGCTATGCGTCGGACTCGCCGGCGATCGAGATCAAGATTCCGTTAGGCGACAAGCGCAGCGATTATATGCAGGTGATGTGTGACCTGAACGTGCTGGCGTTCCAGACCGACACGACGCGCGTCAGCACCTATATTGGATCCACGCCGAACGGCGTTTCGTATCCCGAACTGGGATTCAAGGACACGCATCATTCCCAGACCCATCACGCCAGCGATGCGGAAAAGGTCAGGAAGGTTGCCGCGATCACCGCCTTCAACATCGAGCAATTCGCCTATATGATTAAAAAAATGCAGAGCATCCGCGAAGGCGAGGGCACCCTGCTCGACAACAGCATCATGATGTGGGGCTCGGGCCTGGAAGACGGCAACAAGCACGCCCGGGAAAACCTCCCTTTCATCGTCGCCGGCCGAGGCGGCGGCACGATCAACACGGGACGATTCCTCACCGACGTCCGAGGCAACCAAGGCGACTTGCTCACCACGCTGCTGGGTTGCGCGGGCGTCCCGCTTGACCGCCCGATCGGCATTGCAACGAAACAGATCACGGAGATGACCCACCGGGTGTAAGTGGGGCGAAGACCAAGTCACTGCTAAACTTTCCTATGCGGTCGAAGGGTCGTGTCTCGAGGCTTGTTGCCCAAGTCGCCCCGTCGTCGAATCCATTACGCGCGATTCTTCTGACGGGGACTGCATGATGGGCAACACGAGCCGCCGCAGCGGTTGATCCCGCCCGTAGCTCTACAGCTTCGGCTGGAGATCCGCTTGATCGTTTTCCGCAGCGCGCGAGCGAGACACCGTTCGACTGGCGTCGTGGCGCCGTGGTCGCGGGACAATTTACTCCGACGCCAAAAACACCGCTTATTCAGTCCCAATCCCCCTTCCCATAAAATTTTTTTCTATCGATACGCGGCTTCTGGATGAGTGCCACCCTCGTGGGCGCAACTGCGGCTGCCGAGCGCGTTGTCTTCGAGATCGATCTCACTCGCGGTTCTCCCGGGCCGGGCATGGTCACCGGTGGCAAGTGGGAAGGCGGCTGGAAAACCACCGGCGCGAAGGACGAGCGCATCGTCTTCGATGCCGGCGCTCCGCTCGTCAACGGACGACTGGAGGTGACATTTACCGCCGACGAGTTGCCGTGGAAACCGCAGCCGGGGAAAATCAACTACGTGGAGCTTTTTGAGGATGCGGCGCTCACCCAGAGCGTCCATCGCGGCAGTGTATTCTACGCACGCACCGGGGGAGAGCAGCATAAATTCTCCTGTGTAAAAGCGGCGGGGCGCCGTTTGATCGCAGCAAGGCGGAGCCGCGGCTCGGCCGGGTCGAGCAGTGGGTCTGCGACGAAAAAATGGAGATGACGGTGAAGCTCGAGTGGCGCGATGGCGTGCCGATCTTTACCTTGCCCGATGGGGCGGAGACAGTCTTCTCCCGCCACGTGATCGGTGGCGATACGCCGGTGGATGCGTTCCGCAGGCAGTGCGTAGTCGTTAACATAGATATTGGGTGATTCTAACCAAATGTATGATCGAACGCGGAGGCGGTTCTGTAATTCGCGGCAGCAGCGTAGCCCTGTGAACACGAGCTGCGGGCCCCTGCTGCCCTGACCTTTCTTCCACCCTCCGCGCTTGTGTCGGAGACGTGGGACAGGCACCGGCGAATGACGCCAATTTTCGGCGGTAGGACGCCCGATGGACATCATCATCCTGCAAAAACCGATTCCCGGCGAACAACCCGGCGGGTCGGCGTGGCTGGAGGGCAAACCTTTTGACCTCGGCAACGGGCATTGCCGCGACATTTTGAAAGGGGGGGGGGTGCTTCGCGACGCCCTGGATAATCGCGGTCTTTTAGGCGCACCCGCCGGCGTAGATCGGGTTCGTCACGAGGCGGCGGAGTGCGTCGCACTTGGATAGTTCTCCATCCGCATTTTGGGATCTTCCATCAAGGCGTTTGAAAACCCGATTTGGTATGCGGATGCCAACTATGTTCAAACGGTTGGCAATTTCCGTCGGAAAGACGAGTGCCTGTTGGATAGGATGCTTCTGCCCAAAACGACTGTTGCGAGAGAGAATCATGACTAAATTCGCGCGGGGCTCATTCACCGAGCATTAAACACTTCTTGGGAAAACGGCGGGAAACGCCGTCATTCGCGCCGATTTCTAATGGAGAAATCCCTACTAAATCCTCGAAGTGTAAAACGCGCGGACTGTTTAACGTGCTAACTCATCGGCGGATTTCCCCGATCGTTAAGCGATCCGACTCTAGTTCGGATTTCATTTTGAAGTGGTCGGGGCGATAGGATTCGAACCTACGACCTCCTGGTCCCAAACCAGGCGCTCTACCAGGCTAAGCTACACCCCGAAACACGCCGGAGAGCACGCGGGTTTATTGAGCCTGTCAAGCACCGCGCCTAGATTATCGTTCGGAGGGTTTTGTTAGTAATCTCTGCTTGCCTCGCTTTTGGAATAGCCCTCTCCTCCGCTTTTACTTTCTCACCATGGATACCATTTCTCGCGAAAATAACAGCATGTTGCCCGTCGGCGGCATTATCGTCGGCGTCGTCGCACTCCTGCTCGGTGGCTATGCCGCCATCAGCCTCTCGAAGGTCAACAAAGCCCTCGCGACGCATGAGGAGAAGATCGCCAAGATCGATGGTATGGAGTCGCAGGTCACGTCCACCGCGGCGACCGCCGAGAAGGCCGCTAAAGACGGCGCCGCTTTGGCCCGTTCTACGCAGGATGCCTTTAACACGGTTGCGGGCGAACTCGCCACGCAGCGTGCGGCCCTCACCAAGTTCGAAGAAGCCGCCAAGAAGCCCGTTGTTGTGGCCGGCAAAAAAGGCAGCGGCGAACCGGCCGTCGCCGGCTCCGGTGAATACGTCATCAAGAAAGGTGATACCGGCGCCAAGATTGCCCGGGCCCAAGGCGTTACCCTCGCTGACCTAATTTCGGTTAACCCGGGCGTGAACTGGAGTAAAGTGGGCGTTGGCGACAAGGTTAAGCTCCCCAAGAAGTAACCCGTCGCGAATTTCGGTTTTCATTTAGAAAGCCTCCTCGTCCTCTGTGGCGGGGAGGCTTTTTGTTCTACGCATTATGAGCACTTCATCTTCGCCACCGGGTCCGGTGCGCTGGGAGCGATTGGAAGAGCGGACGCTCGCGGCGACCCGCGTGCTTGATCTGCGCAGCGTGCATTTTCGCCACCCGCGCCGCGAGGTGGACAGGGATTTTGTGGTCATCGCGGCTTCCGATTGGTGCAACGTCATCGCGCTCACGCCCGACGGTCAGCTCGTGCTCGTCCGACAATTTCGCTACGGGATCAACGATTTTTCCCTGGAAATCCCCGGCGGCATTATCGATCCCGGTGAGGACCCGGTGGTGGCCGGTTTGCGCGAGTTGCGGGAAGAGACGGGTTTTGTCGGCACCGAAGCCCGACTGCTCGCGAGCGTGCATCCCAACCCAGCGATTCAAAACAACCGCTGCCACCTGGTGCTCGTGGAAAACGCCACGGCGAGTTCCGTGCAGCAGTGGGATCATGACGAAGAGATCGAAGTCGTGACCGCGCCGGTGGACGACGTGCTAGCGTGGGCGCGCGCCGGCAAAATCACGCACAGTCTCGTCGTGTGCGGGCTCATGCATTTCGAGCCCATCTGGCGAGTGCGGATGGGGCGTGGCGTTTGACTTAGGTTACCGCGCGACTTTCCTGCGGAGTAACCCACCACGATGCCCGCGCCCACTTTTGCCAACGACCCCGCCGTGCTTGGTTCGACTGCCCAAGATGTCGTTCCGGGAGCACTCGAGCGGGAGGTTCGTCGAATTTATGAGCGCAGTCCGCTTTACGGCCGTCGCTTTCCGCTGCATCCGGATCCTCTGCAGTGGTCCTGTTATGAAGAGATTCCCGTGCTCTCCAAAAAAGACATCGTGGAAAACGGGCACCAGGCGTTCTTCGAGGATTACCGCGTAATCGAGCGCGGCCTCGTGGACAAAAGCTTCGAATACGAGAGCACCTCCGGCACGACGAGCGGCCCGATGACGGTGATCATGGAAGAGGGCTGGTGGAATAAGCAGACCGAGCGCGCCTATCTCGCCTCGCCTATTTTGCGGCAGTTTGTCGGCCGGCCTTACCGCAAGTGCGTCCTCGCGCCTATCGGCTGTTCGAGCAACCTTTGCCCCTATGAGGATCATCCGTTCCCGCACCGGTATTTCGACGGGACGGTTTATCTCAATCTCACGAGTGATCCGTTCGTTTTCCCGGAGACCGAGTGGGACCGGATCGTTCGTGAATTGCAGGCGACTCAGCCCGAGGTGATCGAGGGCGAGCCGGTATATCTATCTTTGCTTGCCCGGGCCACGCAGAAGCGCGGCGTGAAAGTGCCGAGCGTGCGGGCCGTGATTCTCACCTATGGCAAGGCCAGTCTGCAGCACAGCCGGCGCATCGCGGAGGTTTTCCCTGCCCCGCAGGTGGACCTCTACGGTTCGACCGAGGCGGGTTACCTCTTCGTCGGCGAAGCGTTCAAGGACAACCTGCAGGCCATCGATGCCAACGCCTTTATCGAGTTGGCTCCTTGGCGCAGGGAGTTGCCCGATGTGGCTCAGATCTATGTGACCACGCGGGACCGCGAGGCCATGCCGCTGCTCCGTTATCACACGGGCGATATTGTGCAACGACGGGTTGCGGGCTTCCGTATCCTCGGTCGTGAGGGTAGCATTTATTTTCGCCCGGATGGTTCGCTCGTCGCGGCGAGCGATGTCGATGAAGCGCTGCCGGAGAACTTCAAGTGCTGGCACTACGCGCTCATCCAAACGGGTGAAGCCCGTTGGGATTTTCACTATGTCGCCGACGAGACGGCTTCGCACCGCGAGATCGAGACCGCGCTGGCCCAACTTCTCGGCGCCGGCGTGCGCGTGAATGCGTTTCGGCGGAAATTCATCGCTCCGGCTGCGAGTGGGAAATTTGCACTGCTCAAGCCGCTCGCGAAATAAGCAGCCCCGGTCGCCGCACAGATTTTATCTTTGGGTGAGGGCGAGCCGGAGTCCTTGCAGCCTGTTCGTCGCCCAAAGTCCCGAACCCTTCTCAAAAAGGTAAGCCCCACTAATAACGCGGGTGTGCTGCGCCCGCCTCTTTACATCCTGATGACGGTGCAAGAGCTTTGAAGCGTCGCCTTATCCTAACTTGCGCTTTTTCGATGAACCTTGTCGGCAATCTCTTCGGCTCTTCCATCGGCCGTAAAATCCTGATGGCCGTTACCGGCCTCATCCTGATCGGTTTTGTCATCGGTCATTTGGTGGGGAATTTACAGGTTTTCTCACACCCGGATAAGCTTAACGGCTACGCGCACTTTCTGCGGTCACTCGGACCGGCGTTGTGGATTGCACGCATCGGTCTGCTCGTTGCGGTCGTGATCCATATCTGGGCGGCAACCGTGCTCACTCTCGAAAGCAAGCGCGCCCGCGGTGGCGAACCCTACGGCGTCAAGACTTGGATTCAGGCCACCCTTTCCTCGCGCTACATGCGCTGGACCGGCGTCGTCGTGCTCGCATTCCTCCTTTACCATCTCGCGCACTTCACGCTCGGCGTGGTGCAGTCAGATACCTTCAAAGAGACAGAGGCTCTGCGTCATTACAAGATGACCGCCGACTACCACGTGCTCGGTTTCACCGTCGTCCGCGCCGGCAGCGAAGTGCTCGATGTGCACCGGATGGTGCTACTCGGTTTTCAGCCGCTGGTGGTCGCGATTTTCTACATCATCGCGGTCGGCCTGCTCTCGCTGCACCTGCTCCACGGCATGGACAGCCTTTTTCAAACCTTGGGGTGGCGCAACGCCCGTTGGGCGCGTTCGCTGCGCACTTTCGTTATGCTGGCGTGTGCCGCGTATTTCATCGGCAGCGCCGCGATTCCCGGCGCCGTGCTGACCGGTCTCCTCAAGCCGGTCCCTGTCACCCCGTCCGTCGCTGCGCACCCTTAAAAATCTTTTTGCTCAACGCCATGGCCACCCTCGACTCCAAAATCCCGTCCGGCCCGCTCGCTGACAAGTGGCGCAAGCACAAGACAGAGATCAAGCTCGTCAACCCGGCCAACAAGCGCAAATACGAGGTCATCGTCGTCGGCGCGGGTCTCGCTGGCGCCTCGGCCGCCGCCACACTCGCCGACTTGGGCTACAAGGTGAAGTGCTTCGTGTTTCACGACAGCCCGCGCCGCGCCCACTCGATCGCCGCGCAGGGCGGCATCAACGCCGCCAAGAATTACCAGAACGACGGCGACAGCGTGCATCGCCTTTTCTACGACACGCTGAAGGGCGGCGACTACCGCGCCCGCGAGGCCAACGTTCATCGCCTCGCCGAGGTCTCGGTGAACATCATCGACCAGTGCGTTGCCCAAGGCGTGCCCTTCGCCCGCGAATATGGCGGCCTGCTAGCCAACCGGTCCTTCGGCGGCGCCCAAGTGTCCCGCACGTTCTACGCGCGCGGTCAGACCGGCCAGCAACTTCTGCTTGGCGCCTACTCCGCGTTGTCCCGCATGGTCGGCGCCGGTGCCGTCGATCTTCACACCAACTCCGAGATGCTCGATCTCGTCGTGGTCGATGGTCAGGCCAAGGGCGTGATCATCCGTGATCTCGTGACCGGCGAAATCACGCGCCACTCCGCCGACGCCGTCATCCTCGCGACCGGTGGCTACGGCAACGTCTTCAACCACTCCACTTCCGCCCGGGGCTCCAACACCACCGCAATCTGGCGCGCCTACAAACGCGGCGCCTGCATGGCCAACCCTTGCTACACCCAGATTCACCCGACCTGCATTCCCGTGAGCGGCGACTACCAGTCGAAGCTCACTCTTATGTCCGAGTCACTGCGCAACGACGGCCGCATCTGGGCGCCTAGGAAAACCGGCGACAACCGCGCGCCCGCCGAGATCCCCGAGGGCGACCGCGATTACTACCTCGAGCGGCTCTATCCGAGTTTCGGTAATCTCGCCCCGCGTGATATCGCCTCGCGCGCGGCGAAGCGCGTGTGCGACGAGGGACGCGGCGTCGGCCCCACGGGTCTCGGTGTCTATCTCGACTTCGCCGACGCGATCCACCGACTCGGCGAACCCGCCGTGCGCGAGCGTTACGGCAATCTCTTCGACATCTATCACGAGATCACCGCGGAGAGCGCCTACAAGTCGCCGATGCGCATCTACCCCGCCGTGCACTACACGATGGGTGGTCTGTGGGTGGACTATAATTTGATGTCGAACGTCCCGGGCCTCTTCGTGCTCGGTGAGGCCAACTTCTCCGATCACGGCGCCAACCGCCTCGGCGCCTCCGCACTCATGCAGGGTTTGGCCGATGGTTACTTTGTCATCCCCTACACGGTGGGCGACTACCTCGCCGGCCAGAAACCCGGTTCGCGGCCCTCGGTGGATGCGCCCGAATTCAAACAGGCCGAGGTCAACGTGCGCGGTATGACCACGCGTTTCATCTCAAATAAGGGCCAGCAGCCCGTCAGCTATTTCCATAAAAAGCTCGGCAAAATCATGTGGGAACACTGCGGCATGGCGCGCACCAAGGCCGGCCTCGAAGCCGCGCTCCAAAAAATTCCCGCCCTCCGCGACGAGTTTAACGCCAGCGTCAACGTCCCTGGCTCTGGCGACACGCTCAACCAGTCCCTCGAACAGGCCGGCCGCGTGGCCGATTTCATCGAACTCGGCGAACTCATGTGCCGCGACGCGCTCACGCGCGAGGAAAGCTGCGGCGGTCACTTCCGCGAGGAATACCAGCACCCCGACGGCGAGTGTAAGCGTGACGACGAGAAGTTCGGCCACGTCGCCGCCTGGGAATTCCAAGGCGAGGGCAAGGCGCCCGTGCGCAACACCGAGCCGCTCAACTACGAGTTCACGAAGATGAGCGTCCGTAACTACAAATAACCTTTTCCACGCCCCGCCATGGTCGCCGTAAATACCCAACAGCCCTTCTCCGTCACTCTTCGCGTCTGGCGCCAAGCCGGTCCCGCCCAGCCCGGAAAATTCGTGGAATATGCCGCGAAGGATCTTAGTCCGAACATGTCGTTCCTCGAGATGCTCGACGTCGTGAACGACGAACTCACCGTCAAGGGCGAGGAACCCATCGCCTTCGCCCACGACTGTCGCGAGGGCATCTGCGGCACCTGCTCCTGCACGATCAACGGCAAGCCGCACGGCCCCGGCAAAGGCATCGCGACCTGCCAGACCTACATGCGCTCGTTCAAAGACGGCGACACGATCTTCGTCGAACCCTTCCGCGCGCGCGCGTTTCCGGTCGTCAAAGATCTCATCACTGATCGCACGGCGTTCGACACGATCACGCAGGCCGGCGGCTTCATCACGGCGCGCGCCGGCTCCGCGCCCGACGCCAACGCCCTTCCCATCCCAAAGGGCGACGCCGATCTCGCGATGGATGCCGCGCAGTGCATCGGTTGCGGCGCCTGCGTGGCCGCCTGCAAAAACGCCAGCGCGATGCTCTTCGTTTCCGCCAAAGTCGGTCATCTCGGTCTGTTGCCGCAGGGCCAGGCCGAGCGTGATCGCCGCGTGCTCGCGATGGTGAACACGATGGACACGCTCGGCTTTGGTAGTTGCACCAACCAATACGAGTGCAGCGCCGCCTGTCCGAAACTGATCTCGCACGATTTCATCGCGCGGATGAATCGCGACTACCTGAAAGCTACCTTCCGCGACGCCTTCAAACCGGCGCCCGCTGGCGGTGGCGGCGGAGCTTAAGCGCCGCGGTTTGATTGCTGTATAGGTAGGATTGCTGGATAAGCGGGATTGGTGGGCAGGGGGGCCGTGCGCTCCGCGCGCGGCAAAAAACCACCTGCGGTCCGGGTCGCAGGAAGGCTGCGTTGATCCTAGATTCCGCAGTTGAGAGTTTCACTTTTCACGGAAAGTGCTGAGAAGAGGGTCTATGGCTCAGACTAAGAAGACGGAGGCGATTCACCCGCTGGGTGAGGGAGATTTTAGCTTCGCGACACCCGGAGGACGGGTGCGGATGTCGGTGACAAAAGACGCGCTGACGCCGTTCGGCGGACTGGTGCCATGGGCGGCCCATACAAAGCAT
>JACMRG010000214.1 GCA_014376585.1 Opitutaceae bacterium | reverse complement strand
GGCGATGACCGCGGCGACCAGGTAAATGAAGGATTGGGAGAGGGGGGAATCCATCGGCGACTGGGCGGGCAAAGGGTGAGGGGCGAGGGGCGATGGGTGCGGAGACGAGGGCGGTGAGGAAGTGGGCGTAGTCGGCCGCGTGTTGGGCGATGACGGCCGGATTGGTGAGGCGGATGGTGCCGGGCACGACGAAAGGCGGGAAGCGCTTCATGCCGCAGAGGAGGGCGGGCTGCGCGAGCGGGATGAGGACGCGGGCGGGCGTCGACACGCGGGAGAAGCAGCAGGCGGGGGAGCGAGGCGCAAGCAGGACGGTCACGTGGCGCCGGCCGGCGCGGGATCGGTGGTGAAGAGGCTGAGTCCCTCGCTGTCGGCGGCGACCTGGATGGAGCGGTCGAAGCGGAGGCCGAGTTTGGCGAGGAGCTTGATAGAAGCAGTGTTGTCGGGCGCGGCGATGGCGAGGAGGCGGGTGAGACCAAGGGCAGTGCGTCCGTGAGCCACGATGGCGGCGGTGGCTTCGTGGGCGTAGCCGCAGCCCGTGAATCGGGGGAGGAAGGCGAAGCCCACGTCAGGGCCGGGAAGGTAAGTGCGTTGGTAGAGGCCGCAGGCACCGGGGGGGGGCCGTGGGCGGCAAGACGCACGACCCAAGAGCCGAAGCCGTGGCGGGCGAAGCTCTGGACGGAGCCGTTTTCGATGTGAGCGCGTGCTTGTTCGAGGGTGCGGACGCCGCGGTCGCCGATGAAGCGGAGCCACGTGAGGTCGTTGAGCAGCTCAAGAATGAAAGGTGCGTCGTCGGTCGAGAGCGGAGTAAGCTCGAGGCGAGCGGTGGTGAGCGTTGGGCACAGGCGGATGGGGACAGAACGAAGGAGACAGCCGGGAAAACCGGGCTGGTCAGCGGGTGGGAAGAAATCCTAGAAAACGGGATGAAAAACGGAAATGAAGATCCGTGCGTCGAGGCGAAAATTAAGGAGGCTCCGGAGTTTGCGCAGCCGATCTTACGGCATTTACGGGCGCTCGTGCATCGGGCGTGTCCGGACGTGCAGGAGACGCTCAAGTGGGGGATGCCCAGTTTCACGCACAATGTTCACGCACAATGGGATTTTGTGTGGAATAGCGGCGTTCAAGGGACACTGCACGTTCGGGTTTTGGCATCAGGGAATGGAGGCGGTGCTGGGGCCGCTCGGCGACAAAGCCCCCACGGCGATGGGGAGTTTTGGGCGCATCACGAGTCTGAAGGATTTGCCGGGCGACGCGGCGATGCTCGGCTACATCCGGCAGGCGGCGAAGTTGAACGCATCGGGCGCGCCGGCCCGGCCGCGACCGAAGGCGAAACCGAAATCGGCGGACGTGGTGCCGGCGGACTTGGCGGCTGGGCTGAAGAAAAACGCGGCGGCAGCGGCGGCGTTTGCGAAGTTCAGTCTAAGTCACCGCCGTGAATATATCGAGTGGGTCAGCGAGGCGAAGCGCGAGGAAACGAGGACAAAGCGGTCGGCGACGACGTTAGAGGGGCTCGCCCGGGGGGGAGGTCGCGGAATTGGAAATTTGCAAGTTGTTAGGCGTCCCGTCGGAGGAGTTTCCCGCAGCTGTGCGGATCTTGCCGAGGAGAGTGGGCGAGCGACCCCGGTCGAATAAGTTTGCTCCACTGTTTTTGAATCAACGCCTTTGACCAGTGCTGTCCCTGATTGGGAAAATGCAAACTGGCGGAGAGGGGGGGATTCGAACCCCCGGTAGGCTTTTACACCTACGGCGCTTTAGCAAAGCGCTGCTTTCGACCACTCAGCCACCTCTCCGAAGTAGCGAGCTAAACAATGAACCGTCACGACGAAGCGCAAGGCGTTTTTAACGATCGAGCTTTCTAACTGATCCCGTCCGATGACGATCCACCAAATCGGATGGGCGGTTTAATCCTCGTCGTCGGCGCTTTCTTCGGGCCGGTCTAGTTCGTCGCGGCACTCGTTGATCACTCGCAGCCAGATTTCACGCAGATCGAAGAGTTTCGGGAGGGCGGCTTCGCGGAAGGTGACCATCACGGGATGGAGGCCAGCCTCGTCGGAATTCAGCAGGGCCAGCGTGCTGTTCAGCACATTGAGCGAGCGCTTGAAGAGGCTGATGGCCATCGCGTAATCGCCAAAATCGAGGGCGTGGATGGCTTGCACGGCCTGATCTTCACCGCGGTGCAGGGCGGTGAGCATAGCGAGCGACATCGGAGTAGGCAGCGTAGTCGTCCGGCCGGCGCCTTGTATCCACTGCTGCTGGAGGCCTTGGGAGATAGCTTTGGTGGCGATGAAGATCGGGTTCTTGTGGAGCGTGTAGACGTCGCCGTTCTCGAAATCGAGGTCGTCGTCGTCGTCATCATCCTCGTCATCCTCGGAATCGGGGATCTCGCCGCCTTCCTCGGTCCAGTCGTTGATGCTCCATCCCATTTGCTCGGCGACGGAATCGATGCGATCCGGACTTTCGGCACAGGCTTCGTAAAGTTTCTGATAGCGGGCGATGGATTCGTCCTGCTCGCGCAGGTAGCGCTCCCAATCGAATTCATTCCAAGCCAGATCACCGCGATCTTCCCAATCGTTGTTCGAGGGGCCATCCGAATTGAAGTTACTCATCAGGTTGTGCGGAAATGAGCGCGCGGGACGGTGGAATGCAAACTAAAATCCTGTGATGCATTTTGGAGCGTTTTGCGGATTGAACCGGGCTGCGGCGGATGGCTAGGTTGCACCGAAGATGCCAGATGTTCGTCATGAAACAGTGTTTTTCACCGGTCGGGTGCAGGGCGTGGGGTTTCGCTACACCGCGCTGCAGGTGGCCAAGGAATTTGAGGTGGCGGGCTCAGTGGCGAATCTCACGGATGGGCGTGTGCAGTTGGACGTTGAAGGATATGCGGACGAAGTGATGGCGTTTATCGCCGCAGTCGAAGAACGAATGCATGGTCACGTGCGGAAGGTTGAGCGGAGCGGCGGGCTACGGTCGGCGCAGTTCAGCGGGTTTGTCATCAAATGACCGACCCGAAATCGCCGGCGGTCGAATTGCGCGGGCTCACCAAGGATTTTTCCGTGGGATTACGCGGCGTCCGGTTGCGGGCGGTGGACCGACTGAGTCTGCGAATCGAGCCGGGCGAGGTGTTTGGTCTGTTGGGCCCGAATGGGTCGGGGAAGAGCACGACGATCAAGGTGATCCTCGGGCTGCTCGCGCCGACGGCGGGCGAGTGCCGGGTGTTTGGCGTGCCGAGCAGCCGCGTGGAGGCACGCGTAGAGGTGGGCTATTTGCCGGAGGCGCCGAATTTTTATCGGTTTCTAAGCGGACGGGAATTGGTGGAGTTTTATGGGCGGATTTGCGGGCTCGGTGGCGCCGGGCTAGGCGCGAGAGTCGCGGAAGTGATCGCTTGGGTGGGACTCACCGGGGCGGCGGATCGGCGCGTGGGGACCTATTCCAAAGGCATGTTACAACGCATCGGGCTGGCGCAGGCGCTGGTGCATGATCCGCAGCTGGTGATTCTCGACGAGCCGACGGCGGGCGTCGATCCGCTGGGCACGGCGGCGATCACGGATCTGATTCGTCAGCTCAAGGCGCGCGGAAAAACGGTGCTCATCACTTCGCACCTGCTCACGCAGATCGAAGACGTCTGCGACCGTGTGGCGATTTTGGACCGCGGGCGGCTACTGCTCGAGGGTCCGGTTGATGAACTGGCGGCGGCGGGCGGGCACGCGACAAAAGCGACGGCTGAGACGTTGAACGCGGCGGAGCGCGATGAGTTGCGGCAATGGCTGGCGGCACGGGGGAAAACGCTGGCGGCGGCGGAAGCGCCGCGGCCGCGTCTCGACCAGATTTTTATCGAGCAGGTGGAGCGCAACCGGCCGTCGGTCGAAAGGGAGCAGCCATGAAACGCGTGCGGTTTTCGGTCACGCGAGTCGGATTGATCGCGGCGGTGACGCTGCGTGAAGCGGTGCGGCAAAAGTTGGTGGCGCTGCTGGGGCTGATCGCGATGGGCCTCGTCGTGGGCGTGCACGCGCTGCGGGATTTTAACTTTGGCGCATCGGAGCTGAAGTTCATCGCGGATTTCGGCGACGGGGCGATCGCGGGGTTTGGTGCGGCGCTCACCATCGTGCTGATGGCGCAGCTTTTTTTCAGCGAGATCGAGAACCGCACGGCGCTCACGCTTCTGGCCAAGCCGGTGTGGCGGACGGAATTTCTGCTAGGGAAATTCCTCGGGGTGATCGTGGTGGCGGCGTGCTTTTGCGCATTGCTCACGGCGACGCTGGCGGCGGTGCTTTGGAATCGCGAAGCGGCGCTGCATTGGGAACGTCCGGAGACGCAGGCGGCGGGCGGAATGGTGGATTACGGGGCGCTCTGGGCCCTGGCGTGGTTGCACTGGCTGAAGTTGGTGTTGCTGGCGGCGGGGACGCTGCTCGTCGCGAGCTTTGCGCAGACCCAAATCTACGCGGTGATGCTGGGTTTTTCCGGTTTTGTGATCTGTCATTTGCAAGCGTTCGCGCAGGTGGCTTACGGTCGTGGCGGCGCGGGGTTGATGATGGCGGCGGCGGCGCTGATTCACGGGATGTTTCCGGATTTTCAGCTCTTCACGCTCGGCTCCGCGGGTGAGTGGTCCTTCGGCGTGATCGTGGGGCTGACGGTCTATGCAGCCGGCTATGCGACGATCGCACTTGGGCTGGCGGTTTACGCTTTTCGGCAACGTGAAGTCTAGGTGGCTCACATTTGCAGGAGTGGTCGGTGGGCTGGCGCTGGGAGGCGCGGCGCTGAATTTTGTGGTAAGTCCGGAGCGGGGCCGAACCGCTGCGGTGCAGGCGGAGCCAACAGGTTTGCCGGCAACGGCAGGCGCGGGCGCGCTGTTTGGTTGGTTGGGCGGCTTCAGGGCCCTGGCGGGGGATTTTCTGTGGCTGCGATTGTTTGCGGGATGGCAGGACCGGGATTTGCCCGGGACGCAGACGTTGATTCGAGCGGTCGTGGCGGTGGATCCACGGCCGATATATTTCTGGCTGAACGGCGCGCGGATGCTGGCCTATGATTTGCCGGCGTGGCGCATCCAAGCGGAGGGCGGCTATGAGGCCGTGTCGCCGGCGCGGAGGCGTGTGATCGAGGTCGAGCACGCGCAGCTCGCGCTGAGGCACATCGAAGAGGCGCGAAAAGTGCAGCTGGACGCGGCGGCGCTTTGGGTAGAGCAGGCCAACATCGAGTTGAACAAGCTGGACGATGCGGCGGCGGCGGCGGCGAGTTATCGGCGGGCTTGGGAGGCGCCGGGCGGGCCGTATTACGCGGCGCGGATCTATGCGGAGGTGTTGAGAAAGCAGGGTAAAAACGCGGAGGCTTACGCGTGGCTGCGCAACTTGCACGCGAAGCTGCCCCCCGACGATGAGGCGGCGAACGCGCCGTTGGTCCTCGCGAGGATTCGAGAACTGGAAAAGACGCTGTCGGTGCCGTCGAGGGACACCTACAGGCCCGTCAAATGAGCGGGCGGGATGCTTTGACAGCGGGGAAACAAGTTTTCTCGATGGGCGGGAATGGCTGACCTCGAGATCGATCACACCCTGCTACTGATCGCGCTCGGGTTGCTCTATCTTCCGCGGCAATGGCTGCGCTGGGGTAAACGCGTGGTGAAAAGCGAACGCCTATCGCGACACGGGGACTCGAACAATTTCGATCCCAGCAAGCGCCGCGAGATGGGCGACCCAGCGGTGATTTTCAAAGACGAGTTTAGCAAGCTCCGCAACTATGTGGACCTGTTCCGCGCCATCGCGGGCAGCGCGGTGGTCGTGGGGACGGCCTACACACCGAGTTGCTTTAGGGTGGCGGCGGAGGCGCCGCCGGGATTGGCGCGTGGCGTGCTCGTGCTGAAATTCGTAATCTTGCTCGGTGCGATGCTCGTGCAATTGATCCGTTACGAGCGTCGGCTGACCTTGTTTGCCCCGATCTTTTTTGTAGCCGGACTCACGTTTGGTCTGAGCGGAGTGGCGGCCGCGGGCTTCGCGTTCTTGCTGGTGTGGGCGCTGAATCTCGTCCTCCCGAGCGCCTCGGCGTTTCTCACGACCCAGGCGGTCTTGATTCTGGTGTTTGGAACCCTGTTGGGAGAGAGGGGCGACCTGTTCGTGATGGCGGCGTTTTTTTGTCTCTTTCTGCCGGTGCTGATCAGTATGCTGACGGGCCGGTCGCTGCAGACGTTTCACCGGCGGGGTTGAGTGCGCGGTGAATGCGGTGACGCCCACGGTTTGGGAGACTTGGATCGGAGCGACGCGGCCGCGGACGCTGCCGGCGGCGGTAGCGCCGGTGCTCGTGGGCACGGCTTTGGCGGCGCATGACGGGCGACTCGATCTCGGGGCGGCGGGGCTTTGCCTGCTGTTCGCGCTGCTGATCCAGATCGGGACGAATTTCGCCAACGATTATTATGATTTTGTGCAGGGGGCGGACACGGCGGCGCGGGTGGGGCCGCGGCGGGCGGTGGCGGCGGGGCTGGTGCGGCCGGAGGTAATGCGGCGCGCGATGATCGGGGTGTTTGCGGTCGCGTTTGCAGCGGGGCTCGGGCTGATCGCGTGGGGCGGGCCGTGGTTGATCGTGATCGGGGTCGCGAGCATCGTGTGTGGCGTGGCTTATACGGGCGGACCGTGGCCGCTGGGTTACAATGGGCTCGGCGATGGGTTCGTATTTTTGTTCTTCGGACTCGTGGCGGTGGGGGCGACTTACTTCGTGCAGGCCGGGCGGCTGACGGCGGACGCGCTGCTGGCGGCGGTGCCAGTGGGATTATTGGCGGCGAATATTTTGGTCGTGAACAACTATCGCGACGTCGAGACGGACGCGATGGCGGGAAAGCGGACGCTGGTCGTGCGTTTCGGACGCGGCGCGGCGCGGGCGCAATTCGGGGCTTCGCTGGTGGTGGCGTTGGCGATGCCGGGGGTGTTTTGGGCGCGGGGGTTTTCCGCGTGGTGCCTGCTGCCTCTGCTCCTCGTGCCCATCGCGTGGCGGCATGGACGGCGGCTGAGAGCGAGCAAAACGCCGGACGAGTTGATCGCGCTGTTGGGCGATACGGGGAAATTACTGGCGGGTTACGCGGTGCTGCTGAGCGTCGGGCTCTGGCGGTGAGCGCTCGTCGGGACGTAAGCACTAAAAAGCCCCGACTGAGTCGGGGCTTTGAAGGCTACAGAGGAACGTGGGCTCGGACTTAGAGCGCGGCTTGCTCTTTGACCCCAGCGCGCCCGGAGGTCGCGCCGCTGCCTTTGGGGAATTGCAGGGGAGGCCTAAAGCTGGGCGGTGAGTTTGGTTTTGAGGGCGGCTTTGGGCATCATGCCGACGATCTGCTCGACGACTTTGCCGTCTTTGAAAAGCAGCATGGTGGGGATGGCGCGGATGCCGTATTCGGCGGCGATGGCGTCGTTGTCGTCGATGTTGACCTTGGCGATCTTCACCTGGCCGTCCATCTCGGTGGCGAGCTCTTCGAGGATGGGCGCGATGGCTTTGCAGGGGCCGCACCACGGGGCCCAGAAATCCACGAGGAGTGGCGTGGTGGCGGCGGCGACAGTCGATTTGAAATCAGCGGTGGTAAGGTTGGCGATTTTGTCGGACATTTTATTGGAGGATTATGAAATGAAAGAGGCGTGGCTTCGCGGGAAAGGCAAATGGGGCGCGGAGCGGAGGGGGCAGCGTGGGGTTGATTTGTCGAGGATTTCCTTGAGCTCCTCGCGTTCGACTTGTTCGAGAGATTTGCCGCGGGTTTTGAGTTCTTCGAAGGTTTTGATGAACGTCTCGGTGGCGCGTTCGTGGGTCTCGGCGGAGCCGCCGACGATGGCGAATTGTTCGCCGGTGGTGAGGCGTTTGTGGCCGTCGGTGTTGTCCACCCCGATGCCGATGAGGGCAGCTTTTGGGCCGGCGGGTTTTCGCTTTTTGATCACGCGAGCACCGTGCTTGGGTTCGCCGGAGTTTCAAGTGGGTTTTCCTCGCGGGCGCTGCAGATGATATCGGTGAAGGCTTCGTTCTGCGTGATGCGGAGTTTGCCGAGGCGGGTGAGTTCGAGGACGGCGAGGAAGGTGGCGACGAGTTGGCGGAGGGTCGTGCCGTCGGGAAAGAGATGTGAGAAGACGAAGGACTTTTCGGTGAGAATGCGGGCGAGCAGCCACTCCATCTGGTCGGAGACGGTAACGGTCTCGTCGTGGATCTCGCCGACGACGAGTTTCTCGGCGAGGCGGCGGAGGACGATGTTGAAGGTGTTCCAAAGTTCGATACGGCCGACGGTTTTGAGGGGGCGGTCTTCGAGCTCGGCGGAGAGCGAGGAGACGTGGCGTTCCATGAGGTCATGTCGGCGCTGGATGATGGCGGCGAGGGTGCCGGCGGCTTCCTTGAATTTTTTGTATTGCAGGAGCTGGTGGACGAGTTCCCAGCGGGGATCGATGTCGTCTTCGGGATTGGCGTTGGGGTCGATGGCGTGGAGGCCTTTCGGGAGGAGCAGGCGGCTCTTGATCTCCATCAGGGTGGCGGCCATGACGAAGAATTCGCCGGCGACGTCGAGGTCGAGCGATTGCATCGCGCGGAGGGCTTCGAGGTATTGCTTCGTGACCGACTCGATGGGGATGTCGTAGATGTCGATCTCGTTTTTCCGGATGAGAAAAAGGAGGAGATCGAGCGGGCCTTCGAAGACCTGCAGTTTGATGCGATAATCGGCATCGGGGACCGCGGGGCTGGAGATTTGGGCGGGCATGGGGCGCGACAAAAAAAGAGTAGGCGTCGAGGAAGGCTAAGGCTTAGGCGCGGCGGAGGGTGGCGACGAAGAAGCCGTCGGTGTTGTGCTTTGCAGGGAGGATCGTGAGGCCGCCGGTGGCGGTGTCGGGGGTGAAGCCGAAGGCGCGGGCTGGGGTGGGGGGCTCGGGCTTGAAAGCGGGATTGGCGGCGAGGAAATCGGTGATGACGTTCTCGTTTTCAAAACGGCTGAGCGAGCAGGTGGCGTAGATGAGCTGGCCGCCGGGGCGGACGAACGCGGCGTATTGGGTGAGGAGGGCGAGCTGTTGCTCGGCGGCGGCGGTGACTTGGGCGGGCGTGGTGGTCCACTTGAGATGCGGCGCGCGGCGCCAGGTGCCGGTGCCGCTGCACGGAGCGTCCACGAGGACGCCGTCGTATTGGGCGGTCGGCGCGGCGGGGAGGATGGCGATGTTGGTGAGGCGGGCGCGTTGGGCGCGGATTTGGAGTTCCCTCAGCGCGCTGGCGCGGATGTCGAAGGCGTCGATGTGGCCGGCGGGGCCGAGGAGGGCGGCGAG
>JACMRG010000213.1 GCA_014376585.1 Opitutaceae bacterium | reverse complement strand
CGCCCTCGCCGGCGACGCCCTCCTCGTGAGCGCCACGCTCTCCGACGATCACATCACCACCACCGCGACCGCCAACCAGCAGTTCCTCTGGAAGCTCGGCGATACTTTCGAGCTTTTCCTCCAAGCCG
Source organism: Opitutaceae bacterium (assembly GCA_014376585.1). Classification (GTDB taxonomy): domain Bacteria; phylum Verrucomicrobiota; class Verrucomicrobiia; order Opitutales; family Opitutaceae; genus Tous-C4FEB. Next base: position 33,021 of record JACMRG010000213.1, on the reverse strand, counting down.
AGGGCCGCCCCGACTACCACGAATTTCAATTCAGCCCGGAAGGTCATTGCCTGCAGCTCCACTACCCGCACCGCACCGCCGACCGCACGCGCGGGCTCGACGACTATCTCCGCCCGACCTTGATCGGCGAGCATGCCGTGCAGATCGAGACCAGCGCTCGCCGCTGGCGACTCTCCATTCGCCTGCCTTTGGCGCGCCTCCTGCCACCGGCCGTGCCTCCTCCCCGTGTTTGGGCTTTTAACGCCTGTCGCTACGATTATCATGCCGATGGCACGTTCACACTTTCAGCCACAACACCACTCTCCCGTCCCGATTTCCACCGCGTCGCCGAATGGACGCAAATTAAGCTCCCACTGGCTGCAATGAACGGATGGTGAGATGAACCGTTGAAATGCAACGGGTTTTCCCAGAGGGAAGACAAAGATCGGTCAAATCGAAGTTGGTTGGAATCGGACAGAAATGGGGCCGAACCGAATTTGCGTTTCATGCATTTCATTCACGACCGTTTCACTCATGTAGTTAGGTCTGCCGGTCTCAACGGCAGGACGGCTGTCACCGGCCGGGCGATTTCTTTCCGTGTTCGAGTCTTCTGGAGGAGTGATTTTAATTCAGGAGCGATTTTTTTGCCGAACGTTTGAAGTGCGGCACGGCGAGTTAAAGGCGTTCAGAACGAAGCGAACTGGCGACGTTGTCCGCCGTTGCCACCACTTACTTGTTCGGCTTTCTTCGGCAGTTCCTCACAATCGCATCAATCACGGTCTGTTGAAGATCAGACGGTATATCGTGACCCATACCATCAATCATCATAAGATCGGATTCAGGAATACTCGTGGCCGTGTCTTCTCCGCAAACGGGAGGTATCAGTGGGTCGCTCGCACCGTGAATCACCAAAGTGGGAGCAGAGATATCAGAGAGACGTGCTCGGTTGAGGCTAATCGCTCCAATCGCAGCGATCTGCCTCCCAATTCCACCAGGATCATAAGCACGACGTGCTTCAGCTAGGATTAATGCACTATGTGTCTCTTCGTCGAAGGGATATGCGGGACTGGAAATGCGACGCGCGAATGCAAGACTATGAGAGAGAAAACCCACCTCGTCCTCGAACGGATTGGGAGATCTCCGCATCATCATTGCCATGACATCCGGGGCTGCCGACGGAAGACTAGGATTGCCCGTGCTGGACATGATGGAAACCAACGACGCGACACGGTGCGAGCTTTCGCTAGCTACCATCTGTGCGATCATGCCACCCATGGATCTGCCGACAAGATGAGCTTTCTGTATACCTAGGGTATCAAGCAGGCCGACCGCGTCGGCTGCCATGTCTCGAAGGGTGTATGGAACATCCGGTTGACGTCCCTCTGCAAGAGTGGCTGCTAAAACACCAAAATCTGGCACTGGGCTCTCTAAGAAATGCGTGGAAAGCCCCGCGTCACGATTGTCGAAACGGATCACATAAAAGCCGCAAGATGCCAGAGAATCGTAAAAAGATTCAGGCCAGCGGATCATCTGAGTGCCGAGCCCCGAGATCAGTAGAATGGCCTCTTCTTGGTCTGATCCAGTAGTATCGTAATTGATAATAATGCCGTTTGTCTCTACCTTCGTCATATTCTTGGTTTATTGCCGAATGTTTTAATCTGCCGCGCGCAGCGACGGCAGTGGAAAGTGGTTCGGCGTTTCTGTAACGGAAGTCATAGTCTGCCAAGATGCGTGTCTTTGAACGCGTCCGGATACTTGAGCCCGTAACCAAGCACCCGATCAAAGCCGATATGCGCCAGCCAGATCAGGCAGATCGGCAAAACGTGCGACATGCCCAACGAATGGCCGAGCAGCCAAAGCACTCCAACCGCAACATATGTGTGCGCCGCATTGTAGGTCACGGCACCGATCTTTGTGCTCAACGCGTAGCCAATCATCGGCAGATCCGGCGCCAGAAACAAGGCGCCAAACTTCCACCAGGCGAAACCGCCGGCGTGATATGCCAAACAGGCAGCGACCAAAACGCTGAACCCTTCAAGGTGCAGCAGCAGTTTGGGGCAGGAGAGCTTCATTTTTTTGCCGAACGTTGTTTATGCCACTGAGGGTTATCGAGACAGTGAATTCACTCAATACATGGCCTTGAAGTGGGCCATGTTCAACGCGTCGCTTCGGGGATTGGTTGTTCCAGGTCGTTCAATGATTTTTGAGGGCGCCCACGCGAAATTATCCATTCGGCTACCGCGACGTTAATCGCCCAGCCCGCTCCCATGAAAAGCGTCCTTGCCAGTTCCCCGCGAATGCTCGGGAACAGAAACCACGGGAGATGCGTGAATGCTTGCGTGCCCGCGCCGAGGCCGAGGGCATAACCGCGGATCATCCATGCTTGGTGTCGCGGGATGTCGCGCCTCAAGATCGCCGCAACACCGAGGCATAAAGACAATGTCATCGCCGAACCCGCCAGCAGTCGGATGACGTAAAGAAAAGCGCCGTCGAAGCTCGCGGGCAACGGCCCGACAAAAGTTGCGGGCGGATGGAACTGGGTCATCCACAGGCCCGTCAACGCGGCGACTATCCCACACGGGACCAGCACCCGCCCGGCCGCACGGTGCCAGTTTGGGTTGCGGTGGCGGAACCTAGGTGCGAACTGGACCGCTCCAAGCACACAAAAAATCACGGAGCTGACAATATGCCACACGACGGACAGCGGTGCGGCGAAGAACCGTGCGTTGTCGGGTGTGATCGCTGCACCACCACCAATTTCAACCAATCGAAAGGCTCCACCAGCCATCGGGATGACACTGAGTGCGGTCAGTCCGCCGGGGATAAGCCAATCGGCTTTTGTAGAGGAAGTCATACTGACGAACCAATGGTTAACCCGCAATTTCTCGCCGCGTGGTAACGACGATGGTGACGGCAAAAACGGCCTCAATTGTCGCGCCGGAGAACGCGCCCAGGCGAAGCGCTTGCTCGCCCCAAAGCGAGCCCGGCTAGGGCAAGTGTCGCACCACAAAACCAATAAGTCCGCGCGCCAAAGATGGTGGCAAAAGTCAGGTATCGACCGCCAATGATGAAGAGCATGGCCGGAAAAAACCACTCAATGTGCAAGCGAGAGACGCCATACGCGAGCGGCATCATCAAGATCATCCAAAACGTCGTCGCCAGCGCGAGAGAACCAAATGGATTGCTAGCGCTGTGTTTGCCCGGACGTCCAATGGCTTTGGTAAGCAGCCCCGATACGGGGTGAATGAACATGCCACCAATAAATAGAGCCCAGAAAGCGCGTTCAGGAGACACGACCACGGACACAATCCCAGCGATCAGCCACACAGTGGCAGAGGTGAGCATGCCGAGCGCGCCACCGTAGTAGGCGAAACGCATCTCGCGTTGCGCGCCAGCAATAGTCGCTGCGGAGCTTTCAGTTGGCGAAAGATTCATGGGATGGGGTTCGTTTTGCTAGTTGGTTTCGGACTGAAGGCGCGGGGTTGCTTTCTACGAACTTCGGCGGGGAACGCTGCCGATGATTCCTCAGTAGCAACCAGGGCGACGAGCAACGCGAGGACGACGACAACGGTGATCACGACCGCACCTCGCTCGCGAGAACCTTGGCGGCGAGAAACGGTTCGAGTTCGGCGGCACCGAAGTCGGCGAGAATTTCGCCCGACCAGTCGAGGACCGGAGCTTTCGCCTGGCCGGAGAGGCGCATCATTTCGGCACACGCGTCGGCGTCGGTCGTTACGATCCGTTCGTCGCAACCGATCCCTTGGCGATCAAGGACCTCGCGGGCCTCGGCGCACCACGGGCAGTCAATTTTGGTGTAGAGAACAGGACGGGAGTTGAGACGAGAATCGACGGGTGTAGTGACGGGGGCCCTCATTTAAGCATGATGATTGGTGGATGGTGCGGCTGCTGTGACGCCGGTCATTTCGCCGCGATCTTCGTGACGGTCGGGCGGACGATCTTGCGCAGTTCGACGCTCCAATGGTCGATGGCATAATGCGCCTGACCGAAGCGGGTATAGGCCCAAAGGCCTTCCAGCGGGGTGGCATTGGTGAAGCCCGCAAGGGCCACGAGTTGCTCGCCGCTGGTGGCATCGCGAATCTCGTATTCCACGCTGGCACCGCCGTTATCGACCGGACAAATGACCAGGCTCGTGACCACGTTGAGGGCGGGATTGGAAGTGTCTACTCCGGTGATCGCAGAGCGAATTCGGAGCGTGCCGGGCTCCGCGACCGTGACGATCTTCCATTCCTTCGCGAATGCCTTAGCCATGGCCTTGTCGCTGTAGGCTGCAAGATCCGCTACTTCCTTCGCGCTGATTTTATTCTGATCATCGGGCGTGAGACGAACGACCGCGGGCTCGATGAGGACGCTGGTATAGCCCGCCTTCTTCCAATCGGTCCGCTCATAAACTAGGCGATGTGAATCCTTGGGATCAGGCTTTAGCTGAGTGTAGTTATCAAGAAATCCACTGGAGTGGTTCGACATGCTGGCGCACCCGCCCAAAAACAGCGAAGCGATGGTAACCGGCAGAATCAGCCACCGGGAGCGCAATCCTGTGGGAATCGCGTTCGACGGGCTCGGACGGAGGACGAGCGCGACTTCGGTGAGCTTGGACTTTGCCGCGGCAAAGTGTTCGGCCGTTTTGCGCACCGCGGCATTGGCGACTAAGCGTGCGCCGATGATCCGTTGGGTAAAGGAGGCGCGAGCCCCAATAGGTGAAAAGTTATTTTCCATATGTAAGCGGTGCTTACTTTATCCGTGCTTGTCGATTTAAATAAGCAGTGCTTACATTATTTTCTTAGAATCCCCTCCACGCCATGCCGATCTCGACCAAGTCTCGTCCCGGTAAAACCCGTCCCTCCAAGGACACTTATCACCACGGAAATCTCCGGCAGGTGCTAATCGATACGACGCTGCAGTTGATCGCGAAGATCCGGCCGGAAAACGTTACCGTGCGCGCGGTGGCGAAATTAGCCGGAGTTTCTTCCGGCGCTCCGTTTCGGCACTTTCCGAACCGGTCCGCCTTGATGACTGCAGTGGCCGAAGAGGCCATGCTTCGGCTCCAAGAAGAAGTGGCGTCGTCGTTGAAAAAAGCCGCCGACAAGAATCCGCTCATGCGTTTTCGCGCCATCGGCGAAGCTTGGATCCGCTGGGCAGTCCGCAATCCGTCCCATTTCAAGGTCATCTCCGATAGGAGCCTTCTGGATTCGGATGCGTCTGCGGCATGGCGCAAGCGGAGCCAGGCAATTCAGGCCGAAGGTATCCGTCTCTTGGGAGAGGCGCAGGAGCAGGGCCTGCTTCCGGGTGTTGAAATTAGGTATTTTCATCTCGCGGGACGGGCTCTGGTTTACGGCTTGGCCCGCATGTATTCCGACGGACACTTCGCCAGTTTCGGACTCGACGAGAGTCGCGTGGATCAAATCGGAGAATCCGTTTTAGACGCATTTTTTCGGGTGCCGGTTCGGCCAACGAAAAACCACGTGGGCAAGCCCAAGGACCATTAAGTCGCAGTGAGGGCACTGAGCCCGCTCGCACCAGGTTCCTTCAGCAGCGAAGTTGCCTTTCGTTGCTCGCGGGACCGGCTTTCAAGCCCGATAGCTAACGCGCAAACAAGCAGAGCGGCCGCGGTCGAAAACGTGATCCGCATCCCGCTGGCGATGGCCTTGGCTGGGGCCGTAGTGATATCGGTGGTCGACGATGCGAGCGCGAACACCGCGCCCATCACGGAGGCGCCGGTGACGAGCCCGAGATTGCGCGATAGGTTCAGCAGTCCGGAAACAACGCCCCGCTGTTCTGGGCGAACATCCCGCATAACGGTGGTGTTATTGGCCGTCTGAAATAGGGCATAACTGACCGTGATAACAACGATGGGGCAGATATAGCCAAGAAGCCCCAGGGCCGCGGGCAGCGACGATAGAATGACAGCACCAGCGGTCATGCCGATGAGTCCCCCGATGGTCATCGCTTGTGCGCCAAAGCGGTCGGCAATTCGACCCGCCGGTCCGCTTGTCAACGCGGCGACCAGTGGTCCTACAGACATGACAAGTCCAACCGCGGCCGCACCGAGCCCGAGGGTGCGGGCGAGATAGAACGGTCCAACCACCAAGGTTGTCATCATGACCGTTGAGACGAGGCCAATCATGGCGAGGCTCGCACTCAGCAAGGGCTCGCAAAACATCGCCAAGCGAATGAGGGGCGATGCTGCTCTCGTCTCGGCGAGCATGAAAAGTCCGAGGCCAAATGCCGCAGCCACTAGCAGAGTCAGGTTGAGCGAACCGAAGTGGCCCCGCCCCATCGTCATCGCGAGCGCATAGGCGGCGAGAGTCAGGGCAAGCAGCAGTGTGCCCACATAATCGAAAGCGGCCCGATCAGTCGTTGGCACGCGGCGATCAGCGGGCAGATAGCGACGGGCGAGTAGAAATGCCACGATCCCCAGCGGCACGTTGACTAGAAAGATAGCCCGCCAGCCGAGCCCGGAGATCAAGATGCCGCCGAGTGACGGCCCGAGCGTGGTCCCAATCGCGGACATCGTTCCGAGTAGCCCCATGGCGCTGCCCGTCTTTGCCTTCGGGACGGTCTCACCGACAAATGCGATGGTGAGAGCCATCATGATAGCTGCTCCGAGACCCTGCACCATCCGAGCAGCAATCAGCAGCCAAAGCATGGGCGCCAAACCGCACAGGACCGAGGCCGCCGTAAACAGGAAGATTCCAGCTAAGAGCAGCCGGCGGCGGCCGGTGATGTCACCGAGTCGACCAACACTGACAATCAGGGCCGTGATGGAGAGAAGGTAGGCGAGGACAACCCACTGGATCTGCTGGAACGAGGCGGTAAACGCGTGGGCCAACGTGGGCAGTCCAACATTGGCGATGCTCGTGCCGAGCGAGGAGAGCAACATGGACAGCGAAAGGGCGGCAAGCGCGCCTCTCGCTGAGGGTGCGTGCCGGGCGCTTTCAGCGGTGGGCTCGTCTCGTTCTGCAATGGTCGTCTTCAACATGGGCCAAACCATAGCCCATATCTTGGTAGGGCGGAAGACGCACCGTTTGCACTATATTCGTGCGTTGAACGCCATGGCTCAGCAAGGTGCGAGGATGTCTAGGCCAGATCTCAATCTGCTCGTCACCCTTGATGTGCTCCTCGCGGAAGGGAGCGTCGCGCGCGCCGCCCAGCGCTTGCGGTTAAGCTCATCGGCGATGAGCCGGGCCTTAGCGCGATTGCGGGAGACAACGGGCGATCCTCTCTTGGTCCGGGCCGGTCGCGGTCTCGTGCCCACACCCCGGGCTCTCGAACTTCGTGAGCGGGTCAGTCAGCTCGTGCAAGGCGGCGAAGCGGTGCTCCGCCCAACCGAGAAACTTGATCTCAAATCTTTGGTCCGGACCTTTACGCTTCGGACCAGTGAAGGTTTCGTGGAAAACTTCGGACCGGGTCTGATCACGCGCATCGGCGAGGAAGCACCGCAGGTCCGGCTGCGATTCCTCCAGAAGGCGGATAAGGACAGCCAACTGCTCCGCAACGGGTCGGTTGATCTCGAAACCGGCGTCGTAGAGGCGACCACAAGTCCAGAGGTGCGCGCGCAGGCACTATTCCGGGATCGATACATCGGGGTCGTGCGGAAAGGTCACGCCCTGTGCAGAGGTAAAATCACTCCGGTCCGCTATGCAGCCGGCAGGCACATCTCGATCTCGCGACAGGGTCCCGACAAAGAGCCGATAGACGAGGCTCTGAGGTCGTTTGGAGTGGCACGGGAAATCGTGGTGGCGATTGTAGGGGGCTTCGCGACTGCGCTAGCGCTGGCCCGGTCCTCAGACTTAGTTGCCAGCGTGCCCGAGCGCCATACAGGGAATTTGCGGGCAGGAATGCATAGTTTTCCCATCCCCGTCACCACGCCAGAGTTTACGGTATCAATGCTCTGGCACCCTCGAATGGATGCCGATCCTGCGCATCGCTGGCTGCGCGGTCATATTCGGGCGGTCTGCGCCGAGATTCGTTGAAGGAAAAAGACCACCGCGATCACCATCCGCGTCACTCTTAGCGGCCAGCCGATGATGGATGGACGGAAAGCGTAAGAGGACAGCGTCGGGTTGGGGTCAAGGATGTTGGGATTAAAGGCCCTTTGTTATCGCCGCACGCGTGGCAGGAAATGAATGTTTATCGTCATATCCGCCAATCGAAGATTCAGCGATACTGGTCGCTCAACTCCACAACCCATGACCACGATCATCGCCTCCCTCCGAATCGCCCGCCGATTCTTCATTCCCGCCGCGCTGCTTGGCCTCACGACGTTCGCCGCTGCCGCGCCCGCCGACGGGAGCGCCTCGGATGCCACCGCCCTCACTTCCACCGCCGACGGTTCTATCCCCGCTTACCAAGCGCGCTTCGGACGCCAGCGCCCGCTGATCGCCATCATCGGAGAAAACTCAGGCACGGAACTGACGGACTTCGCCATGCCCTACGGCGTGCTCGCGGCGTCCGGTGCCGCGGAGGTCGTCACCGTTGCGACACAACCGGGCGTCCTTCACATGCGCCCCACGCTGATTCTCCAACCGGACGTCACGTCCGACCAGTTCGACGCACGCTTTCCGGAGGGTGCCGATTACGTGATCGTCCCGGCAGTCACGAAATACAACGACCCCGCGCTGGTCGCTTGGGTAAAAGCCCAAGGCGTGAAAGGCAGCACGCTTGTCAGCATTTGCGACGGGGCGGTTGTGATTGCGGCCACGGGCCTCATGGACGGCCGGCGCGCCACCGCGCACTGGGCCAGCGAAAAAGTCCGTCGCAAGATGTTTCCCGGCGTCAACTGGGTCGCCGATGTCCGCTACATTTCCGACGGGAAAATCATCTCTACGGCCGGGATCAGCGCCGCTCTTCCCGCTTCGCTCGCCATCGTCGAAGCCATTGCCGGCCGCGACCGGGCGGTCGCTCTGGCCACCGAATTTGGCGTTGCCGACTGGAGCGCGTCACACTCTACCGCGCCTTTCCGTCCCCGCTTCGGCGTTAACCTCAAGGCGCTCATCACGGCCAACTACACCAATCACTGGTTTCATTCCACCGAGATGATCGGTTTGCCAGTCGCACCCGGCGTTGACGAGGTCGCTCTCGCGGTGACCGCCGATGCCTATTCCCGCACCGGTCGCAGCATGGTTCACGCGCTATCGACATCGAGCGAGCCGGTGCGCACCCGTCATGGTTTGATTGTTATCCCGGACACCCGCGCAAACGCAGCCCATCACATGGACCGAATCCTGCCGGAGTTCGACGCCACGCCCTCGGGGCAATGGTTCGCAAAATCGATTGACGGGATCAATCAACTCTATGGCCGCAACACCGCCTACGGTGTCGCACTCGATTTCGAATACCCCTTGATTCCGCAGCGCTCCCAAGCAAAAGCCGCTCGAATCTCCGCGAAATGAAACTCACCCGCCGCATCGTCATCCTCGCTTACGAGGACATGAATCTGCTCGATCTCGCCGGACCGTTGCAGGCGTTTGCCACCGCCGGCCGGAGTGCGGCGGCCAATGGCTCCGGCCTCTACGAAGTCATCGTGGCCAGTGCCGGCGGCGGATTGGTCACGTCGAGTTCGGGGCTCGCTGTCATGACCGTGCCATTGTCGAAGCTGAAGGGCACGACAATTGACACTATCCTAACGGCCGGCGGCTGCCGCGGCCAAAGTTACTATGCTCCGCCGAAACTTGTGAAATGGATCAAGCAACGCGCGCCCACGGTGCGTCGCGTGTGCTCGGTTTGCACCGGCGCTTTTTTGCTCGCCGCGGCCGGACAACTCGACGGCCGCCGCGTCGCCACGCACTGGGACTGGGTCGCTCGCCTGCGGACGTTGCACCCGAAGATCCACGTCGATGCCGACAAGCTCTTCATCCACGATGGCCCGATCTGGACGTCGGCGGGCGTTACGGCCGGCATCGACCTCACGCTCGCCCTCATCGAGGAGGATTTCGGTCACCGGGTCGCAATCGAAACCGCGCGTCAGCTCGTCATGTTCATCAAGCGCTCCGGCGGACAGTCGCAGTTCAGTGTGCCGCTCGCAGCCCAATCGGGAGATTCGGGGACGTTCGCCGATCTCCACGCGTGGATCGCGGGCAATCTGGCCAGCGATCTCAGGGTTGAGCGCTTGGCCGAACAAGCCGGAATGCCGCCGCGAACCTTTGCCCGAGTTTACGCCGCCAAATCCGGGCGCACCCCGGCCAAGACGGTGGAGGCCATGCGTCTTGAAGCGGCCTGTCGCGCTCTCGAGGAAACGAGCCTGCCCCTGAAAGCAATCGTCGCCACGACGGGCTACGCCGAGGAACAGAATCTGCGGCGCGTGTTCCTGCGGAAATTCGGCGTCACCCCTTCGCAATACCGCGGCCGATTTTCCCCCCACGTCGCTCCTGCGCGGATAAAACCGGCACCGCTCACCCGCAAGAAGCGACCCTCCGCACGGTGAGTTGCAAGGTTTCCCTGACCGCTCCGTCCTCCCGACAATCACTCATGCACTCCCTCGAACTGAAAGTCCCGCCGCTCGTTGTCCTGGTTTTCGTTGCGGCGCTCATGTGGTTCGGCTCGCGGGCCACACCGACGGCAGATTCCCAAGTGCCCGCACGGGACGCCATCGCACTTGGCCTGGCCGCCGTCGGCGTCGGCGTCGCGGTCGCGGGCGTCGTCTCGTTTCGGATCGCGAAGACCACGGTCAACCCATTGAAACCCGCCGCCGCCTCCGCCCTCGTAAAATCCGGCATCTATCAACTGACCCGCAATCCCATGTATCTCGGTGCGCTGATCGTCCTGATCGGATGGGCGGTGTTTTTGGAGAACGCTCTCGGCTTTGTTTTCGTCCCCTCCTTCGTCCTCGACGTGAACCGGTTTCAGATTGGTCCCAAGGAAAGAGCGCTCACCTCCTTGTTCCCCTCGGAATTTTCCGCCTACTGCGCCAACGTGCGCCGCTGGTTGTGAACGCCGACGAGCGCAGACCGAGATTCCTGCATCAGATCGTGGAACCCATCATGTCCCATCCTCGTCGTTTCACCCACTTTGGGCCACGCGTGGGGGTGACCCTAATGCGGGCCGCCCTCGGGTTCTCCCTGCTGAGCGTCTCACTTCTCGCACAGGTGCCCGCGCGGCCCGCGGCCCTCGACGACGGCTGGACGGTCGTGGAGCCGCAGGCCGCGGGCTTTGACGCCGCGAAACTGTCGGAAGTCCTCGCCAAAATGCTCGGCGGCGAGGCGAACCTGCACGCGGTGGTGGTGGAGCGACACGGTAAGCTGGTGGCCGAGGGCTACCGCAAGGGCAGTGACAAGCCCCAGTTCAAACTTTTCCGCCGCACCGTAGCGTTCGGGCCGGCGGAGCGCCACGACACGCGCTCCGTGGGAAAGAGTGTCGTCGCGTTGCTGGTGGGCATCGCGCAGGCTCAGGGTAAACTTGGATCGCTCGCCACGCCGGTCGTCGACTTCTATCCCGAGCACGCGGACCTCGCCACGCCGGCCCTGCGCAAGGTCACCCTGGAGCACCTGCTCATGATGGGCAGCGGTCTGGAATGGCGCGAGTCCGGTGCAGGCTTTCCCAATGACGAGGACCGACTGGCCTGGAAGGACTCCCCCATCCGCTTCGTGTTGGGGCGCCCACCGGTGGCCGAGCCCGCTAGCACGTTCAACTACAACAGCGGCGGCACCGTAGTGCTGGCGGACATACTCGGAAGGGCGACCAAAATGCCGTGGGTCGATTTCGCTCGCACGGCCCTTTTTGAACCCTTGGGCATCTTCGATGTGGAGTGGGTCACCGACCTCCGGAGCCGTCCCATGGCCAACAGCGGCCTCCGCCTTCGCCCCAGGGACATGGCCAAGCTGGGCCGCCTCGTGCTGAATCACGGCAATTGGAACGGCAGGCAGGTTGTCCCGTCCGCTTGGATCGAAGAAATGCTGCGACCGCGTCTGGCCACGGGCTTCGACGACACCCACTATGGCTTACAGTGGTGGACGGGCACCGTGAACTGGCAGGGCCGCCCTCTACCGTGGCGCGCTGCCTGGGGCAACGGCAGCCAGCGGATCTTCGTGGTGCCCGACTTGGACATCACCATTGTGTTTACGGCCGGTGCCTATGGCGACCTGAAGACCATCCGCCAGGTCCAGGGGTATTTTCAGACCTTGGTGGACGCAGTCGTTGCCAAATGAAGAATCTCCTCGGTTGGGACAAAAAACTGCGGCTGCCAGTTTCAACATAAATTACCATGGCACTTCTCATCGGCATCGTTCTCGCACTGGCCATCGCGCTCTTCGGCACCCTTGTCGGCTTCGACCGCGAGCGCTCGTTTTATTCGACGGTGCTGGCCGTCATCGGCGGCCTCTATGGCCTGTTCGCGGTGATGAGCGGCTCCACCTCCACGCTGCTGCTGGAAGGCATCGGCATCGTCGCGTTCCTGACCCTCTCGGTCCTCGGATTCAAAACCAGCCAATGGTTCCTCGTCGCGGGCCTGGCGGCGCACGGCGTCTATGATTATTTCCGCGGCCACCTCTTCGCCAACTCCGGCGTGCCCGCGTTCTGGCCGATGTTCTGCGGCAGCTATGACGTCACCGCCGCCGCCTATCTCGCGTGGCTGCTACGGCGCCGTGGCGCACCGAAGGCGTCGACGTAGTCATTCGTTCGATCAGGACGCGAGACGGCCGGCAGAGATTGGGGCAGGACAGGCATCACGCCCTCGCTGAGTGCGCGATTCGTTGTAAGACCACCGCAACCACTCCGTCTCCCTCCCGAACCCTCAAATCTACCAATCCAATGTTCTCCTCTCTCTCACGCGTTATCAAATTCACTTTCCTGTTGGCCGGCCTTTCCACGACCGCCACCTATGCGGCCCCGACACCCGCCGCGCCCGCGACGACCACCGCCAAGTCCGGCTACCCGCTAAAAACCTGCGTCGTGTCGGGCGGAAAGCTCGGCGGCATGGGCCAGCCCGTCGAATACGTTTGCCAGCAAGCCGGCCAACCGGACCGCATTGTGATTTTCTGCTGCAAGAGCTGCATCAATAAATTTGAAAAGGAGCCCGCCAAATTTCTCGCCAAGCTCGACGCCGCCGGAACCACCGCCAGCGCTGCGACGAAGAAATAACCCGTCCCGTGAATCGCTTCCGCCCACTTCTCGCCGCCGCGACGCTTCTCGCCACCGCTCCTTTCGCCCGCGCCTGCGAGGAGTGCGGTGGCCGGGGCAAGGCCGCGTGGGCTGCGTTCGAACTCCTGCCGAAGGCCTCTCAGCTTTATCCCGACGCCCCAATCGTCGAATACACGCTGGAGATCGGTGAGTCCATGCTCTCGCCCGCCGGCCAGCCGGTGCGCACGCTCACGATCAATGGCTCCGTGCCAGGTCCGGTGTTGCGTTTCCGCGAGGGCGATGTCGCGCGCATTCACGTGCGCAACCGCCTGACGTCCGAGCAAACCTCGACGCACTGGCACGGTGTGCTCGTGCCCAATCTTGAGGATGGCGTGCCCTACCTCACGACGCCTCCCATCGGACCCGGCGAGACGCGCACGTTTGAGTTTCTCCTGAAACACAGCGGCACTTACTGGTATCACAGCCACACCGGCCTGCAGGAGCAGCGCGGCGTCTACGGCGCCATCGTCATCGAGCCAAAGGCTGATGCGCCCACACGCACCGATCTCCCGCACATCGACCACGAGGAGGTTGTCGTGCTCTCCGACTGGACCAACGAAAACGCGAGCGACGTAATGCGCACGCTCCTCCGCGGCAGCGATTGGTATGCGATCCGCAAAGGCACTGCACAGTCGCTCCTCGGCGCGCTCCGGGCCGGGCACCTCGCGGACTATTGGAAGCGGGAAAAAGCCCGCTTGCCGCCGATGGACATTTCCGACGTCGCCTACGGCGCCTTCCTCGCCAACGGACGTCCGCGTCAGCAATTCCCCTCGCGTCCCGGGGAAACCGTCCGCCTCCGATTCATCAACTCCGGCGCCTCGACTTATTTCTATCTCAGCTCAGCCGCCGGCCCGCTCACGATTATCGCGGCCGACGGCAGGGACGTCGTCCCCATCCGCCAGAATCGCCTGCTCATCGGCATGGCCGAGACCTATGATCTCCTGGTCACCGTGCCGGCCGGCGCACCTGCCGCGTGGGAAGTCCGCGCCACCGCGCAGGACGGCTCCGGCCACGCGTCCGTCTTTCTTGGTGACGGCCAGGAGAATCTCGCGCCCATGCCCGCACCGCTCACTCCCTACGACATGGACGGCGCGCTCGCCGCCGTGCTCGACCAGCTCGACGAGTCCGGCTCGCTCAGCGACGCCGAGGCGCTCGCGAAGGAGAACCCCCGCCCGCTGTCTGCCTATCTGCGCCTCAAGTCCACGTCGCCCACGACGCTCCCCGCAGATGCACCCGTGCGCCAGATCACGCTCAAGCTCACAGGCGATATGATTCGATACCTCTGGTCCATCGACGGCCGCCCCATCGACGAGCAGAGCACTGTCCCGGTAAAGCGCGGTGAGATTCTTCGCGTCGTGCTGGTGAACAACACCATGATGCACCATCCCATGCACCTGCACGGGCATTTCTTCCGCCTGCTCATTCCCGATGGCGTGGACCCCGACTACGCGCCACTCAAGCACACCGTGGACGTGCCACCCATGAGCCGGCGCACCATCGAATTCTACGCCAACGAGGACCGCGACTGGTTATTCCACTGCCACTTGCTCTACCACATGATGGCCGGCATGGCGCGCGTCGTGAGCTATCCCGCGGGCGACGAAATACGCGCCGCCGCAAACTCCACGCACGATTCCCCGGCGTCATCTTCCGATGCCCCACCTTTGACTTCCGCCCCTGCCTATCGCCCTGCTCTCGGCGAACACGCGATGCCGCACACCTTCGCGTGGATCGACGCCAGTGTCCAGTCCCACCTTAGCACAGGGATGGGCACGATCCAACGGGGACGCGACAACCTGAACCTCATGTGGAAAGCGGGCTGGGAAAGGGTCGAGCACCGCGAATATGAAATCGACGCGACTGTCTCGCGCTATTTTAACCCGCGCTGGACCGCCTTCGCCGGCTATCGTCTCACGAACATCCCAGACGGCCACGACGCCGTCATTGCCGGCGCCACCTACCGGATGCCCTACCTCGTCGATTGCACGGCCACTCTGCAAAGCAACGGGGACGCGCGGCTCGCCCTCGTAAAAATGTTTCAACTCACCTCGCGCGTCAGCCTCACCGCACGGGCGGACTACGACACCGCGATGAAATTCTCCTGGAATTCAACGCTCTCCTATACCGTTTCAAAACGCGTCTCTCTCAACACTACGCTCGATTCCGATTACGGATTCGGTGCCGGCCTCGGCTTCCGTTTCTGAGTTTTCCGGCCTCGTTCAAAGTGTGACCACGCTCGCCGCCGGGGTGCTCTGATTCCCACCGGCGGTCTCCTGCACGTGTCTGCGAAGCGATGGTCCGCGCAATGCGATTCGCGCTGTAAGATTACCGCGCGGACTCCGTCTCCCAGGATGAATCAATCATGAACAACCACTCCTCCTCCAAATTCGTTTCTTCTATGAAAACCAACCGCCTCCTGCTCGTCATCCTCCTCGGTTTCGCCGCGTCCTTCGCCGCGGCGCAGCCGACCAAACCCGCTACTCCGGCGCCCGCCGCGACCAGTCCCGTCGAAAAAGGCCCCGCCAAGGCGTATCCCCTCAAAATCTGCCTCGTGACTGACAGCGACCTCGACTCGATGGGCGACGAGGTCTCGATGCTCTACCAAGGCCAGGTCATCAAGTTTTGCTGCAAGCCCTGCGAAAAGAAATTCCTTCGTAACCCGGAAAAATACCTCGCGAAACTCGCAGCCGAGCAAGCTGGGAAAAAATGACCGGCCCTCGCTCAGTCCCGCGGCGGCGCCGAAAGCTACGGGAGTCCAGGGCGCCGTCGGAGCGAGACCGCACTTTACGTCTGTGGAAATGGGACCATGGTGCATCGCATGTCCCGGCCCAGCTCGCCCGATGTTGCGTCCGCGCTGCTCGCTCATCACAGTGCTTTCAAAGCCTTCCTCGTCTCGCGCGTCGGCAATGCAGCCGATGCCGATGACCTCCTCCAGAACGGCCTCATCAAGGCCCTCCAGCGCGCTGACGAATTGAAAGATGGTGAGAAAAGCGTCGCGTGGTTTTATCAGATCCTCCGCAACGTCATCATAGATCATGCGCGCAGTCGCAACGCCACGCGCCGGCGGGAGGACGCGTGGACCGCTGATGCAATCACGCTCGCCGACGACGCGGACGCCGAGCGGGTTTTGTGCGGTTGCTTCGCGCATCTGCTGCCGTCACTCAAACCGACCCACGCCGAGTTGCTCCGCCGCGTCGATCTCGAGGGCCGGCCGGTGTCGGCCACGGCCATCGCGCTCGGGATGACGGCCAATAACGCCAGCGTTACGCTCCACCGCGCCCGCGCGGAATTGCGGAAGAAGCTTCAGGAATTCTGCGGTGCCTGCGCTGACGGCGCGTGCCTCGACTGCAACTGCGATCGCAGCAGCGCGGAGAAGTAGGGGCACCGCTTCCTGTGGGCCGGATTGCGAAGATTGAATGGTCAAGCGCAAGCGACGATCTCCGCGGGGTCACTACGCCGTTAGTGCCGCATAGGTGCGATTTCGAGTGTTACCGGTGCAGGCGACTTGGCCGGCCGACACAAGTTCGGAAAGGCGCCGGTAGGTCGATGCGATTGATAGCTGCACCTCCGCGCCGATCCTCCGTGGAGCGGTCGGCCCGGCCCGACGGAGGAAGGCGATGATGCGCTCGGTGTCGGCCATATCCTCGGCTTCTTTGGCTTCGGACCGGAACACCTTGAGTGGTTCACCCGGAACCAAGTCCGGCGTCGGCTGGGCGAAGGCACGGCGGATGCGCTCGAAACCGGCGAGTTGCTCCTCCCGGGTCAGGTCCGCCAAGGCGCCGACTTTCTTCATTCCGAAATGCCGGAGAGCCTCCTTTGTCTTCAACGTGCCAAGAAAATTTTGAATCTCGGGACTCAACTGAATCATTTTCAAGGTGCGCGTAACGGCACCCGGGGTGACGCCAAATCGCTTGGCCAGCGCGACCCGGTTGGCGGCTTGGCCGCTCTCGAGCAAGCGATGCCAGTGTTGCGCGCGCACCACCAAATGCTGCGTCTCGCCGGCAACTTTAGCCCGTTCGACAAGAGCGATGCCATCGGCCCTCCCGGAAACGCGCACCGGATGGTGAAATGGGGCGAGGAGCGTCACGACGCCACGGAGCGCTTGGGAGAAATCCACCTTGGTCTCAAAGTTGACGCCGCGCGCGGCAATCGGCCGATATGAATTCGCGACCGACTTGCCTGTCCCATCGGCCCGTTCGATGCCCTCCACCAATCGCGGCAGATGCAATTTGATCCGCAGCGCCAGCACGCGACGTGATGCGCCTTCCTCGAGCGACGCGCCGAATTGTGTCCGCGCCGGTTCCCGGACTTCGACACGGTCCACAAACAAACGCACGAGTTCCGCCTGTTCGGCCGGAGCCAATACCGGCAGAATTAGAGTGAGTCGTTCCAGGGAGTCCTGCACACGCTTCTCGTTATAGGTCGCGGCATCACACGCCACCAGCTCCTGACGTTTTTTTTCGCGCCCGATCACCAATTGATCCTGCTCCGCGCGCAATTTTTCTGCGCGCTTCATGAGCTCGGGGCCGAGCACACCCGCGCCCCCTTTTGCCACTACGTCCACACACCGACCCAACTCCTCATTCACCTTATCCAACCGCGCTTGGAGCGCGTCCAGATCGGTCCGCAGTGACTGTCGATCTCCCTTCGACCGCGCACGCGTCGCTTCGAGGACACCGCTGACGAGCGACGGGTGCTTGCTGACCTCACCGAGAAAAGCGATGACCGCGCCCTCCAAGGCCCGCGCCGATAGCCGGCCCACCGGACATTCGCCGAGACGGCGGTCGCGCAGCACGGAGCCGCAGTTGTAATAGCGATACCTTTTGTGGGCGTTGTTGCTGTCCCCGCAGGTCTGCGGAATCAGCGAGCGACCGCAGTGGCCGCAACGGCAAATCCCCTTGAGCAGGTATTGGTGGATATTCTGGTCGACGCGCAACTCCGCCCGCGGGCGGGTTTCCCGGACCGCGGCATTCGCGCGTTCCCACAGATCATCGGACACCAGCGCTTCATGTTGACCTCGGTATTCCTCGCCTTGGAATCGCACCACACCACGATAGATGGGATTTGTAACAAGCAGTCGCAGGCCGTCCGACCGGAATCGCTGCTGGCCGATAACTTGCCGGGTGCCGTCACGACGGCGCAAAAATCGCTGTTTGGTGCGAAGGCCCTCAGCATTGAGGAAATTGGCCAAGTCGGTGAGCGAAACCAGCCCGGCCGCACGCTCGTAGATGCGCCGGACCACGACAGATTCCACGGGGTGGTGGCTCAGCTTCTGGGTAGTCTTGTCGTAGGCGTAGCCGTAGGGAACGCTACCGCCGTTCCAAAATCCGCGCTTCGCCTGCTCGCCCATTTTCGCTCGGACTTTTTCGGCGGTGTTCAACCGGTCATATTCGGAGACGCTGACGAGCAGGTTATTTTTGAGCCGGCCCAGCGCGGTTTTTTCGGAAATATCCTCCATCGCGCTCGCCAGCTCGCAATTGTTCTGACTCAGAAACGTGCGAAACGGTGCCCACTCGTCGGTCGAACGCAGGACGCGCTCCAACTTGAAGATGACGACGACGCGGATTTGGCCAGCCGCGACCGCTTGCTTGAGCGCGTCCATCCCCGGCCGCTTCATGGTTGCACCGGAGTAGGCTGGATCGGTGAACGTCTGCACATGATCCCAGCCCTTAACCGGCGCTTGAGTTCGGATATAGTCCTGACAAATGGCTTCCTGACTCTCGCACGATTCCATCCGACGGCCCAACTGTTTGGTGGTCGAAACGCGTGTGTAGATCGCGGCAGGCATCCACAGGGCGGTGACGTTTTGGGCGGGCTTCATCTCCGGTTCAATTGAGCGTCACCTTACTCGCCTCCGTTCGACTGAGCGCATAGGTCGTCATTCGAGAGCGCCCTTTGGCGGTGACCCGGCCGCTCCTGATCAATGAATGAACGGCGCGATAGACCCGCATCTTGGACAATCCGAGCGTTTCGCGGATTAGCGCCGAACTCGCTTCACCAACGAGCGACAGGTAGCTGAGAACCCGTGCTCCATCGGACGCCTCCGCCATCGGGGCGCACGGCTCCTCCGGCGCGCCGCCCGCGCCGCGCTCGACCACAATCCGGCTGGCCCAGTCGCGGACGACAGCCTTGGAGAGCAATTCGCAGATACGGTTCAACCTCTGCCCTTCCGTAAGCCCGTCGGACGCCGGGATGAATGACCTCGCGACTTCGTTTCTCATACGGCAATTTGCATCCGGCCGGTATTGCCAGACGACAATCGCACCGTTGGCGCGAGCGATTGGACGGGCTCTTTTTTCACCAACCGCCGGGTCTTGATCGGACGGATTTTCGTCGTCTTGGCCAGCGCCACTTCGGTAGCGACCACCGGCGCGGGTGCTTCTTCGGACGATTCCTCTTCGCTGGGCGAGTTCGGTTCCGGCGCTACCGCAGCCACCGATTCCGCGTCGCCCGTTGATTCGGTGGCCTGCTGCGCCGACGCCTGATTTTTGGTGATGTCGAGCAGGTCAACGAGTTCGCCCTGTCGCTTGAGGAGTTCGCGATAGCGTTCTTCGTGCTCAAAGATTTTTCCCGTGAGTGCGGTCAACTCCGCGAGGTTCGTCCGACACCGCGCGAGTTCATCGCGGAGCCGCAGCACGTGTTCCTCGATGGAGCGCGCCGCGTGTTCGAGCGAACTGATAGAGCCGATCGGTGATGGCGAAATGTTGGCAACGTGTTCGGCCGCGCCCCGCAGGGTGACCTTGTCGGGCCACGCCGAGCGGTATTCGAGTTTGAAACCGGCTAGCTCGCCCAGCACGATGGTTCCGGCGCGTCCGGCAAGATAATCGTCGCGATGTTCGGCCGCCAGATACACCAGCGCCGCGCCGGCCTCCGCGCGCTCGGTGTAGGTTTTCTGACCGACGACCATCCGAAACTTATCACCCTGAGTATCCACGCACGTGGCCTTGTCCTGCTCCATCGCCGCCACCTGACGTTCGAGCCGTGCGACATCCTCGCCGGCCATGCGCAACCGGCTGCGGGTGCCATACTGCGATTCGCTGTGCTCGGAGCGGAGCCGCGACAAGCGCATGACCTCGGCATCCACCTTGGCCTTTTCGATGACGAGCGGATTACCCGAGGCGATGGCTTTTACCTCGGCATATGTGAGTGCGGGTGAATCCAAGTCCTCGAGCCGGCGGGCCACGGTTTGGCCGGTCATCACCTGCGCGATGAACTTCGCCTTCGTTTCAAGCGTTTGCCACATGTAAGCATCGAAGCTGCCTTCCGTGACATAGCGGTTCACGCGGACAACCGCGTTTTGGTTGCCCTGCCGGAGAATGCGACCTTCACGTTGCTCGATGTCCGCGGGACGCCACGGGGCGTCGAGATGATGCAACGCCACCAGCTTCGTCTGCGCGTTAGTGCCCGCGCCCATTTTCTGCGAAGAACCCAACAGGACGCGCACCTTGCCGGACCGCACGTCTTTGAAGAGCGTCAGTTTCACGGCGTCGCCGTCGTAGTCTTGGATGAAGGCGATTTCCTCGGCGGGCACGCCGCGTGCGATCAGCTTGGCTTTGACATCTTGGTAAACGGAAAAGCCGCGCCCCTCGACCTTCGGCGTGGATAAGTCGCAAAACACCATCTGCGTCAGCCGGTCCGCCCGCGTTTCGTGCCAGATAGAAAATATTTCGCGGACGGCTTGGTTGACCTTGCTCTCGGGCGCATCCGCCGTGCCGCCCCGCACCAATCGCATGTCGAGCGCCGCCTTCCGGCCTTCACCGGTTATTTTGAGCATGTTGTCCACAGAGGGATCGACCTTCTCGCGTTTGAGTTTCTCGGCGCGCACCGCCAACGCGGCGACGAATGCCTTTAATTCCGGCGTCGCGGGCGCGCGGACGATGCGCGCCTTGCCGCCGTCGAGCGCGGGAATGGGGAGCTTGAGCATATCCGCCGTATGCACGTCGGCCACCGACCGGAACATCTGCATCAGCTCCGGGACGTTCACGAACCGGGCGAACCGGGTGTGCAAACGGTAGCCGGCACCATCCGGGGCCAGCTCCATCGCCGTCACCGTCTCACCGAACGTGCCGGCCCACGCGTCGAAGTGCTGGAGACTCTGACGCCGTAACGCGTCCATTTGCAGGTAGCGCTGCATCGTGAACATCTCCGCCATCGTGTTCGTGACCGGGGTGCCGGTGGCGAAGACGACGCCCGCGCCGTCGTTTTGCTTTTGGACGTGCTGCACTTTCAGGAACATGTCGAACGCCCGCTCCGAAGCGGTCTGCGGCAGACCGGCCACTCGCGTCATTTTGGAAATGTAGAACAGGTTCTTGAACGCCTGCGCCTCATCCACGAACAGCCGGTCAACGCCGAGTTCCTCGAACGTCAGGGTGTCGTCTTTGCGGTGCTCGGCTCCGAGCGCTTTGATCCGGCCTTCGAGTTTCTTTTTCGCGCGCTCCAATTCCTTCACGAGCCGCGTGCCGGACGCCGATGCACCAATCCGGCTTTTGTGCTCCAAAATGCACTCGACCAGTTCCGCGTGCTGCCCATCCAGAAATTCTTTACGAGCCTTGGCCGAGAGCGGCAGCCGCTCGAAACCCGAATGCGTGACGATGATCGCGTCCCAATTATTGGTCGCGATGCGGCTCATCAATTCGCGCCGACGCAAGCTCGCGAAGTCGTCGCGCCCGGCGGCGAGAACGTTCGCACCGGGATAGAGCGCGAGCAGCTCTGAGCTGAACTGACCGAGCATATGATTCGGGACGACGAACATCGGTTTCCGGGCGAGCCCGAGTCGTTTCAGTTCCATCGCGGCAGCCGCCATCGTGTAGGTCTTCCCGGCGCCGACCACGTGCGCGAGCAGCGCGTTGGGTGTTTGCAGGATGCGCCACACCGCCGCCTTTTGATGAGGGCGCAGCGTGATCGTCGGACTCGCGCCCGGCAGCGTGAGATGGTCGCCGTTGAAGGTGCGGAGCCGGAGGTGATTGAACTCCCGGTTGTAGAAATCCACGAGCCGCTCGCGCCGGGCGTCGTCCTCCCAAATCCATTCGGAAAACCGGTCTTTGATTTTCTGCTGCTTGTCGCGGGCGGACTCCGTGGCCGTCACGTTGACGGTAGCTTTGCCCTCGTCGTCATAGTCGAAAATCGTCGGGGTGCGCAGATTGAGCGCGTCCTCGATCAGCGCGTGACCCGCGATGCGCGCGGTGCCCCATTCGGTGCGGTCGGCGACGCCGGTCTTGATGGCGGCGTTGACCTCGACCGTCCACAGCCCGACCTGTGCCGCGTGATGCACGCGCACGTCGTCCGGGCGATGCCCGTGCAGGAGGTCGACGGCGAAGGCGGCGACATCCCTCGTGGGAATCCACGCCGATCCGAGTCGGACATCGATTTCCGTCGCCGTGAGGTCGACCGGCTGCACGCCGGCCAACGCCTCGACGTTGGGTCGATACCGGGCGTCGGTTTTTGCCGCGTGCTCAGCCATCGCGAGTTTCCGTCGGACGTTGCCCGAGAGGTAGTCGTCATCCGTCTCCCACCGCTGGCTCTCTGGGTTAAGGAAAAGAGCGCCCTGCAACTCCGGCAGAAACTCGGCCTCGGATCTGCCGAGGAGTTTTCCGATGTGCGACAGATCGACTTTACCCTTTTCGCTGAGCGTGATGACGAGGGCCTCTTTCGCTCCGCCGGCGGCCAGCACGGGCTGGCGCCGCTGGATGGTGCGCTCTCGAAAGATGGCCGTCTTCGTCGCAGTGTTGGTGTCGTCGTCGTAGTTCTCCAAAGAAAGGAGCAACGGCAAATCGGGGTCGCCGGCGAACGCGCGGACATTCGCCGGGTGCGACACCGGCCCGAACTGCCCGTTAAAATAGTCGTAGTCCTGATTGAGCCGGAAGCGCGCGGCCTCGACCTCGGCGTCCGGCCGGTTCTCGACCTGCGTGCGCAAGCAATCGCGCGCTGCGTCGCGCACGTAGATCAGCCGCCGGATGCGCCGCGCCATAAGTGGCGGCAAGTCGGTCAACAGCCGCAACTCGTCGCCGTCACGCACGGCGATTCCGCCGCCGCCCTCGTTCGTCAGGACGTAGGCGTTGGGCTTTACGCCCGGTGGCACCGGGATGGTCTGGCGCATCGCCGCCGCCTGCTGCTCCGAGAGCGGCTTGAAGACATTCGCCGGAAGCGTCGCGACCGCACCGGCCAACGCTTCACCCAAGTCGCGTCCGTCGGCGGAAAGCCGGACTTCCTCGCGACCATACATGCCGTGCTCCACCCGCTCTAGCCGGCCAAGCATCATTTCGGCATGCGCGTGGTAATACTCGTTAAGAAAAATGGCGTTCGTCTCCGCGCCCAGCGGTCGACTCTCCCGCCACGGCTGGCCGCCGACTTTTTCCCCGGGCGCGCGTTTGCGAAGGAACACGATGTCGGTCGTGACTTCGGTATTGGCGTTCTTTTTGAAGGCGGTGTTCGGCAGGCGGATTGCGCCGATAAAATCGCACGACTTGGCCACGGCCTCGCGCAGATGGGGATACTGTTTGTCGAGCGTGCCGCGCGACGTGACGAACGCGACCAGCCCGCCGGTCCGCACGCGCTCGGCCGCGGCTACGAAGTAGTAGTCGTGAATATGAAATTTCCGCGGATTGAGCTTCGGATCGAAGGGCGCGTAGTCGCCGAACGGCACGTTGGAAACCGCGAGATCGAAGCCATTCGTCGGAAGCGTGACGTTCTCGAACGCTTGCGACCGGATGTCCGCGTCGGGGTAGAGCGCCTGGGCGAGCCGGGCGGTGAGCGGGTCGATTTCGACACCGGTCAAATGCGAGCGCGCCGCCATCGCATCCGGCATCACGCCAAAAAAGTGTCCGAGTCCGCAGGCGGGCTCGAGGACGCGACCGTGTTTGAAACCAAGACGGTCCAGCGCCGCATACATCGCCCGGATGACGGTGGGCGAAGTGTAGTGCGCGTTGAGCACAGTGGCGCGCGCGGAACTCAATTCATCGGGTTCCAGCAATCCGGCCAGCTCCTCCTGCTCGGCTCTCCACTGCGGAGCGTCCGCCGGCGTGGCGAACACCTGCGGCAGTCCGCCCCAGCCGACATACTTGGCGATGACGGCTTTTTCCTCCGTGGTGGCCGGCCGGGCCTCCGCCTGAATCTGGCGGACTGTGCGGATGGCCGCGAGATTCTGGCGATACTTCTGTTTTAGTCCGCCTTCGCCGATGCGGTCGGCGTCGGTGATCCGGTAGTTGTTCGCGTTGAGCGGAACTATTTCGCCCGCTCCGGCGGCAGGAGAATGTATTTCTCCCTCACCAGCTCCCAGGCCTGATCGTGCGTCTGCTGCGGGTTCAGTCCCTGCCGGCGGAACTGTCGCATCAGTATTTCCATCTCGTCCAACGTCCGCTCCTGGGCTTCCAGCAGCGCCGCCTGCGACCGGTCCTGATTTTCCAGCGTCCGCACGATCCGCGGACAATACTCCCGCCAGTGGGCTTCCGCCATCCGTCCGTATGTGAGGAGTCCGCTCATGTTGGGCGTGCGCGAAGAGATCGAGTTGCGACGGATCGTTGAGTCGTTTTTGCGCCATGCTTCATGCCGTTTCAATCGTGATTCGGCGGACCTGCGGACCGGGCCCAGCCCCCCTGGGGCCCGGGAAATTCGCCCGCAGTTCACAGAGCCGGCCCAAGTCGAGCGCCGCGCGGATCTCGGCCAATTCGCGGCCCTCGATGACGATTTCCTCTTTCTCGGTTTTGATCGTCAGCATCTCCGGTTCGCCCACCGCGTGCTCCCAGCGTTTGAACTGATCGGCTGGAAAGGACACCCACCGGTCCACGAGCGCGAAACGCACCACGGTCGCCGTCTTGCCGTCGGGCGAGATCTCGCCCCAGTTCGGGGGCGCTGGCCGCATGAGCGGCTTGGTTCCGGGAAAGATTTCGATGCTCATGCGACTTTGGCGTGAACCGAAGGAGCGAGATGCGATGCCCAACGCGCGCGCCAGGACTTTCGAGATGACGGGTTCTCGGGCTGATCCAGGCCGACCATTTCGAGGGCGAGCTTGCGGTCGGCGAGACGCATCATCGCGTCGCGGGCGGCGGCTTTGTCGGAGGTGAAAATGACCTGACTTTCACGGAAACGGGAATTTGAGACGTAGGCTTGTTTCAGATCGCCAGCCGCGATGCCCGCTTCTGCCATCAGCACGATGCCGCGATCCACGGTCTTACCCTGCGCGGAGTGCGAGGTGGCTGCATAGCCGTGGGTGAACCCGCGGAACCAAACGGGGAGGACGCGCCCGTCCTTGAGTGCAATCTCGCCGTCGTCGCCGATGGCCGCGACCTCGACCAGGTCGCCGTTGCGCAGGTTAGCCGGCTTCACATTCGCCCGGATCAACAGGCGGTCGCCCACCGCGATGGAAATCTCGTTCGTCGTGCCGACTTCAAACCCGCTGGCCTGCCGGGGGTCCAACCACCGCTCGCGATCCTCCGGGTCACGCAACACCAGCTGGCGGTCCTCCTGCCGCACCACGGCGGCCGTATCGAATTTGCGGAAGCGCCCCCACGAATGGTGAAAGGTGAGCACATCGCCGGGACGATAGTTCTGCGCCCGGCGACGCTCCTCCTGCGTCCACTTGAGCGCTTCGACCGTCGTGACCGCGTGCTCGGCGCCGGTGAGCACACCCGCGAGCCGCAACTGAGCGCGCACGGCCGAAGTGAACTCGCGGATCTCCGCCCATACCGGCGAAATCGCCAGACAGGATTTTCCGGCCCGCACGGTCCGCACGTAGTCCGCCGCGGCTTCCTGCCAGAGCCCGGACTCTTCCGGCATCTCGTGGACGGAACCGAGCCGGTTGAACTCGTTGAACGCACCGAAGGCGTCACCGCGCGCCAGGCGGGCCACCGCCTTCCGATAAGCCGGGTCCACCTGCCGCCGGATTTCGGTCAGATGAAACACCGGCACGCGGGCGAATTCCTGCAAGCACCGGAGCGCGTCGCCGGCCTCGATCGAAGCGTGCTGCTTGATGTCGCCCACCAGCAGGAGCCGGTTGTCGTTGCGGGCAGCAAGCCGGCAAAGGTCGCGCATCTGCCGCACGGAGACGAGTCCCGCCTCATCGACAACCAGCACCCGGCCCCTCGTCGTCTGCTGCATCGCCTCGTTGGCGAGCAATTGCTGGAGCGTATCCGCTTCCGGCGTGAGTTCCCGGCGAAGCACATCGGCCGCGCCCGACGACGGCGCGCAGCCAAACACCCTGCCACCGGCCTGCTCGATACCGGCGACCACGGTTTTCAGACACGTGGTTTTGCCAGTGCCCGCGTCGCCTTGCAGGATGACGACACCCGACGTGGAGCCAAGCAGGTCGCGCACCGCCGCCGCCTGATCCTTTTCCAAGGTTGAACCGCGCGGAACTTTGCCGAGCGCCGCCCGACGTTTAACTTGGGTGTTCGCCCAGCCGGTAAATTCGCGCTCCGACTCCAGGCCCTCCCGCCAAGCGATCTCCTCGTCAACGCGGACCAATTCGCCGGAACGTTCGCGGCCGGCCATGACGCGCTTCAGCGCATCCAATGACACCTGACCGCGACCCGCGATGAGGGCTTCGCGGAGCAACAGTCGGTCATCGACGACGGATTTGCGCTCGAAGACATGCGCCTCCGCCGACCGCAACGCATCCAAGGGAGTGACGGGATCGAGTTTCGCGGGCCCACCCTGTGCGGCCGCGACCACCGCCCGCAGCGTTTCCAGGTGCGCGCCCGCTTCGGCCAGCCAGCCCGCGCGCAAGGTCGCGGCAGTCGCCTTGGTTTTCTCGGCTCGGCTGCGCACGGCAATCGCCTGAAGTTCATCCTGGGATTTCGCCCCGGTTGCCGCCGCTTGCCGGAGAATTTCCCGCCGCCGCTTACTGAACAGCTCACGCAACTCTGGCGGAACGCCTTTCACCGCGAAGCCGAGGCGCTGGCCCGGCTCCAATTCATACCCGGCCGCCGTCATGAATCCGGCGAGCTTGTTGTAACAAACCTCCCGCAGGTAGCCTTGATGCCGATAGAATCCCGAGGGTTGAACGCTTTTCCAGCGGCCCTCGGTTCCGTCGTAGGTGAGGTTCATGATGCACACATGGGTATGCAGCTGCGGGTCGAGTGCCCGGTTGGCGTCATGGGTGACGACGACCGCCACCATATTGCCGGTGCGACGGTCGAAATTCTGACCGGCGCGCCGCACGCGGGTCGCGGTCAGCGCTTCCATCTCCCGCAGCGTCTCCGCAACCGCTTCCTGCCACCAGCGGCCGATCCGTTCGTCACCACCCACTAAATGAAGAACGGAAACATCCTTGGGCGGCGATACCTGTCCAAAATAACAGACCCGTCGATTCTCACCCTTATCCCGCACCATGAGTTTCTCCCCGGACACCGGGTGCAGCCCGGCACACAGGTTTTCAAAATGCGCGAGCTGACATGAACCAGCCAAACCGAGACGTTCCGCCCCGACTCCCTGCCAAGTCATCTCAACCTTACCGTCCTGAGTCAGGTAATCACCCACAGCCATGTGCTCGCGGAAATACTCCACGGCACCATGAGCAAGGACACAGGGCTTATCGAATCTGACCATGCTTACGACCCTGTCTAAAACCCATATCTTTGCCATCCTAAAAGCCATACGGAAGCCAATTAAACATCATCCAAATCATTTGAGTGACCCGGTCGGCACCATTGAATCCCCCTGCGATTGAATGAGGCGAAGACTGAACTTGAGCGGCACTAGCCGCACTTTCTACCTATGAATCCGTGGACACGCCACCCCTAGCGTCCGCTAGGAATATCTCACGCCGCCGCCACTACATCGCTACTCCGCCACTACTCGACCACTACTTCGCCACTACTTTCTACCGGCCATACGAAATCTTTTTTCAATTTACTTAAAGCCATACGACGATAGCGTTCCGGTGATGGCCGAAACCACTGAACTTCACGCCCGCCTCATGGAGGACGCCCGGAACTACGATCCGGCCGCGCACCACCGTGGGCTACTCGCGCCTTACCGCGACGTGCTGCTCGCGTGGCGGGCGAAGTTCATGAGCTACGAGCAGATCGCGGCGACGCTCCACTCGCACGGAATCAAAGTCTCGCCGGCCGGCGTCGGTGTTTATTGCCGGGGCCACTTCACCAAGGCGGAAATCGAACGCGCGCGCCGTGAGGCTCGCGAGGCGAACCGCTCGGCTGCACCGGTCCGAGTTTCTGCTGCTACCGTGCCGCCCGCCAGTCTGCGGCCCGCTGAATCCACTCCCAACCGGCGCGGACCAAAAATCGCCCGCGACAACTACTGAACCCCATCCAATCCATGCCCACCAAACGCATCATTCTCTTTCCCCAGGACAAAGGAGGCATCGGCAAGAGCTTTGTCGCCACCTTGCTCCATGATTATCTCACCGACGCCGGCGTTCGCTTAAAGGCGTTCGACCTCGACCACGCCAATTCCACGTTCAACCGGTTGGTGCCCGAAGCCGAGTTCATCGATACCGATGTCGACACCGACAAGCTCGGTGTGCTCGACCGGATCGTCCTTTCGCTGCCGGAGGCCGACGTGGTGCTCGTGGACAATCGTGCGACCGGCGGAAGCAAAGTCCTCGCCTACCTCGACGAAACGCAGTTGCCCGAAATGCAGGAGAAATTCGGCTGCACGCTGGTGTTCGCGGTGATCGCGACCGACGACAAGGACGCGAATTCCCAGATTGCGGAGTTGCTCGACTCCCACGGCCCCCGCGTGCGCTGGTTGGTCGCCCGCAACCTGCGCGATGGGGGAAACCTCGATCTTTTTACCCAGAGCAATGCTCGGAAACGGCTGGCGGACTACGGCGCAGTGGAGGTCGATGTGCCGTGTCTCGCGGAGGTCACGAAGAACCGTTTGCAGCAGGCGAATCTGACCGTCGGCCGGGGGCGCGAATCCGATGCCCTGCACCTGCTTGATCGCTCACGCTGCGTCCGGTTCCACGCCCGGATGAAGGACGAGTTCGGCAAAGCCCGGGAGCTACTGTTGCCATGAGTGCCGCGCTCAAACCCGAGGATTTGCTCGAACCTGGAAACTTCCCGGACGACCTGAAATGGGTGCCGGCCCACTACAAACTGCATCCGACGGACCCGGTCTACTTGCTCATCGCGTGGCACTGGCGGCGAGTGAAACAATCGGAGGACACCCTCAAAGCCACCATCGTGGAAATCAAAAAAGCGCTCGACGACCGCATCGGGCATCTGACGGAAGCGGCCGAAATCGTGGCGGGCGTCAATGACGCGCTGGCTGACGTGCAGGTGGCCTTGGAGGAAAAGCCTGCCGAACTGGAGGCCCAACTGGACGCGAAGCTCACCAAGCCGGTGGCCGACGCACTGACCCGACTTCAGGCGTTGGAGAAGACGCTCGCGCCGCTTTCCCGCAGTTTTCAGACGGCCCTGCGTCGCCAATTCCTCGCGACGTTTTTGATCGGCGTCACGGTGGGCGTGCTTTCTGCCGTCATCGTGCTGCTCACGTGAATCAACTCACTACTGGCCTCGCTGTCGTTTGCTTCGCCGTCGCCGTCGCGGTCCGGCTGATGGTCGCGGCACCCGTCGGCTATTGGTTGCCGGTGTTGGCGGAAGGCGTCGGAGCGTGGCTGATTTATTGCGCGTTGATTGCCGGATTCGAGGCCAAGGCGGCCGTCGTCCTCCGCCTGTGGGGACTCGAATGGACCCGCGACGAGGCGTGTTGCCATTTTTTTATCACCGGGGCCACCGGCACGGGCAAGACGGCGCGCGCCGTGGTGCCGGTCGTGCATGGCCTCCGCTCGACGCTGCCGGATACTGGCATTCTGGCCATCGATTCCAAGGGCGCACTCTGGAAACCGCTGGCGGCGATGGCGGAAAAACTCGGGCAGAAGGAAAGTCTGCGGTTGATCCGTGTTCGGCCGACGCATATCGCTCCGGCCCAATGGACGCCATCCCTGCGCCTGAACATATTGGGTGACGCCTCGGTGCCGTGGAGCACCTACGCCAAGATCGTCGTGGACACCGCCACGGCCTCCGGCCAACGGGGCGGTCAGGCGTTTTTCAAGGAAACCGCCCGCGACGTCATCACCCATGCCATGCACGCGCTCGAACTCGCGGAGCTGCCGGTGACGCTCGCCAACGTGCATGACACCATCTGCATTTCCACGGACACGGCCCTGCTCTTGGCTCGCTTGGCCGAGCACCCGGGTCCGGCGGCCGAAGTTGGGCGGCAATATTTCAGCGCCTTCTACGCGCAACCACCCGAACAAAAAAGCGGCACCGTTTATACCGTCGCGAACTATCTGCGGCCCTACACTCCGCCCGACATTCGGCAGGTCGTGTGTTCGATCACGCCCAACTTCAGCTTGGCCGAAGTCGATGCCGGCCGGCTGATCTGCCTGTCGGTGCCTCAGACCTATCAGGTCGAACGGCGCTATTTGAACCTGCTCTTCAAGCAGCTCTTCTTTCTGCACGCCTTCCGGCGATTCGATCTCGAGCCCGACGAGATGCGCCGTCGGAACCTCATAGCGCTCGTTCTCGATGAAGGCCAAAAGACCACGCTGGTTTCCGAGGACGGGTTCTCGGATCACGCAACCGTCGATGAACTCCGTGAAGCGGGCGTCAGTCTGATTTCCGCCACGCAGACACCGCTCTCGCTCTACGCCGCGTTCGAGACCGAGCGGAAGGCCGATGTCTTCATGGCGAATTTGCGGACGCAGATCCACTTTCGGGCGGCGGACGAAAAAGGCGCGAAGATCCTCTCCGAGAAGATGGGCGGTCGGGAGATTCGTAAATACAGCGGCGGGGTGAGTAGCGGACGCACCTCGCGCAACTGGCAGCCGATGGACGAACCGTGGTTCAAGCCGACCTCGTTCCTTTCGCTGGCCGACGGCAATGCCGTCGTAAAACATCCCCGAAGAACCGGGAAACCACTCTTGCGAAAACTACCGTTCACGTCGTTTACGAACGCGAACGAGTCCCGCGCCCGAGGAGTCGTGGCCTGATTTTTCGTGAGCAGACTTAGGCGGAAAAAGCCATTCGCCCAAGCATCCGCCTCACTCCGAAATAAATCACCGGGCGGGCCGAGGCGCATCGCCTACGTTTTTATCGCGAGAACCCGTGGCACTGCTCACGCGACCAAACGAACGGATCGACTATTCGGACCGTTCGTTTTCCTACGTCCTCTCAGGGAAATGACCCGACCCGCTGGATTGGGCCAGCGAATGGCATCGAGGTAGTCGTCAGCGATGCCGGTGGCGTCACGGCCCTGTAGGTTGAATTTGATGAGAGCGATAACACCGGGGGCGCTGCGGCTCATAATGCGCCGCAGTTGACGAGTGGCGCTTACGAACACGCCATAATCGGCGGCGGCGAACGGGATGGTTACGCTAACGGGATGGATGAGGTGAGGCATGGTGCATTTGTAGGGGACGTTGACGCGGCGGAGTTCGCCACGGTTTTGGGGGTTGGAAACGCGGCACGCCAAGGCGCACCGCGGTCAGACTTAAACTGAGTTAGACTATCACACCGGCCGGCTGGCCGTCTCGGCTGAACGCGCGAAAGATCCGGCTAATCTCACGACGGACGCTGCGCCCGAATTTCACTCGGGCGGCACTGCAACTCTCGACGAAACCACCGGGCCATCAGGGTCTCGTCGGAGAATCCGCACAGGCTGGCGATTTCGACCTCCTTTTTGTCAGTCTCCAGCAGGAGTTGCTGGGCTTTCGCCACCCGCCGTTGCTGCACATACGTGTGCGGGGTCAGGCCGGTGCTCACTTTGAAGAGCCGCCCAAAATGACTGGAACTTATTCCCGCCACGCGACCGAGTGCGGCGAGGCGAAGCGAGTCGCCGATGTGGTCTTCGATATGGCCAACCACCCGTTGCAGCACCTCGTCCGTCAACCCCACGGCCTGATCCGGTCGCACGTCGCCGCGCCACATCGCCCGAAGCAGATGTGTGCCGAGCATCCGGCCGATGGATTCAACATAGGCCGCATCGTGAACGATTTGTTCACAACACATCTGCCGAAAGCGACCCGCCAGATGTCCGATAAACGCGTCACGCACGATCAACTGCGCCAGCGCGATGACTGTAACCGCGGAGGCCGCACAGACCTTAAAGCCGGCCGTGAATTCCCGTTCCAGAAACAACGTCACCATTTTCACGTCCCCCGGGCAGACCAGAGCGTGCGGCGTGCCGGAGGGAATCAGCCACACGCTCGGTCCCTGGATTTTCACGTCACGCCAATCGCCGTCGGCCGGTTTCCATTTCAGCCTGACCGTGGCTTCGTTCAAAATAGCCGAGAGTTGCTCCTGCTCGCGGGTATGTTCACCCCATTCGTTGCTTGCATGGTGATCGTAGTAGACGCTGAGCGCCCGGCCTTCGTAAAGGCGACGACGATAGCCATTGGCGGCCGGAAATAGGACTAACGGATTGGACACGGTTGAGTCCGCGCGTCCGAAGGCCGGAATGTCGGGCACACTTTGAGGTGTGGGCCGCGTGGCCCGGCGCGGGGATTTCTTCGAGCTTAGCGGCAAACTCGCCGTGCGTATCGGCTGCGCCCGCTTTTCTATCGGCTAAACGCACCAAGGTTGGAATTACCCGGCAGTCTTGTTGATGCTGTGGCCCTTGTCGGCGCGCATCCGCACGCAGATGACGTGACCGCCTGAAACGGAACCTGAGCTGGTAGAGCACGGTCGAATGCGGCTGAGGATCGACGCGGTTGCTGCGGGCGGGAATGACACTTTTGTCAACGCGTCGCTGGCGAGCTGGGTGCGGATCGCATCGGCGTTGTAGGCTCGGTCGGCCGTGAGGCGGACCGGTATAGACGGCGTCTTTGCGATGCGTGATGGCGGAAGCGGTCGAAGAAGGGATAAGGACGAGCAGCGTGTAGTAGCCGGTGTGGTTGCCGAACGGGCTTTCGTCGCCTCCCTGTGCGTGTGGGCGCCCGCCGACAGGCGCAGT
>JACMRG010000212.1 GCA_014376585.1 Opitutaceae bacterium | reverse complement strand
GGAAGTTCAGCACCTCCATGCTCACATTGCCCCGCTCAACGGGCAAACTGTCCTGGATTCGTTGCAGATGCGCCTCGGTCAGTTCCATTCCTCCTGCCTACACTTCTACCCCACTTTGGCAATTGTGTTAACAGGCCCTAGCGGAAATCGCCCGGCTGACGCCCACCTTTTCATGGCCGGGTAGTCTTGCCGCGCACGGTTTCGAGCAGCCGGGCAAACTCCGATTCAAGCTGGCTGTTCGCCTCGACCTTCAGCGTCTGGCGAGCTCGGGCGATCGCTCGGTCGGCGGCGGGCTTGTCGCCGAGCTGCACCAAGTGTTGCACGAAGGGCACCACGACCTGATCGAAAAAACCGATGCCCGCCCCTCGGCCAAAATTATTCAGCACAGAATGGTAAACCTGCACCTGCGCCGGGAGTTTGTCGGCGCTCAGACTGCGCAGGAGGATATCGCGGGCCTGCTGAGTGCTAAGATCCCCGCGCTTCGATTGATTTTTGAGCGCGATGTGTGCCTCTTCGGCGTCGGCTGCGCTTTTCTCGCCCCGCGCGCGTAGACTGGCACATACGCGTTTGACGAACGTTGCTTCCAGATCGGGGTAAAGTTGAAGCGCCCGCGCGGCCTCCCGTAACGTGGTCTCGAGCTGGCGGGGCGTGCGTCCCAGCGCTACCTCGGCGACGGTGAGGGTCTCCCACGCGGTCACGTTGCGTCGCTCCATCGCCACCGCCTTGCGCGCCGCGTTGACCGCAGCCGCGGCGGAACCGGTGGCAAGATAATCGGCCGCGAACGCCACATGGGTCTGTGATTGGCGAAACGTCGGCAG
This sequence comes from Opitutaceae bacterium, assembly GCA_014376585.1. GTDB lineage: Bacteria > Verrucomicrobiota > Verrucomicrobiia > Opitutales > Opitutaceae > Tous-C4FEB. The sequence goes on along the minus strand of JACMRG010000212.1, from coordinate 11,861 downwards.
TGTGCGAAAACGCTCGGCGAGAAACTTCAGTTCATGGTCGGAGATCTCGCGCCACGTCTGCGGATCGAGGGCGAGCCCCGTGACGAAACGTTGCTCAGCGTAGCGTCCGGCATCGAACTGCCATTTTTGCGCGCCATCGAGAAAGCCGAACCACGCATGCCGGCCGTCGTTGCCTGCACCGTAAAACAACAACGTCGGCACCCCGCGGGCCTTGCCCGTCTCGGTCGCGAAATACGCCTGATCCACGCAAATTCCACCGTCGCGCAGAATGAAATGCATCGCATACGTCGGCCCCGGCCAGATGGGATTGTTATTGGCGATCCGATCCTGCCGGTTGCGGATCATCGTGTAGGCCTTGTCCAGTTGCCCGAGCGGATAGTCAGCGATCTGCTGCGACCACGTCAGTTCGCCGAAAGGTGCCGCCGCATCGACGACGAATTTCAATTCATCCGCCGGCAACCGCGTTAGCCGATGAAACGTGCGACCTGCGATGTCTTCCTTGATCCACCAGGCAAAGGCATCGGCCGGTGCCGGCAATTTCCGGGGCAGCGCGGAAGCAGAGACCTGCGCGTGGGGCCACCACGGCGGCGGCGCGACATCGTAAACCACGGCAATGGCCAGGGCCAGTGAAGCGTAGCGGGCAAATTTCGCCGGATCGCCTTGATGCAGTGAATTCAGAATCTGAAATACCGCGGGGATGTTGTCTTGGGGTGCCAGCAGCGTGAAAAATTCGTCGCTGAAGGCCGCATTCCCCATCAGCCAGCCCTGCAGATCGGCGGAAAGCCAGCGCCCCAGCGACCGATCGGTCATCTCGAAGCGAGTTGGCATGTTGGCGTGGCCGACGTGGGCGCTCTCAATCGCCTTGATCCAAGCCGGGATGAATTCCGCCTCCGTCTGTGCAAAGAGCATCGCCCAGCGAGTGACGTTTAACCACCCGGAGGCCGCCGCGAGCTTGTCGTGTTCGTAGGCTGTGCGCGCGGCGGCTCGGAGCACAGGGATCGCCTGCGCCCATTGATCGGGTGCCGCGGTGCGTGTGATTTCTGCGAGACGGGCAGATTTGGGCAGCTGAAGGGCTTCCACCTCGGGAATCGGCGCCGGCGCAGCCCACAAACCCGCGCACCATATCAACGCGAGAAACACGAAAGGCGGCCGCGAACGCATCCGCCGAGGGATGCGCAACCGCCGCGGCCGACGCAAACCTGTTTGCGCCACGACGGCCTGCGCGGAACCCGACCGCTCCCCAAAACAAAAACCCCGCCCACCTTGATCTCGGCGGGCGGGGCGATGCTGATGCGGCGGTCGGCCGGTTTTTTAGGGCGCCACGCCCGTGATGGCGGGGAGCGTCTTTTGTTTGAAAACAAGTTTCTCGCCCTCGCGCTCGACGGTGACCAACTCGCCTTCCTTTACATCGCCGCGCAGCAGGGCTTCGGCGAGCGGGTCTTCGACGTAGTGCTCAACAGCCCGGCGCAGCGGACGTGCGCCGTATTTCTCGTCGTAACCTTTTTCGATGAGCAACGCTTTCGCTTCGGTGGAGAACTCGAGCGTGATCTTCCGCTCGACAAGACGTTTCGAGAATTTTGTGATCTCGATTTCGACGATCTTGATGAGATCGGTTTTGTCCAATGGCCGGAAGAACACGATATCCGAGATACGATTGAGGAACTCGGGCTTGAAGATGCGCTTGGCTTCTTCGAGCACTTTTTCCCGCATTTTCTCGGCATCGTTGAAGCTTGAGGCGGCGGCGGCGAAGCCCATCGACGTCTGGCGCTGCAAAAGCGCGGCGCCGACGTTGCTCGTCATGATGATGATCGTGTTGCGGAAATCCACGGTGCGACCAAGCGAGTCGGTCAGACGGCCGTCTTCGAGGATCTGGAGAAGAAGCTGGAGCACATCGGGGTGCGCCTTCTCGACTTCGTCGAAGAGAATGACTGCGTAGGGCCGACGACGGACGGCCTCGGTGAGCTGGCCGCCTTCTTCGTAACCGACGTAGCCGGGAGGCGAGCCGACGAGGCGCGACACGGCGAATTTTTCCATGTATTCACTCATGTCGATTTGGATGAGCGCGTCCTGGTTGCCGAACATCTGAGCCGCAAGCTGCTTGGCGGTCTCAGTCTTGCCGACGCCCGTGGGGCCGACGAACATGAACGAGCCGATGGGTCGGCGCGGGTCCTTGAGATCAGCGCGGGAGCGGCGGAGCGCGCGGGCGATGGCGCTCGCGGCGACCTCCTGGCCGACGACGTTTTTTTGAATCTCGAGTTCGAGCGTGAGAAGCTTCTCGCTCTCTTTTTTCTCCATGCGGGAAAGCGGAATGCCAGTCCAATCGGCGACGACCTGCATCATGAGATCATCGTCGATGGGGATGCGCTTTTCGTCGCGGGATTTGCGCCACTCGGCCGTGACCTCGTCCTGTTTCGCGCGGAGCTGCTTCTCGGTGTCGCGATACTTCGCGGCTTCTTCGAAATGCTGTTCGGCGATGGCCTTTTCCTTCAGCGCGCAGACGTCTTCGATTTCTTTGGTGAGACCTTCGATGTTCGGCGGGCGCACGAGCGCCGAAATGCGCGCACGGGAGCCGGCTTCGTCCATCACGTCGATAGCTTTGTCGGGCAGGAAACGGCCGGTGATGTAACGGTCGGAGAGCTTAACGGCGGCCTCCAGGGATTTGTCGGTAAACGTGGCCTTGTGGTGATCCTCGTATTTGCCGCGAATGCCTTTGAGGATCGTGATGGTGTCTTCGACGGATGGCGGCTCGACCTTCACGCTCTGGAAACGACGATCAAGAGCGGAGTCCTTTTCGATATACTTGCGATATTCGTTAAGCGTGGTCGCGCCGATGCACTGGAGTTCGCCGCGGGAGAGCGCGGGCTTGAAGATATTAGAAGCGTCCATCGCGCCTTCGGCGGCGCCGGCGCCGACGATGGTGTGCATCTCGTCGATGAAGATGATGATGTTCTTGGCGCGTTTGACCTCGTCCATGACGGCCTTGATTCGCTCCTCAAATTGACCGCGGTATTTCGTGCCCGCGACCATGAGGGCGAGATCAAGCGTGATGACTTTCTTGTCGGCGAGAATTTCCGGGACGTTGCCGGCCACGATTTCCTGGGCGAGCCCTTCGGCGATGGCAGTCTTGCCGACGCCAGCTTCTCCGATGAGGACGGGGTTGTTCTTGGTGCGGCGGCAAAGGATCTGAACGACGCGGCGAATCTCGTTTTTGCGGCCAACGACGGGGTCCATCTCGCCCTTACGAGCGAGTTCGGTGAGGTCGCGACCAAAGGCTTTGAGGGCCGGGGTCTTCACTTCCTTTTTGTCATCAGCCGAGCCGGCACTGCGTTGCGGCGTGCCTGCGGCGGCCTCTTCACCGGGAGCACCGGTTTCGCCGGTGCCGCTACCAGAAAATTGCGGATCGAGCTCACGGAGGATTTCGTTGCGGGTGCGTTCGATGTCGATGTCGAGGGACTTGAGGACACGGGCGGCGACGCCCTCGCCTTCGCGGAGGAGGCCGAGCAGGATGTGCTCGGTGCCGACGTAGGAGTGATTGAGCGTCTTCGCTTCCTTGCCCGCGAGGGCCAGGACCTTTTTCACGCGGGGCGTGTAAGGGATGCTGCCGGGCGTCTTCGTCTCCTGGCCGGTGCCAACTTGCTTTTCGACGGCAGAACGGACGGTTTCAAGATCAAGGCCCATCTTCTGCAACACGCTTACGGCGACGCCCTGCCCGAGCTTGATCAACCCAAGGAGGATATGTTCGGTGCCCACGTAGTTGTGATGGAAGCGGTCGGCTTCTTTACGGGCGAGCGCGAGCACCTGTTGGGCGCGCGGCGTGAAATTGTTCATCGGTTCTTGAGACATCGGCGTGAGTATGAGGGTGGTTTAGTTCTTTCCGTTGTTAGTAAGTGAGAAATCCGGGTGCACGAAGCTGGCAAACTCGGAGCGCAGGTGGGAGGCGCGGAGCAAATCCCGCTGAGCAGGATCGAATTCGCCCTTCTGCGCATGCTGCAAATGACCGGGCTGCGCCTCGATAAAGAGCCGGTCGATCGTGGAGCGGTTCGCGCACGGAAACGCACCCAGATCGATGCCCAAGCGAATCAGCGACAGGAGGTTCATCGCTTCGCCGGAGTTGAGCAGATGGCCGTTCTGGAGAATGCCGTAGGCACGGCCGATTTTGTCGAAGAGCTTGCCGGCATCGGCTTCGAGCAGTTTTTCGCGGGCGTTAAGTTCGTGCTCAATGATCGATTGAAGCACGCTCGCGAGGCGTTTCAAAATCGCCTCCTCGGATTCGCCGAGGGTCGTCTGATTCGAGATTTGAAAAATACTGCCGCTGGCGTCGGAGCCTTCGCCGAAGAGGCCGCGGACGACCATACCGAGTTGGTTAACCGCGCGCACGACCTTCTCCATCTGGCTGGAAATGACGAGCGCGGGCAGGTGCATCATCGCCGAAGCACGCATACCGGTGCCCAGATTCGTCGGGCAGGCCGTGAGGTAGCCCAAGGAAGGCGAGAAAGCGAAGTCGAGGCCGGCTTCAAGCGAGGTATCAAGCTCGTTGATGACACTCCATGTCTTCTTGAGCTGAAAGCCGGCGCGCAAAACTTGGATGCGAAGATGGTCCTCTTCGTTGACCATGACGGAAACCGTCTGGTCCTTGCTGATAATGACGCCGCTACCCTGCTTCGAACCGCTGAGTTCGCGGCTGATCAGGTGGCGCTCAACAAGAATCTGTTTTTCGAGTTCGCCGAGTTGATCGACCGCGACGTTCAAGCTGCGTTTGAGCGGAGAAGCCGCCGCGACAGCCGCAGAGCATATCTCGGCGACCTTCGCGCGTTGCGCAGGTTTCGCCCAACCGGGGAACGGCTGGCCGGCGAGATTCCGCGCCAGCCGAATACGCGTCATCAACACAATCGCAGTCTTGCTGCTGGCGGCGTCCGTCAGCTCGGAAGGTGTGGCGATGAGCGATGCGATCGTCATGGGAACTTCAGCGCGGCGGCGGCTGGTGGGAGGCTTGTTTGACTTGGCTGATTTCATCGCGGGTGCGGGCGGCGTCCTCGTAACGTTCCGTTTTGATGGCATCGGTGAGGTCGAGTTCTAGTTTGGTGAGTCGTTCGTAAAGTGAGATGCGCGCCAAGGCGGTCTGCGGAACCTTGCCGGTGTGGGTCGTGCCTTTGTGCATCCCCTCGAGCATCGGTTCGAGGATACCTTTGAAGGCGTCGTAACACATTGGGCAACCAAACCGGCCGTGCTTCTTGAAATCGGATTGGGTGAAACCACACGATTCACAGACAGCTCCGCTGATCGTGGTTTCGGGATTGAGCGAGGCTTTGAGCAATAGATCGGACAGCGAAAAACCGCTCGGATCAGTCACGCCTTTCGCCTGCGCGCAGGCTTCGCAGAGGTCAACCTTGTGGACCTTATTATTCACGATCTGCGTGAGGTGCACCGTAGCCGGTTTCTCGCAAAGATCGCATTTGAGGGGATTGGCCATGAGTCGTAAAATTACTTGCACGTAACATGCCATGCGCTCGCCCGCTGGCAAGTGCTGTGCGCGAAGATTCGGGCGTGCGCAACCGTGGCGCAGTTTTCGCTCGCACGTGTGCGCGCGTGGCGCAGAGCCCAAGACGGAGCGTTCAAATCCGCGTGCCCTCGACGAGCACGCGCCGACGGAACGCCGCGAGCACCCGCTGCGTGATCGGGCCGGGCTTGCCGGAACCAATGACGCGGCCATCGAGCTTGGAGACCGGGATGACCTCGGCGCCCGAGCCCGTGAGGAAACATTCGTCGGCGCACCAGATGTCGTAGCGTGTCATATCCGTTTCGCGCACCGGCACACCGAGTTCCTTCGCGATATCGATCACGGTCTCGCGGGTGATTCCTTTGAGCGCACCCTGCGAAGCGCCCGGGGTGATAATGGCGCCCTTGTGCACGATGAAGACGTTATCCGCCGTGCATTCGGCCACGTAGCCCTGTTCGTTCAGCATGATCGCCTCCAGCGCGCCGAACTGCTTCGCCTCGATTTTGCCCAGGATGTTGTTGAGGTAATTGAGCGACTTGATCGTCGGGGGCAGCGCCGCCGGCCCGATCCGGCGCGTGGGCACGGTGACGATGGCGAGGCCATTGTCGTAGTGCTCCTGAGGATAGAGTGAGATTTTGCTGGCGATGATAAAAACCGTGGGCTTCGGGCAAAGCCATGGAGCAAGCCCGAGGTCGCCGACGCCGCGCGTGATGACGAGCCGGATGTAGGCGTCAGTCAGGCCATTTTGGCGGCAAGTCTCACAGGTCGCCTCGCGGAGTTCTCCGCGGGTGAGCGGCATGTCGAGCATGAGGGCCTTGGCGGAGTATTCGAGGCGCTCCAAGTGCTCCTCCAGTCGGAAAATATTTCCGCCGTAGAGCCGGATGCCTTCGAAAACGCCGTCGCCGTAAAGCAGACCATGGTCAAACACGGACACTTTGGCCTCTGACGAATCGACGAATTTGCCATCCAGATAGATCTTCATCTCCACAGCGTAGGAGGGCGTGAAAAGGTTTGTCCAGTCCTCGTCAGGCATAATCTGCTTGTGGTTGGGAGTGTTCGCCCAAATTTTCACAGCATTGTCCTCCAACCCGGCTTCAGCCCATTCCCCCTCCATGCGCCTCCCCGCCAGACCCCCGACCGCCGCCTTCACGCTCATTGAATTGCTCACGGTCATCGCGATCATCGGCATTCTCGCTGCGATCATCATCCCCACCGTCGGCACCGTCCGCGAAAAAGCCCAGCGTTCGGTAGATGGGAACAATATCCGCGAGATTCTGAAGGCCGCTCAGATTTACGCGGGTGATAACCAGGATAAACTCCCCGATCCATTTAATCTGCCGACCACCGTCCTGACCGCGCCGCAGGTCGCCTGGCGTTGGCCCGGCATTCTGGCAAAGAACAACATCCTGACGGACCCGAGTTTTTACTTCGCCAAAAATGACCCTTCATTTGATTCAAACACCCCCCTCCAGTTCATCATTACGCCGAGCGCGCAACGGAATACGCTTCACCCAAGTTTCACGACCAATCGCTCCCCCTCCTACGAATTTGTCGGCGGGATTAAGATGAGCGATGCTGCCACGACTCCGGTCATCTACACGCGCGGACTTCAGGCCAACGGCACGTGGAGTGCCACCAGCGGAGTCTATCGTGACACGGGTGGTTATATCGCGTTCCTCGGAGGAAACGTATCGTTTTATCCGAACATTTCGACTCCGGCCACGAGTCCTTTGGTGTCCAATAACGCGGCGAGCACCAGTCAGACCAAGCCGATCGACATCCGCCAGGGTATTCCTTTTAGCGCGACCGCCGCCAGCAACGGCCGCATCTACGGCATTCCTCCGCTCACCGGCGCGGGTGGCATGATCGGCACCGCCGCTGGCGCCGTGGCGACCCGAGGCCCTTGAGTTTTTGCCGATTCGTAAAAGCCAAGCCTGCTCCCAGCCCGGCCCGCTTCTCGCGGGCCGGGTTTTTATTTCCCTCTTCCCCACTGCCACCGTGCCGCTCAACATGGGTCACCTGCCACATGCCGCCTGCCGCCAACCCTGCCGCCAACATTACTTACGTCATCGGTCACAAAAATCCCGACGCCGACTCCATCTGCTCCGCCCTCGCCTACGCCGCTTTTAAAGAGGCCCGCGGGGAAACCGGCTACGTCGCCGCCCGTTGCGGCAATTCCAACGCGCGCATCGACACCATCCTCGCCCGCTTTCAGCAGCCCCTCCCCGTTTATCTCAGCGACGTCGCGCCCCGCGTGCGCGACCTGATGGCCGCCCATGTCGTTTCCGTCGCGCCGAACGCCACGTGCGCCGAGGCCCTCGAACTTATTGACCGCCACGATATCCGCCTGTTGCCCGTGACCGATGCCGACCGTCACGTGGTCGGGACCATTTCGCTCCCGCATCTCGGCGGCCTATTCATCCCACGCCTGAGCGAGCCCCGCCACCTGCGACAGGTCAATTCGTCGCTCGCCTACATTGTGCGGGCGCTCAAGGCCACGGCGCTTCACCTCATTGATGCTGATCGCATCGACGAGTATTTCATCCGCGTGGGCGCGATGGATGTCGGCACATTTTGGAAAATTTCGGAGCGTGAAAACATTCCCGCCGGCCAGTCCCTGATCATCGTCGGCGACCGCCGCGACATCCAGGCCCGCGCGATCACGCTCGGCGTTCGCGCCCTGATCATAACCGGCGGCCTGGGCGTCGATGACGACATCCTCCGCCTCGCGACCCACGCCGGCGTCAGCGTGATCAGCAGCCCATGGGACTCCGCCACCACCGCTCTCGGTGTGCGCACCGCCACGACCATCGACCGCGTCATTGAAAAACAATTCGCCTCGTTTCACCCCGACGCACGCATTGCAGATGTTCGTCGCAAGATCTCCGCGATGAGCGCACCCGCCGCCATGGTCGTGGACGACGACGGCGCACTCGTTGGCGTTCTCTCGAAGAGCGATATCCTCAAGCCCGTGCAGACCCGACTCGTGCTCGTCGATCACAACGAGATGACGCAGGCTGTCAGCGGCGCCGAGGACGTCACCATCACCGAAATTATCGACCACCATCGCCTCGGTTCGCTCAACACGGCGCAGCCCATCCTCTTTATCAACGAACCCGTCGGCTCCACCTGCACGATCATCGCCGATCTTTTCCGCCGGGAAGGCCTCCAGCCGTCGCCCGCCATCGCCGGCATCATGATGGCCGGACTCATTTCCGACACCCTCCACCTCCACGGCCCGACCACCACCCGCAAGGACGCCATTTTACTCGCGTGGCTTTCCGAGATCGCCGGCGTAAACTCCAAGCAGCTCGCCGACGAAATCTTCAATTCCGGCTCCGTTATCCTCGCCAATCCGCCGGAGAAAATCGTCCGTTCCGATTTCAAAATTTACGAGGAAGAAGGCCTGCGCTTTGCCGTCTCGCAAGTCGAGGAGCTCGGCTTCGGCAATTTCTGGCAGCACGCCAAGCCCATCGCGGACGCCCTCCAGGGTTTGCGCGATGAAGAGCGCCTCGCTTTCGCTGCCCTGCTCGTCACCGACATCAACACGCAAAACTCCCTCCTCCTCGTCAAAGGCGATGCGGGATTCATTCAACGCATCAGCTACGCGCACGTGGAACAGGACGAGATTTTCGATCTGCCGGGCATCGTTAGTCGCAAAAAACAGCTCATTCCCTACCTCACCAGCCTCCTGAAAGAGATGGCTGCCGACGGCACGGCGCCGAGCGGCCGCACGCCGGCTCCGTTCGCCAAGAACCGGAAATAAAAAGCTGGGTGGACGCATTTAAATGCGCCGGCCCAGCTTGAAGTTTGATCGCTGAGAACCAAAACCGCGCGCCGAAACGGTCGCGGCTTATCTCTTGGCTTGGCTTAGATGTGAATCGCTTCACCCAACAACGCCGCCGCCGCTTCCATGTTGGCTTCGCTCAGTGTCGGATGCGCGTGAATGGTCTGATGAATTTCTTCGACGGTCGCCTCGAGCTGCATCGCGAGCCCGTATTCCGCAATCAACTCTGTCGCCTCTGAGCCGATGATGTGCGCGCCGTAGATTTCACCCGTTTTCGCATCCGCAATGACCTTCACAAAACCATCGCTCTCGGCCGACGCCACCGCCTTACCCGAAGCGGTGAACGGAAATTTACCCACTTTGTAAACCAGCCCCTTCTCCTTCGCCGCCTTTTCGGTGAGACCGGTGCTCGCGACCTGCGGTTGGCAGTAGGTGCAGCCCGGGAAATTTTTCACCCGCTTCGCGTGACCATGCCCGAACATGCCATTAACCGCATTGACGGCCTCAAACGTCGCCACGTGCGCGAGCCATGGCGGCCCGATGATATCGCCCGCGGCGTAAACCCCCTTGATGCTCGTCTGATAATCGTCGCCCACCTTCAGATAACTGCGATCAAGTTCGGGCTTCAGATTCGCCGCGATCACGCCTTCGAGATTCGCGACCACGCCGATGGCGGATAGCAACACCTCAGCCTCGACCTCGGTCTTCTTGTCGCCGGCGACGAGATCGACTTTCACCGAGTCTTTGCCGACGCGGAAATTCTCGCACTTGGTGTTCACGTAAAGCGCCACGCCCTGCTTTTCAAACGAGCGCGCGAGCGCCTTCGCGACCTCTTCATCCTCGACGGGCAGGATTTGCGGCAACATCTCGACGAGCGTCACCTTCGAGCCGAAGGAATTATAGAAATAGGCGAACTCCACGCCGATCGCACCCGCGCCGACGACGATGATCGACTTCGGCAGAATCTTGTTCGCGAGCGCCTCGCGCGAGGTCATGACGCGCACGCCGTCGAACTCCAGGCCCGGAATGCGCCGCATCTTGCAGCCCGTGGCGACCAGCACGTTCTTCGTCTTCAGAATTTTTCCGGTGTGCTCGCCCTCTGTGATCGTCACCATGCCCGGCGCATTCACCTGCCCGCGGCCCACGAAGTAATCGACCTTGTTTTTCTTGAACAGAAACTCGATACCCTTGGCCATCTGCCCGGCGACACCGCGCGAACGTTCCATGACTTTCGCGAAATCGAAACCCACGTCCTTCACCGACAAGCCGTAGACGTCGGCTTTCTTGATCTTCTGATAAAGCTCCGCGCTCTTCAGCAACGCCTTGGTCGGAATACAGCCCCAGTTCAGACAGGTGCCGCCGGCGCGCTCCATCTCGATGCACGCGACTTTTTTTCCAAGCTGCCCCGCGCGAATTGCGCCCGCGTAGCCCGCCGGGCCGCCGCCGATTACAACGAGATCGTATTCCGTAGTGTCTGCCATGTCGCCAACCTGCGATTGGCTCCACCACCGTCAAACGGAAACTCCGCCCACGCTGCCGTCCTCAGATGTCGATCACGTCGGCCGGTTTCGCCTTGGGTTTGCCCTTCGGCGGCGCGCCGCCGGGGCCGCCACCGCCACGCATGAACAAATTGAGCACGATGTTGGTGATGCTGACGACGACCGCACCGCCCACCGCCGACCAAAATCCCGCGACGTAAAACCCCTCCACCAGCCGACCCACGAGGAGAAACAACAAGGCATTGATTACCACCATACCGAGCCCCAGCGTCAAAACGATGAATGGCAGCGCGAACAGCACCAGCAACGGCTTGAGGATAACGTTGAAGAAACTCAGCAGCACCACCACGACGAGCAGCGTCGCCCCGCTGTCGCAGCGGATGCCGATGCCGAGCTTGGTCGCGAGCGTGACGCCCAGCGCGAGAATCGCCCAACGCACGAGCAGTTGCAGAAACGCCGAATTCATGGGCACCACTCTCCGCGCCGCCGAATGAGTCCGGCAATGAAAATTCTCATCGTCCAAGACTATCTCCGCAGCGGCGGCACGGAGCGACAGTCAATCCTCCTCACACGCGCATTCACCGAGGCCGGCCACCCGGCTACGCTCCTCACGTTTCGCCCGGGCGGCGCATTGAGTCACCTCTGCGAGGACCTCGATGTGCGCCCGCTCCAACCGGTGGATCTCCATCTCGATTGGTTTTGTCCCGGCCTCAACGCCACCGTGGCGCGCCTTCGCCCCCATCTGGTCCTTTGCATGGGCCGCATGGCCAACTGCTACGCGGGCGATCTCCAGATCGATCATCCCGACAGCACGGTGATCGGGACCCTGCGCACCGGCAAACCGCTCCCGCTCCTCTTCCGCCGCTCTCTTAAAAACGTCCGGCACATCGTCGCCAACAGCCATGAAGCCCGCGCCAACCTCCGGCATCATCACCACGTTCCCAGCGAGAAAATCACGGTCATTCACAACTCCCTCGTTTTCCCCGCTGAAGTCGTCGCGACCACCTCCGCTTCCCGCGAAACGCTCCGTGCCCCCCCCGAATAGGCCCAGCCCCAATGGCAACGGGGGGGGGGGGGG
>JACMRG010000211.1 GCA_014376585.1 Opitutaceae bacterium | reverse complement strand
GGGACGGGCGAGGTGGTCTCCGCCCCCTCCACGATCAACGGCAACGGCCTCGGCCTCCTCCTGAACGAGGGAACCAGTCAGGCGACGATCCGGAATTTCCAGAACGACCTCCGGTTGATGAAGGCCACGAAAAGCGGCGGCGCGCTGTCCGCGGGGCTTTTCACCTCGTGGATGAAAGTCCGCGGGCTCGCTTGGGGCTACACGATGGTGACGGAAGTTCGCGACCTCCCGCGCCGGATCGATATCGAATATCTCGACGCGACGAGCGGCGCCTCGCTCGGTGCCGGCACCTATCAAGGCATGCGTCAGGCCAGCACCGCCGGCGGGTATCGCAACAATCGCACCACCCACAAGGACGTCGCGCCCTATCTCAACGCTGAGCAGGCTTGGGGCAACTGGACCTTCGACGGCGGCCTCCGCCACGAAACGAAAAAGGAAAGCATCTCCACGGCCGTGCTGCGCTCGAACTACAATCTCAATGCCCCCGGCCAGAACAATCCCGCGCTGCGCAACACTGTCTACGGCAGCGGGGCGTTCTACCCAATGGACTACAATATCGCCGCGACCGTCTGGACGGGGGCCGCGAACTACAAGTTCTCCGATCGCTTCAGCGCCTACGGCCGCATCGTGAACGCCTACCGCATGTCGAGCACCGACGATCTCCTCACGCAGGCCCGCGCCCGCAATCCCGACCCCGGTCCGACCAACCACATCCATCAAGCCGAATCCGGCGTCAAATATTCGACCAAGAAATTCTCGATTTTCGCTTCGGTAATCGGCAGCCAGCTAACCAACCAGCTCTTCGCCGGCCAGATCGCGCAACCCGACGGCAGCATCGTCGCCACGAATTTCTACCGCGACACGGACGGCGTCAGCGTCGAGCTCGAGGCATTCTACACGCCGGTCAAGCCGCTCACGTTCCACTTCGTCGGCACCCAGCAAAAAGTGAAATTTGCGAGCGAGGCGTCCGTGACCGGCCTCGACAGCGCCGGAAAATTTATCGCCGTCGGCATCAAGGGCAATCGCCCGGCCCGCATCCCGAAGACGTTCTTCACTTCGAGCGCCGTGTATAAATTTCCCGAGCAGTCGTGGGGCCGGGTGTCGACCAACATCGATTGGGAATACGTCGGCCAGCGCGTCGGCGACGAGGCGAACCGCACCTCGCTCCCAGCCTACAGCCAGTTTGCGCTCGGAGTGAATCTCAAGTCGGGCCGCTACAGCTGGCGTCTGCAGGTCCAGAACTTGTTGGACAAAGTCGGCTTCACCGAAGGCGATCCGCGCACCGCGCTGTTGATCGGCGATCCCAACGCCGCGTATCTGAACGCCCGCACCATCGGGCCGCGCTCGATTGTCGGCTCGGTCAGCTACTCGTTCTGAGTCGCCACCGTCCCGGAACCGCCGGGGAAGCTGACGCTCTTCCCCTGCGGGTATGCCGGGGCGGGCGCTCGCTGCAAACCAACGCCTATTTGCTTTCACGATGAGATAAATTTTGCCGGTAGGTAGGAGCCAGCTGGCAGGCGATGGCTTGGGCGCACGGGTCTCCGGCCCGCAATCTCAAGCGATGGGGGCGAGCCGCCCACACTCCCAATCGCCTCCGAGCAGGCGTCTACGAAAATAACGGCCTCATTCAAAACCCAACAAAGACACCCTCGCTTCCGAAAAATATATGAATGCACAAGATTACGACGCGATCGTCGTGGGCTCCGGGATCAGCGGCGGCTGGGCCGCAAAGGAACTGACCCAGAAAGGGCTAAAAGTTCTGCTCCTCGAGCGCGGGCGCAACCTCGAGCACATCACCGATTATCCGAACGCGCTCAAGCAGCCGTGGGAATTACCGCACCGCGGCAAGAACACACAGCAGATGCTGCACGACCACCCGGTCCTCAAGCGCGACTATACGCTTTACGAGGGCAACGTGGACTTTTGGGCCGACGAAAAGAAGTGTCCTTACGTCGAGGACAAGCCGTTCAATTGGTTTCGCGGCTATCACGTCGGCGGGCGTTCGCTCATGTGGGGCCGCCAGTGTTACCGCTTAAGCGATCTGGATTTCGAGGCCAACGCGAAGGAAGGCATCGGCGCGGACTGGCCGATCCGCTATGCGGACATCGCGCCGTGGTATGATCACGCGGAGCGCTTCGCCGGCATCAGCGGCTCGAAGGAAGGGCTGCCGCAGTTGCCCGACGGCCAGTTTCTGCCGCCGATGGAACTGAACTGCGTCGAGCAGGACGTCGCCGCGCGGATCAAAAAACGTTTCGCCGATCAACGCCGCCTGATCATCGGGCGCGTCGCGAATCTCACCGTGCCGCACAACGATCGCGTCAATTGCCAGTTTCGCGACAAGTGCTGGCTCGGCTGCCCGTTTGGCGCGTATTTCAGCACGCAGTCGGCGACGCTCCCCGTTGCCGTGAAGACCGGTAATCTCACGCTGCGCCCGTTTTCCATCGTCACGAAAGTGCTCTACGATCGCGACGCGCAGAAAGCCACGGGCGTCGAGGTGCTTGATGCGGAGACGAGCCAGACCTACGCTTTCAAGGCAAAGATCGTTTTCCTCTGCGCCTCCTCGTTCAACTCGACGTGGGTGTTGATGAACTCCGCGACGGAACTCTGGCCAGGCGGTTTGGGCAGCAGCAGCGGCGAACTAGGCCACAACGCGATGGACCACCATTTCCGCTGCGGCGCGTCGGGCACCGTCGAAGGCTTTGAGGACAAGGTGGTCTATGGCCGCCGCGCAAACGGTTTTTATATTCCACGCTTCCGCAATCTCGCGAACGAGCGCCGCGACTACACGCGCGGTTTCGGCTACCAAGGCAGCGCGAGTCGCCAGGGCTGGGAACGCGAGATCGCCGAGCTCGGTATCGGTGCCGCGCTAAAGGAGACGCTCACGGAGCCCGGCCCGTGGACGATCGGCATGAGCGCGTTCGGCGAGACGCTGCCCTACCACGAGAACCGGATTTACCTCAGCAAAACCAAGCAGGACAAATGGGGCCTCCCCGTCCTCGCGATGGATTGCGAGATCAAGGACAACGAAAAAAAAATGCGGCGCGACATGATCGCCGACGCCGTGGAAATGTTGGAAGCGTGTGGCGTGAAAAACGTGAAGCCCACGGACTCCGGCTACACCTTCGGCCAGGGCATCCACGAGATGGGCACCGCCCGCATGGGCCGCGATCCGAAGACCTCCGTGCTTAACGCCCACAATCAGGTTTGGGAGGCGAAGAACGTGTTCGTCACCGACGGTGCGTGCATGGCCTCCGCCTCCTGCGTCAACCCCTCGCTCACCTACATGGCGGTCACCGCCCGCGCGGCGGACTTCGCCGTCGGCGAGCTGAAGAAAGGCAATCTATGAACCCGGAACTCCTGAATCGCCGGGAGGCGATCGCCCGGCTCGCGATGCTCATGGGCTTCGCCGTGATCGGCGCCGAATCGCTTTTAAGCGGCGCCTCCGTCGCGGGCAAAAAAACCGCCCCCGGCTTTTCCGACGCCGAGCGCACGCTGCTCGACGAGATCGGCGATACGATTATCCCCGCCACCGACACGCCCGGCGCCAAGGCGGCGAATATCGGCGCCTTCATGATCATGATGGTGACAGAATGCTACGACGACGCGCATCATGCCGTCTTCAAGGCGGGCCTGGGAAAAATCGACGAGGCCAGCCGCCAGCGCCACGGGAAATCGTTTCTCCCGAGCACGCCCGCCGAGCGCACCGCCCTGTTGAACGAGTTAGATGCCGAGCAGCGCGCGCACCAACCGCAGAAAGCGAAGGACGAGCCGCCCCATTATTTCCGGCTCCTGAAACAACTGACCCTGCTCGGTTACTTCACCTCGGAGATCGGCTGCACCAAAGCGCTCCGCTACCTCGAAGTTCCCGGCGCCTACCGCGGCAGCGAACCCTACAAGAAAGGCGACCGCGCGTGGTTCACCCCCCCGTCCCGCGGGTTTACCAGTTGAGTTCCCATTTCCATCACTTCCTCCCATGAAACAATTTCTCCTCATTTTCGCTCTCGCCCTCGCTCCCCTGAGCACGGGCGCCGCCGCGACGGACTCCAGTGTCAAACTCGGCCTGCAAACCTAGGCGTGGCGCAACCTAACGTGCGAGCAGACAGTCGAATTCGCGTCGGCGCACGGCATCAAGTATCTCGAACTTTAGCCGAAGCACCTCGACCCGGCCGCACCGCGCGAGGAAACGCCGCGGTAAAAAGCGCTGCTCGATCAGCGCGGCCTCGTGGCCTACGCGCTTGGCGTCGCCGCCGCCTCACTCGACAAAGAGGCGAACCGGAAGCTCTTCGAACTCGCCCGCCTGATGGGCATTACGCTCTTCGTCTTCGAGCTCAAGAATCCCGCCGCGTGGGATAACCTCGAGGAGCTCGTCCGTAAATACGACATCAAGCTCGCGATCCACAATCACTGGCGCGGCTCCGCGTATGGCGACCCCGCGAAGGTCCGAGAACAGCGCGCCAAACGCGATCCGCGGTCGGCTTGGGTCTCGATCTCGGCTGGGCGACGGCCGCCGGTTTCGATGCCGCAGCGGTTTTCCGCGAGTATGGCGACCGCGTGTTCGACGTGCATTTCAAAGACAAGAAGGCGGAGCGCTCTCTCGTGCAGACCCCGATCTCCGAGACCGATCTCGGCGCGCCCGCGGATTAAACCAAGACGCTGATTCGCACCGGCGTCGCCGTCGTTGAACAGCTCGCGTGGATCGACATCGAGGCCGCGCGCGGTGTGGTGAATTTTGCCGGCGTATTCACCGAAATCAGAAAGTCCGGCTGGTCCGGCGTCATCGCAATCGAGACCGACAGCACGGCGTTCGCAGCCGACCCGCGTCCGTTGGTGGCCGCGGGCGTTGAATTTTTCCGCTCCCGCGCGCCGTGAACCCCGCGCTCTGCTTTCAGATTGGTGGCGTGGCACTGGCGCTCGCCGCCAGCGTCGCGCCGCCGAAGATCGAGGCACGGAAGAAACCAACGCTCACGGTCGACGAAAAACGTTCCGCGACCTGAACTTCAGCGGCGCACTCGATCCCTAAGAGGACTGTCGGTTGCCGGTCGAGGCACGCGTCACCGATCTCATCGAAAGCACGCTCGCCTACTCGGGCGCCGTGCTCGCGCACTCCAGTTCCAGTGCTCGTGCGCTGCGCGATGTCGCGTTTGGCCGCGAGGCGCCGGAAGGAAAACTCCCGCTCGATCCGTCGCGCGACATGGACTCCGTGCGTGCACCGCAATCCGACGTGCCGCACGATCTGCCGAACCCGCTGTTCCGCTCCGGCTTCGTTCTGAGCGGTCCCGCGCGCGAGCCCTGAGTTCGGTTGGCCGTCGCCTCTACGTCGTGCTTGCGCCCGGATTCGCTGCGACGGCAGCCGCTGCGGAAAAACCGCGTTCCCGCTCTCATCAAGCCTGCCTCCGCCTCCACCGCTTTCCGCAATCTTCAACTCACCTCCCAGCCGGCCGCTGCCGTGGGCCTTGGGGACGGGGACTTCGACTATGCCGTGACGGAGCGGGCGCTCGACGCCGACGCGGGGGACGTGAACGACGGTGACGAAGCCGCGACCCCTCCCGAAGTGCTGGCGGATTTTAGTGCGACGCTCGGCGTTTTCTCCGACACGGTGATTCCGCCGGAAGGCCGCTGTCCAAATCCGTAAGCCATCGGCATCTGGGTGTTGCCCTCCTGCAGCAGGCGAGGCCCGAGGCGCTGGGCGGGCAAATCGATGAACGAGATTGCCAAGGAGACCGGCATCACGCGCGCCGCACTCTCGAAAGCGCCCGTCGTCTAATCCAACACATTTCAATTCTGCGCGCGCTTCCAGCGGGGTTTGAAGAACCGTCGCATGTTTGCGGATGTGTAGCGCGTGAGTCACGCCCGCCACCGTCGCCTACGGGTGCTGGCCTGCGCCGCGGATGCCTAGACCGGGGTCGGGTGAGACGGGGCGAATACCTGGTCGCGGAGCCGGCCGGCAGCGTTTCTGCGATGGACTTGCCGGGTGGAGCGACCAAAGGTTGCGGGTATGCAACTGGCGCGGCGATTTTCCGCCGACGGTCTGCATTCCCCAGCCCCGTTCCCCTGTGTCCCGGTCGTCCACCGAAGCCCATATCGAACATGTTGAGCATCAGGAAAACCTGCCGCTGCGGATTTTTGTGCACAGCGTGCGGAGTTGCGCGAGCCACCACCACCGCGACTGTGAATTCCTGTTCGTGCTGAAAGGCCAGGTGGCGGTGCACACCTCCATCGGCGAAACGCTGTTGCGGGCCGACGACGTGTTTTTCATCCACGGCAGCGAGTTGCATCTCACGCGCGAGACGGCCGAGCCGAATCTGCTCGTTGCGCTGCAGGTGGACACGGGGCTGGCCATGCGGCTCGACTCGGATTTTCCGCGTCGGCGTTTCGAGTTCAACCGGCTCGCGCGCAAATTTCCGAACGATCCGCGCATCCGCGCCGTGCGCGGCATCCTCGCCGAGACGTTGTGGGAGATGCGCCTGCGCCGTCCGGCCTACCGCCTCCAGGTGGAGTCGCTGGTGCTGCGGCTGCTCACCGTGCTCGTGCGTGAAATCCCCTCGGGCTTGGCGAGCGCACCGCAGGTGGAGCACGAGGGTGACGAGGCGCTGGGTCAGCGGCTCGCGCGTATCGTCGCGCACCTCGAGGCGCACAGCAGCGAGGAACTCTCGAGCGCGGAAGTGGCTGCGGGCGAGGATGTGTCGGTCAGCTATCTGGCGCGGCTCTTCAAGGAGCGGCTCGGTTCCACGTTCAGTGATTACCTGAATCTTCTGCGCGCCCGCAAATCCCTGCCGCTGCTGGCGAACGAAGTGGCGACGATTCTCGATGTTGCGCTCGAGTGCGGTTTTCCCAGCGTAAAAAGCTACAACCTCGTGTTCAAACGCATCCACGGCATGACGCCCTCCGGGTGGCGGCGCCGGCAGGGCGGGGTGAAGGTGGCTGGCATCGGCGAGAGCGCCTACAATCGCGTGGACACCGGCTTCGCCTACCACCTGATGAAAAAATATCTACCGGCGAACAGCGTCGCGATCGATGCGTGATTTTCGCCCCGTGCGCCCGCCCGAGTTCGAACGCCGCGTCGTGCGCCCCGGGGCGAATTCTGAAGCCGGGTTCACAACGGGCCTAGCCGGCGCCGCGTCCGTTTTGGTAGACTTGCCGCTCGGTCTCATCCCCACCGCGCACCCAGCTTCGCGGCCATTCCGGCCGTGAAACTCTCGCTGCGCGAAAAACTCTGCTACGGGCTCGGCGACACGGCGAGCAACCTGATCTTCGCGACGGTGCTGCACTTCCTGCTTTATTTCTACACCGACGTCTTCGGGCTCACCGCGGCGGCGGCCGGCGCAATGTTTCTCGGCGTGCGCGCGCTCGACGCCGTCGTGGGCGTGGGCGTGGGCATCGCGGCGGATCGCACGCGGACGCGCTGGGGCTCGTTCCGCCCCTGGTTACTGTGGATGGCGCTGCCGCTCGCGGCCGGCACCGTGCTGGCATTTACCACGCCGGTCTTCGGTCCGACGGGCAAACTGGTTTACGCGTGGCTCACGTATGGCGCGCTGATGTTCGCGTATTCGGCGATCAACATTCCCTACGGAGCGCTGTCGGGTGTGATGACCGCCGACGCGCACGAACGCACGAGTCTCTCCGCCGTGCGCATGGCGTGCTCGCAATTAGGGAAATTTACCGTGGTGGCGCTCACGTTGCCGTTGGTCGCGTATTTTGGCGGAGCGGCCGGCGATCCGGCGCGCGGCTACCAGCGCACGATGCTCGTCTTCGCGCTCACGGCTGTGGCGCTGTTTCTCGTGGCGTTCCTCGGCACGCGCGAGCGCATCGCGCTGCCACGGGGACAGGAAAACAATCTCCGGGGCGACCTCGCCGCGCTGTGGCGCAACGGCGCCTGGACGGTGCTGTGCGGCGCCGGTCTGCTGCTCTTCACCTTCGCAGCGGTCCGCGGGAGCGTCGTTGTTTACTATTTCCGGTATTGCGTGGGCGATACGGCGGGCGCGACGCATTTCCTGATCCTGAGCACGGTCGCGGCGATCGCGGGGGCGCTGGCCAGTCCGGTGATCGCGCGCTGGTTGGGCAAGAAAAACGCTTTTCGCGGTTGCACGACGATCGGGGCGATTTTTTTCGGGCTGATTTATCTGGTGCCGGATGAGCGACTGCCCCTGCTGCACGCGCTCAATGTGCTCGGTGTGCTGGCCGCGTCCATGACGGCGCCGCTGTTCTGGTCGATGCTCGCGGATGCGGCGGACTATGCGGAATGGCAGTCGGGCCGGCGCTGCACGGGCCTGGTTTTTTCCGTGGTGTCGTTCGCGATGAAGTTCGGGCTCGGCCTTGGAGGAGTGCTCACCGGCGCGTTGCTCGGACGTTTCGGCTACGTGGCCGGAGCGGTGCAAAGCGAGTCCACCCTGCAGGGGATTGTGCTCCTGCTCACGCTGATCCCCGCGGCCGGCTACGCCTTGCTCGCGCTGTTCTTTGGACTTTACCCGCTCGACGAAGGCCGCTGCGCGACGATGCATCTGGAACTCCGGACGCGCCGCGCCGCGGCCGCCGGAATCTGACTCCGATGAATCTCGCCGCACTCAAAAAAGCCCCGTTCCGCCTCGATGATCGCGCGCTCGCGTGGGTGCAAGAGACGTTCGCCGTGCTCACCCCGGCGGAAAAACTGGGGCAGCTCGTGGTGCCGCTGGCGCTGGATACGAGCCGCGAAAATCTCGACCGCTTCCTCGCGCTCGGTGTCGGCGGCCTGTTTCGTCGGACGATGGCTCCGCTGGCACAACTGCGCGCGGAGGCCGACTACTTGCGTCGCCACAGCCGGGTGCCGCTGCTAATGTGCGGTGATCTTGAGTTTTCGGAGACGGGCGCGATTGGAGGGGCGGAGGGCGTGTCGTTTCCGAACCAGATGGCCGTGGCGGCGACGGACGATCCGCGTTTCGCGGCGACCATGGCGCGCATCGCGGCTCGCGAGGGACGAGCGGCGGGATACAACTGGTCGCTCACGCCGGTCGTCGATCTCGACCTCAACGCCTTCAACCCCGCGGTCAACACGCGCTCGTTTGGCGACCGTGCGTCGCGGGTCGCGCGTTTCGCCGCTTCCTATGTCGCCGCGCTGCAAGCCGAGGGCGTGGCCGCGTGCGCCAAGCACTGGCCCGGCGACGGCGTGGACGACCGCAACCAGCACTTCGTCACCTCGGTCAACTCGTGCGAGCTGGCGGACTGGGAGAAAACATTCGGCCGCGTTTACCGGGCGGTCATCCGGGAGGGCGTGCTCTCGATCATGAGCGGGCATATCGCTCTGCCGGCTTTTCCCGGCGCCGGGCTGTGCCCCGCGAGCATTTCGCGCGAACTCAATTTCGACCTGCTGCGCGGACGGTTGCGCTATAACGGCCTCATCCTCTCCGATGCCAGTGGCATGGCCGGTCTCATGTCGCAAGGCACGCGGGCGGAGCTGGTGCCGCGGTTGATCGAGCACGGCTGCGACATGGTGCTTTTCACCGACGATCTGGAACTCGACCTCGATTACCTCGCGCGCGCGCGGTCCGACGGCCGCCTCTCCGCGCGGCGCATCGACGAGGCGGTTCTCCGCGTGCTCGGGCTCAAGGCCACGCTTGGGCTCCATCGCGCAGCCGTGCGCTCCAGCCCGGTGCGCGCCCTTTCTCCCGCGCGCGAGCGGGAGCATCTCCGCGCGACGCGCGCGTGCGCGGCCCGGGCGGTCACGCTCGTGAAGGACGAGCCGGGCCGGCTGCCGCTTTCGCCGGTGAAATACCGCCGCGTGCTTCTCATCCAGCCGCCGCTCCGGCAGAGTCCGCGCAGCCCGCAGCCCGCCCTGCGGATCGGCCAACTACTCGCGGACACCGGTTTTACGGTGGAAAACTACTCGGCGGAGACCGAGGTGCATCGCGACCATTTCGACGTGGTGATCTACGTGGTCGCGGACGAGGGCCACGCCTTGAAAACTTCGCAGCATCTGGACTGGAAGGAACTGCACGGAGACTGGCGGCGCTCGATGGAGCGCTACTGGCACGACGTGCCCGTCGTTTTTATTTCCCTGGGCACGCCGCATCATCTGCGCGAGCTGCCGGCCTGTCCCACGGTGATCAACGCCTATTCGCCCGTGCCCGCGATGCAGGAAGCGGTCGTGCAGGCCCTCGTGGGCCGGATCCCATTTCGCGGAGTCAGTCCGGTGGATCTGACGGACGCCGAGTTTGGCCGCCTACAAAAATAATAGCTGCAGGTTCGCTCCGCGCACGGTGCGCGCGGCGGTGAGGTCGCGGATGAAGGCGAGGGCTTCTTCGTAGTCGCGCTGGCGGCGCGGGGTGGCGCGGCGAGCCGACGGGATGAGCGCGGGACGGAGGTTCGTGACGAGGAGCGTCGACTCGCGATAAGGCGCGAGGTGTTTTAGGCCGGTCATGATCTCGGCGCGGGCGGCTTCGCCGACGCGGGGATGGATTTTTTCGGGATGATGAGCAGGTGGACGGGAGCCTGCGGGTGGAGGTCGTGGAGCACGAGGCAGGGTTCGTCCTCGTGCTCGATCTTGGCGGGGATTTCGCGGTCGATGGTGCGTTGGAAGGGGGTTTTGGGCATGGGTAAATCGAGGACGGAAGGGTAAGACCCGGGGCGAATTTAACAGGAGTGGCCGACAAAACACCTAAATACACGAAGGGAGAAAGGGGATTCTGTGCGGGCGGGAAGAGAGTGCGGTCTGGAGTGGGGGCGCGAAATAGCCAGCGCGGGTGAGGCGCTGGCGGGGGAAATGAGGAGAAGCGCGGGAGCGGGTTTAGGCGGCGCACCGGCTGCGATAAACGGCGAAGCCGAGCGCGCCGAGGCCT
>JACMRG010000210.1 GCA_014376585.1 Opitutaceae bacterium | reverse complement strand
TGCTCATCCCGCTCGCCTGCATGACCGTCCTTTCCACCTCCGCCCAGCTCGCGCTCGATTCCGCCCAGCCGCCCGTCACGGCGCTGGTGCCCAAAGATGTCACCGTTCACGGCGACACCCGCATCGACGATTACTTCTGGCTCCGCGAAAAAGAGAATCCCGCCGTCCGCGCCCACCTTGAAGCCGAGAACGCCTACACCGACGCCGTCATGGCGCCCACCAAGCCACTCCAGGAAAAACTCTACGCCGAGATGCTTGGCCGGATCAAAGAAACTGATTCCGCCCCACCCGTCTTCCGCCGCGGCTATTGGTATTACACCCGCACGGAACAGGGAAAACAGTATCCCATCTACGCGCGCCGCGCCGGCAAGATCGACGCGCCCGAGCGGGTCACCCTCGACGTCAACCAACTCGCCCTCGGCCACAAATACATGGCGGTCGGCGCCTACAAAGTCAGCGACGACTCCCAGCTTCTCGCTTACACGACCGATAACACCGGCTACCGCCAATACACGCTCCACCTTAAAAATCTCGCGACCGGCGAAACTCGCGCTCTCGGCGTCGAACGCGTGACCTCGCTCATCTGGAGCGCCGACAGCCAGTCGCTCTTCTTCACGCAGGAAGATCCCGTTTCCAAACGTTCCTACCGCCTCGGCCGTCTCGACCTGAAATCAGGCGCGACCACCTGGCTCTACGAGGAGAACGATGAACTCTACGATATCGGTGCCAGCCGCTCCCTCGACGGCGCCTATCTCTTCGCCACCAGCGAAAGCAAAACCACCACCGAAATCCGCGCCCTCCCCGCCGCCACGCCCACCGCCGACTGGCGCGTGATCGCCCCGCGCCGCGCCGACATCGAGACCCGCGCCGACCACCGCGGCGGCCTCTTCTATTTCCGCACCAACGACGGCGCGAAAAATTTCCGCATCGTCACCGCCCCCGTCGCCACCCCCGAGCCCGCCCGCTGGACGGAGTTCGTCGCGCACAACCCCGCCGTGAAGCTCGACGACTTCGACCTCTTCACCACCCACACCGTCCTCAGCGAACGCGAAGACGGCCTCACGCACATCCGCGTGATCGACGACAAAACAAAAACCAGCCACCGCATCGCCACGCCCGAACCTGTTTACGAAATCGCCCTGGAGAACAACCCGGAAGCCGACGTCACCGCTCTCCGCTTCACCTATCAATCGCTCGTCACGCCGCGCTCCGTCGTCAGCTACGACCTCGCCACCAAGGCCCGCGCCGTGTTGAAACAGCAGGAAATCCCCAGCGGTTACGACGCCTCGCGCTACGTGAGCGAACGCATTTGGGCCACCGCTTCAGACGGCACGAAAGTGCCGATGTCCGTCGTCTATCGTAAAGACCTCCGCGGCGCGGGTCCGCAGCCGCTCTACCTCTACGCCTACGGCAGCTACGGCATCAGCATGCCCGTCGTGTTCAATACCTCGCGCCTCAGCCTCCTTGATCGTGGCGTGATCTTCGCCATCGCCCACATCCGCGGCGGCGGCGAGTTCGGCGAACCCTGGCGTGAGGCCGGCCGCATGGCCAAGAAGATGACCACGTTCACCGATTTCATCGCCTGCGCCGAACACCTCGTCGTCCAAAAACTCACCACCTCCGCCCAGCTCGTCATCAACGGCGGCAGCGCGGGCGGCCTCCTCATGGGCGCGGTCGTGAATCTGCGCCCCGACCTCTTCCATGCCGCGATCTACGACGTGCCCTTTGTCGATGTGCTCAACACCATGCTCGACGCCTCGCTTCCTCTCACCACCAGCGAATACATCGAATGGGGCAACCCCACCGTCGCCGCCGAGTATGCCTGGATTCGCCCCTACTCGCCCTACGACAACGTCAGGGCCGTCGCCCACCCGCACATCCTCGTCAGCGTCTCGCTCAACGATTCGCAGGTCCCCTACTGGGAAGGCGCTAAACTCGTCGCCAAGATCCGCGCCGTTAACACGGGCCGGAACGCGCTCCTCCTCCACACCAATCTCGCCGCCGGCCACGGTGGCGCGAGCGGCCGTTACGATGCGCTCCGCGAAACCGCCTACCGCTTCGCCTTCGCCCTCGCCACCCTCGGCCTCAACGACACGCCTCCGAAGTAGGAGCAAATTTATTTGCGACGCTCGCCCGCGTCCGCGTCCTTAAGCCAACTTCCGCTGCGTCTCAAAAACCTCGCGCAACGTCATGCTCAGTTTGTCCTGCAGTGCCTGGAGCTCGCGGTAGCGGGCGACGTTGACCTTGTTCGGAGTGCATCTCGTCTTCTCGTCGAGCGCGACGGTGCCGACGGTAAAATCGGTGAGTTTGGCCTTCTTATTGCCATCCCGCAGCGCCACGCACCACGCCGCCTGCAGCGCCCCGCCGAGGGCCGCGCCTTCGTCCTCGACCATCGCCACCACGGGCACGCCAAAAATATCCGCCATGAGTTGCCGCCACACCGGTGACTTCGCGCCGCCACCGGTCACCCGGATTTCTTTCGCCTTCACGCCCAGCGCCGCGAGCCGACGCAGCCCATAGTTCATGCCCATTGTCACGCCTTCCATCGCGGCACGTGCGAAGTGGCCCGCGGTAAACGTCTGCGCATTCAGGCCGAGCAGCACGCCCGAGCCTGCGGGCACGTTGGGCGTGCGCTCCCCAGCCAGATACGGCAACAGCACCAGCCCGCCCGCCCCCGCCGGCGTCGCCGCCACCGCGGCATTCAACGCCGCGTGATCCTGATCAAAAAGCGCGCGCACCTGCTCGGTCACCGTCGTCACATTCATCGTGCATAGCAGCGGCAGCCAGCCGCCCGTCGATGAACAGAACGCCGCGATCTCCCCCTGCGAATCGATCACGGGCTTGGTCGCATACGCGTAGATCGTGCCGCTGGTGCCGAAGCTCGCCGTCACTACACCGGGCAGGACGTTCCCCGTGCCGATGGCGCCCATCATATTGTCGCCACCGCCCGCGGAGACCACGACGCCCTCCGAGAAACCATATTTCTCAGCGAGTTCACGCCGCAGTAAACCGGCCGCTTCATGCGAAGCGGAGATTTTCGGCAGATAGTTACCCAACTTCCGGTCGATGGCCTTGATGACCGCCTTCGACCAGGTGCGCGTGCGCACGTCCATCAGCGCGGTTCCCGAAGCATCACCGAACTCCATGGTGTAGTTGCCCGTGAGGAAAAAATTAAGGTAATCGTGCGGCAGCAGCACGTGACGCAGGAACTTGTAGTTCTCGGGCTCATGGCGCTTCAGCCATAGAATCTTCGGCGCGGTAAACCCGGGTAGAATGAGATTGCCCGTCAGGCGAATCGCCGCCTTCGGCCCCCCCAGTTTCTTCGTGATGATCGCACATTCCGCCGTCGTGCTGGTGTCGCACCACAGCTTGGCCGGACGGATCACATCCCCGTTTTCATCGAGCGCCACGAAGCCGTGCTGCTGGCCCGAAACGCCAATGCCGCGCACCCGCTTCGCCTGCTCCGCTCCGATTTGGCCGGCGACACTGGCGATCACAAAATCGAGCGCCGAGGTCCAGTCCTGCGGATTCTGCTCCATGTGCCCGACCGGCAGGCCCCCGATCAATTGATGGGGCGCGCGGGCCTCCGCGATGACCTTGCGGGTCGCGAGGTCGAAGACGACGGCCTTGACGCTCTGGGTGCCGGAATCGATGCCGATGAACAGGCTCATAGTAAGAATTGCAGGGATTAAAAATTATTGCGGCAAAAACTCGACAGCGGCGCAAGCACAGGACTCGCGGACTACAGAGCGCGTTCAGCGCTTCTTGGTGTTATTCGCCTTTGACGCGTCCAAAAACTCCACCGGCGAGAAATCATCCGTGAGCACCTGCGCCTTCGCGACCGCTTCTGTCGGGATTGCGATGCGTTCATCCGCCAACGCCGAAAGATCGATGCGCGCGGCGAGCTTCGAGTTGCCCTTTTCCAATGCCGCCCAGTTCGCCGCAACACCCATATCGGGCGACCGATACTTCACCGCACAGACGACGATATTTCCGCGCCCCTTGGTCTCAAACAAAACCACCTGTGGAAACACCGACTGAATCGTTTTCAAATCCGCCGCATAAAGCGCCGTGTCTTGGTGCAGATTCGTGACGAACACGCCACGCTCACTGACGCGCGCCGCACACTCGCGGTAAAATTCCTGCGTCTTCAGGTGCGGCGGCACGAAGCCGCCCCGAAACGCATCTAGGATGAGCCAGTCCCATTGCTCGCGGTTGCGCTTCACAAAGAGCCGGCCGTCCATGACGGCGACCGGTGTTTTAGCGGTGGGCTTGAAATCGAGCCTGGTGCGGCAGAGTTCAAAAACCTTGGGATCGAGTTCCACCGACTGCAGACGGGCATCAGGAAACGCATGCACAAACACCCGATGAAATCCCGCCCCGCCCAGACCGATCATGAGCACATTCTTCGGCTCAGCCTGCAAAAAACCCGCGGCGAAAAGGGTGCGTGTGTAAGGCACGACGAGCCGCAGCGGATCGGCCAGATCGACCGCCGACTCCAAGTATTCGCCCGCCCGCGAACGCGCGCGCAGCTCGACGACGGAGCCGGTTTTCTCGACGGTGAGGTTATTGTAGAGCGTGTCGTAGTCCTCGACGTAGTCACTGGGCGCGGCCTGCGCCGCCGCCGTCGCAAACCAGCCGAGAAAGCAAAGACAGCGGAAGGATTTCATGGCGATGAAACAAACGAACTGGAACGCAGCAGGAAGATGAGGCAGCTCAGATTGACCAGCGCGACGCCGAGCCAGAGATATAACAACGTCGATACGGGCAGATGCGGAATCAGCACGAAGGCGGTGAGCATCACGCCCGCAATGTTGCCCAGCGTGCTCACGCCATACACGAGGCCGGACGCTTTGCCCGGAGGAGTGCCGCGCGAGGCGAGATACTGCACGCATTGCGGTCCGAAGCATGCGAGCATCGTCACCGGCAGGAAAAACAACCCGAGACACGCGACCAGCAACCCGGTGGTCAATTCGGTGAACGCCACCTCAATCTGCCCTAAAACCACCCGGCCAAAAAACGCCGTGAACGCGAGTGAAGCCACTGCCAGCGCGCCGGTGATCCACTGGGCTCGTTCGCGTTGGGCCGCAGGGGCGTTGCTGATCCAGCCGCCGAGCATCGAGCCAATGCTGAAGGCCGCGAGGAACGTCGAAATCAGCCAGGCCCACACGATGAGCGAGGAGCCAAAATAGGGGTTGAGCAGACGCGAAGCGAGGAGCTGAAAACCCATGCTCAGAATACCGAGCAGAACCACGAGCACATAAAAAAAGACGAGGGGCACCCGGGAATTCGGCGAGCGGAGTCGGCGCGTGGCGAGTGCAATTTGCGCGAATCGACGTGATCGCGGGCGCGTAGCTTTGGCTCCGGC
Organism: Opitutaceae bacterium; assembly: GCA_014376585.1. Taxonomy (GTDB): domain Bacteria; phylum Verrucomicrobiota; class Verrucomicrobiia; order Opitutales; family Opitutaceae; genus Tous-C4FEB. The sequence goes on along the minus strand of JACMRG010000210.1, from coordinate 11,463 downwards.
AACAAAAGCCCGCCGAGAATTTCATCGGGGGGCCGGGAACAGGAAGGAGCGTGAGGTCAGCGCACCAGCGCAACGACCGTCAGCAAGACAGCCTGTGGACCGAGGTGCGAATCCGTGGAATCAAAAGCCTCGGTGAGGGAGTGTGCGCCGCTCGCGACGCCACCGCCACCGAGTGTGACCGCCGGAATACCGAGTTGCATGGGCACATTGGAGTCCGTCGAGCCAGCGCCGTAAGATGGAATGCCGCCAATCGCAACGACCGAGGCGCCGGCGGTTTTGACGATGGCCGAGTCTTCGGGCGTGAGTCCGGCGGGGCGCAGACCGACAAGGTCGATATCGACGGTGACGGCACCGCGATTGTTCCAGCGGGCGTTTTCGACCTTCACGGCGTCGGCTACGGCGGCGTTGAATTGCTCCTTCACCGCGTCGAGCGCCACCATTGTCTCGGAGCGCATATCGACTTCAAACCACGACTCGAAAGCGATCGAGTTAACCGAGGTGCCACCGTTGATGCGGCCGACGTTGAACGTGGTCTTGGGCGCAGCCGGCACCTTGATATCGCCGATCTTCGCGATGGCACGGCCGAGCGCATGGATGGGATTGGCCATGCCGAAGGCGCCATAGCTATGTCCACCCGGGCCCTTGAACGTCACACGGTAGCGGTAGCTGCCGACGCCGGCATTGATGATACGACCGGGGCTGCCGGGCTCGATGGAGATGAACGAGTCGATGTTACCCTTGAGCGTGTCATTGAAGAGCGCTTTCACCCCGCGCAGGTCGCCGAGGCCCTCCTCTCCCACATCCGCAACAAAAGTGATCGTGCCGGTGGTCTTCACGCCACCTTCGTCGAGCGCGCGAATGACGCTGAGCATCGCGGCGAGACCGCGGCCATCGTCGCCGATTCCAGGACCGCGGAGCATCTTGCCGTCGCGCTTCACGCGCACATCGGTGCCCTCGGGAAACACGGTGTCGAGATGCGCGGCGACCACGACGCTGGGTTTGGCCAACGCACCCGGGCGCACGCCGATGACATTGCCGACCTTATCGATGCGCACGTCTTTGAGGCCGAGTTTTTCGAAGAGGCGCTTCAGCTCCAGTCCGCGCACCGTTTCGGCGAATGGCGGAGCTGGAATTTCCGTGATGCGTGCCTGCTCGTTGAGCGTTTCAGGCTCATTGCGCTCGATAGCGGCCAGTGCGGCCTTGATCGTGGGATCGGAAAGCAGCGATTTGGGTTCGACGCTCGCCGACATCATGGGGGCGACCAAAAGGGTCGTAGCGAAGCAACCGAAAGCAAATTTTATGGGAAGGGATTTCATAGGGTAAGCCTCAAAGCACGCGCCATACCCACCGCACTGTCAGCTTAATTTCCGCGGTGCTCCTCCCTTGCGTTCCGCAGGCAGGCGGGCTCGGCTGGGCGCGCAACCCCGCCTTTTTTTCCATGAAAAACACTGCTTTCTGCGCTTTCTTGCTACTGGCCCTCGGTTCGGCCCTGCCCGCAGCCGAGGTCGCCAAACCCACCGTGAAATCCACCGTCATCGACTGGAGTAAGCTCGAAGCCAAACCCACCAAGACCGGCGCACGCCGCGAGTTGTTCGACGGCCCGACGACGACGTTTAACAATCTCGAAGGCCACGTCACCACGCTCAATCCCGGGGAAGTTCCACACGCCGCGCACCGACACCCCGACGAGGAAATGATCCTCATCAAAGACGGCACGCTCGAGGTCACGATCAACGGCGAGACCAAGCGCGCGGGCGCCGGCTCCATTTTTTTCTACGCGTCCAACGACCTGCACGGCATGAAGAATGTCGGCGACACCGTCGCGACCTACTTTGTCTTCCGCTTCGTCACCGCGAAGACGCCGGCGAAAAGCTAAATCTTCGCTTACTCGACCGCCGGGAACATCGCGCGCGGCGCCGAATGCGCGCGCCACACCGACCAGACGCGGGGCACATTTTTCGAAATTGAAGGGGTTGACGACCTGAGCGCGGCACGCGCGGCGAACCGTCAGCCCGCGCCGACACCCGTTATTCCAAACCGAGCGCCTTGCGACCTTCGGGCGAGATCATTTGAGGCGTCCAAATCGGGTCCCAAACAATGTGAACCTTCGCCGCGGACACGGTGGGCAGCGCGGCGATTTTCTGGCGCGCATCCTCGGCGATGGTCGGCCCCATGCCGCAGCCCTGGGCGGTGAGCGTCATCTTGGCTTCGACGCTGTGCGAGCCGTCGGGCGCCCGCTCAATGGCGAGATCATAGACGAGGCCGAGGTCCACGATGTTGACCGGAATTTCCGGATCAAAACACGTTTTCAACGCGGCCCAGACGGCCTGCTCGCCGAAATCACCGGAAGCCACCGCCGCGCCTTCGGCCGCGGGCACGTAGCCTGCGAGTGCGCCGGCGTGCTCGGAGGCGATGCGATATAGGCCGCGATCCGTGCGCACCGTCACGTTGCCGCCGAGCGCCTGCGCGATGAAGACGCTCGAACCCGCCGGCAGGGTGAGAACATCGCCCGCGGGAATCGCCGTCGCCGGGGTGTCTTTGGTCAGAGTGGTTTCCATGATTTGATCATTAGCGGATGGAGAGTTCCATGGGCATGCGAGCGTAGAGTCCCTGCGGGTCGTTGAAAGTTTTCAACGCCGCAAGCTCTTGTTTTAATCGCCGCGTGATCTGCCCCACCACGCCGCCCGAGGTGGCGCTGGCGCGCGCATCGGGGGAGAATCTCTCGACCAGTTCGCTGATGGCTTCGGCCAGTTCTTTCTTCTGCGGATACTCGACGATGCGATAATTTTTACCGAGCCCGGCTTTCTCCGCCGTGTATTTGAGCGCCGCGTCGAGCCCGCCGATTTCGTCCACGAGCCCGAGATTTTTAGCCTCGGCTCCCGACCAGACGCGGCCTTGGGCAATCTCCTGCACGAACTCGAGCTTCAGTTTGCGGGCATCGGCGACCTTGGCGACAAACTCTCCGTAAATCCAATCCACCATGTTTTGAAAAATGGCCAGTTCCTCCTCGGTCTTCGGACGAGTGATGGTGATCGCATCCGCGAATTTCCCGGTCTTTACGACGTCGAACGTAAGGCCGACGTTGTTCGCGAGTTTTTGCACGTCGAATTGAATACCAAAAACGCCGATGGAGCCGGTGATCGTGGTGGGTTCGGCAAAGATGCGGTCACCATACGCGGCGATCCAATAGCCGCCGGAAGCGGCGTAGGTGCCCATCGACACGACGACGGGTTTCACTTTACGCGTGAGTCGCACTTCGCGACCGATGTTTTCCGAGGCCGAGGCGCTACCGCCGGGGCTGTTCACGCGGAGCAGGATGGCTTTCACGGAATCATCCTGACGCAACCGGCGGAGTTCGCGGGCGAACTTCACGCCACCGATCTCCCCGCGCTCGCCATCGCCATCAACGATCGCGCCCTCCGCGTAGATGATCGCGATCCGACCGCGACGGCCGGACGCCGACTTGGTGTCGTCATCGGTCTTTTTGGTAACGTCCACGACGTCCTTGCTGAGCTTCACATAAGCGGCGAGGTCGATCTGTTTAAAAGTAACTTTGTCGCGGGATGAGGGACCGGTTTTGGCGCGGATTTCGTCGATGATTTCATCGCGATACGCGATGCGATCAACGAGCTTTCCCTTCTTCGCCGACTCCGGACGGATGATACCCTCGGCGTCGACGACCGACTGGATTTTTTGCACCGTCAAGCCGCGGGATTGCGCGATATCGCCCAGCATCGAGCCCCAAAGATCGTCGAGCAACTTCTGCGTCTGCTCGCGGTTTTCCGGACTCATGTCTTTGCGCGTGTAGGGCTCGACGTAGGATTTGTATTTACCGACGCGCGTGACCTGCACGCCGATGCCGTATTTCTCAAAGGCCCCCGTGTAGAACATCGGCTCACTCGCGAGGCCGGGCATCAAAATCATGCCGTAGGGATCGAGCGCGATGTCGCTGGCGGCGGACGCGAGATAGTAGTCCTTGGTGGTCACTGCTTCGAGGTAGGCCTTCACGGGCTTACCGCTCGCCTTGAAATCGAGCAGCGCCGCGCGCACTTCCTTCAGCACCGCGAAACCCGAGCCGTAACCCATGGGCGTCAACGCGCCCTTCAACATCACACCGGCGACGCGGTCGTCGTTTTTGGCGGCGCGGAGCGCACGGGTGACGGCGCGCAGTTGGAGCGTCGTGTTGTGGTCGCCGGTGAACTGGCTGAAATCGAGTGTGGGCGGCGCATCGGTGATGTTGGCCGACAGATCGAAAACCACGTAGGAACCGCGCTCGAAGGTCGGAGCCTTCTTTTCGCCGCTCATCGCCACGATGGCACCCAGAATGCCGATAAAGAGCAGCACCGTGCCACCGGCGAAAATAATGAGCGCCGCCAGCGCGCCAAGCATCGAAGTAAAGAAGTTTTTCATGCGGGTTAGCGGCGCACCGTAGCTGCATTCGACTCCGCAGCCAGTCGAAACGCGCCGGAAGGCCGCCGCGCTATTTGGTAAATTTCAGCCTGTTAGTGTCGACTGTAACCGTGGCTTCACGCGCGATCTCACGAACGGATTGCATAGCGACGCCTCGGGGCCAAGTTTGAAGCCATGAGCGAGCAAAAGGAATTACTCACGACCAACCGCAAGGCTCTGACGATCAACCTCGACGAGCCGCGCTACGGCACGTTCGCCGAGATCGGTGCCGGCCAGGAAGTCGCCCGCGTGTTCTTTCAAGCCGGCGGAGCCTCGGGCACCATCGCCAAGACGATTTCGGCGTATGACATGACGTTTAGCGACGCCATCTACGGCAAAGCCCCGCGCTATGTGTCGCGCGAGCGGCTCGGGCTTATGCTCGACCATGAGTATCACCTTTTGATCGAGCGTCTCGCCGCGCAACGCGGTGACCGCACCACGTTCTTCGTCTTCGCGGACACCGTTTCAGCACGCAATTTCAAAGGCACCAACGAGGCCCACGGCTGGATGGGCATCCGTTTCCAAACCGAGGCGGGTGGCCCTTCGAGCGACGTCATGCTGCACGTGCGCATGTGGGACAAAGAAAACGTCCTTCAGCAACAGGCGCTCGGCATCATCGGTGTAAACCTCATTTACGGTGCGCTCTATTATCACGGCGATCCGCGGCGGCTCGTGGAGTCATTGATCGATAATCTTTCCAACGATCGCATCGAGGTCGATATGTTGAAACTCACCGGCCCCGCGTTTCAGAACGTGGACAACCGGCTCATGTCGCTCCTGCTCGTCCAATTCGGGCTGACCAACGCCGTGATGTTCGGCCCCGACGGCGATGTGCTCCAGCCCTCCGAGGTGCTGCACAACAAGCCGATCCTCGTTGAACGCGGCTCGTTCCGGCCCGTCACCCACGTCAACGTGGACATGCTTAACTGCGCCACGGCTCAGTTCGTCCAAGAACCACTGGTCAAGGGCAAGGCGGTCGTCGTGCTGATGGAAATCACCATGAACAACCTCCTCGCGGCGGGCGAACTCGATGCGCAGGACTTCCTCGCGCGCGTGGATCTCCTCGGCGACATCGGCTTCAACGTCTTGATTTCGAATTACTCGGAATACTACCGGCTCACGTCCTACTTCCGCCGTTACACGAAGGAGATGATCGGCGTCGCGATGGGCATCAACAACCTCATCGAGATTTTCAACGAGAAGTATTACGAGAACCTCGAAGGGGGCATCCTTGAGTCGTTCGGCCGGCTTTTCCGCAACGCCGTCAAACTCTACGTTTACCCGATGCGCCAAGAGGGCTTCGACCTCTACAGCGCCGCGGGCCAGGCGGTGCCCGTCGGCGGAATTCGGACCAACCACGCCTTTTCTTCAGCCGTTTTGATCAATGCCAAAAACGTTCAGATCGTGGACCATCTGCGCAACCTTTACGCCCATCTGCTCGAAGCACACTACATCGACTGCATCGTCGGATTCGATCCCACGATTCTCCACATCTTCTCCCGCGATGTGCTCCGCCGCATTAAAGAGGGCGATGCCACTTGGGAACGCATGGTCCCCGACGCCGTGGTGACCGCGATTAAGAAGCGCCAGCTTTTCGGCTACACCGCCGCGGTAAATTAGGTGGCGGCGGCCCCAGCTCGAACCGGCACGTTGTGTAGTCCGCAGCAAGTGTGCTGAATCCACCGACCCTCGCTTATCGCATGCTCCATCAAATAGCCCCCGCCTTGTGGGAAGTTGACGCTCCCCTGAACGTCCTCGGTATGGCTCTGGGCCATCGCATGACGGTCGTGCGCCTTCCCAATGGTTCCCTGTGGATCCACTCGCCGGTCGCCCATTCGGAGGCGTTGGTCGATGAACTTTTGGAGTTGGGTCCCCTCGCCCACATCGTCGCGCCCAATTGCATGCACGACACCTATCTGAGCGAGTGGTTCGCCGCCTGCCCGGGGCTCCAGTTTCACGCGGCGCAAGGATTCTCGGAATGTCGCCCCGATCTGAAATTTAGCGATTTCCTCGGCGATACGCCACCCGAAGCCTGGACCGAGGTATTCGCCCAGCACCTCGTGCGCGGCGCACCCCGCCTCAACGAAATCGTTTTTCTGCACCGCGCGAGCCGCACGCTCATTTTGACCGATCTCTGCTTCAACCTCGGCCCCGAGATGCCGATGCTCTCCCGCGTCCTGCTAAGCCTCAACGGGTGTTACTGCCGCTTCGCGCCATCTCGCTTGCTCAGGTCCACCATCAAAGACCGGGCAGCTTTTCGCACCTCGATCGATCACCTGCTCAAATGGGACTTTGACCGCATCGTGCTCAGTCACGGACGCACCATCGATAGCGGCGCCAAACTGGCTCTGCGCGAAGCGTTCAATTTTCTCTGATCGACCCGAGACCGGTTTAGCCCCGTCCGTGCGTCGAGCCAACTGAGCCTTTGGCCTGCGGGACCACAGCGTTGTTGAGGACATTTTCGGATTTATAATTTCCGTATTTTTTCTCGTGTTTTGCGGGCAAATCTCGGCCTAGCTCTCCTTCCTCTCCGCCCATGCGCTTCCACAAATACCACGCCCTCGGCAACGACTACATCGTCCTCGACCCCCGCGATTTCCCCTCGTGGAATCCGGCCCCCACGGCCGAGCAGATCCGCGTCGTCTGCCATCGCAACTTCGGCGTCGGTTCGGACGGCATTCTCTGGGGCCCGCTGCCGTCTCAAAAGAGCGAATTCGGCCTGCGCATTTTCAATCCCGATGGTTCCGAGGCGGAAAAATCGGGCAACGGGCTGCGCATTTTCTCCCGTTTTCTTTGGGACCAAAAGCTTGTGACGAAACCCGTTTTCACCGTTGAGACACCCGGCGGGCACGTCCAAGTCGTCATCAAGGAAAACGGCCAGCTCCTCACCATCGCGATGGGCTCCGTAAGCTTTGACAGCGCTCAGATTCCAGTCGCCCTCACCGGCGCGCCGCGCGAGGTCCTCAACGAAAAAATCCAAATCCTCGACCGCGAATTTTCTTTCTGTGCCGCGACCATTGGCAATCCGCACTGCGTGATCCCATTGTCCTCGGTCACGCCCGAAATCGCGCACAAATACGGTCCGCACTTGGAGACGCATCCGCTGTTCCCGCGCAAGACCAACGTCCAGTTCCTCCAAGTGATCGACCGCGCCAATATTCGCATCGAGATATGGGAACGCGGCGCCGGCTACACCCTCGCATCCGGCAGCAGCAGCAGCGCCAGCGCCGCCGTGGCCCATCGCTTGGGACTTGTGGATCGCAATGTCACCGTGCACATGCCCGGCGGCACCATCGGCATCGAGATTGGCGATGGTTTTTCCATCATGATGACGGGCACGGTTAACAAAGTCGCCGAGGGCAAAATGCACCCTGAACTATTCGCAGTTAAGGTCTGATACCAAGAGCCCTTCGCTTTTACCTAAATTCACGGGCGGGAGGCCCGTGTCACCGCAGCCGCCGGAAGAATAAAAGCTGACGGTGATGGGTATGAGCGGCTCTAGATCGCGAGGCTGTGGCTGTTTTGAGGCGAGAATCCGGGCGGCGGCTCCGAGAATGGAGATATTTAGCCAGACAAAAAAGCCCGGACGACATGCGTCCGGGCTTTTGCCTGCGTTCGGAATCAACTCACGGGCCGGCAACGATACCGCCGTGGCTGTTGTTGTAAGCGTCAAACCAGTCCTTGGCCCAGAGGATGTAGGTGCTCGAGAACTTGCTCGGATTCGCCACCACGTGTTCTCCCCACCAGAGAAAGAGCATGGTCAAGCTGCGATTGCCGTTTAGGTAGGCGCCATTTTGATAGTTATACTCGGAAGCAAGGAGCTGCTTAGAAAGAAGCAAATCGGGCGTCGATCCACTGTAGCCCATGGTCGAGGAGGCCGTCTTGAAACTCATCCAATCATAGGGGGACAGCGCGAAGCTTGAGATACCGTTCGTGTAGTTTGTGAGCGATGTTTTGCTCACCTGAATTCCCGAGGTGGAACCCCTGATAGCCTTGTCGATATTGTTCTTCCAATATCCAATCGTGTAACCGCCCGCCGTCATGGTCTTAAGCGCGGCGAAGTCTAAGCTAAAACCGATCTTAGGCACGCAAACATCAGCACCAGAAACCGTGATCGTGCGCTCGCTCGCGGTCGAGGCCTTGAGTCCCGCGTAACCGGCGGCATCTATCACATACGTGCCTGGCGCGAAGCCGCTGAAAGAGTAGGCGCCACTGCAATCCGTAACATCCGTGCCGACGACTTGGCCGGAGGAATTTAGCAGACGCACAGAAATGCCGCTGAGGTCGAAGTCTTCGCAATCGTAATTACCGTCCGCGTCGACGTCGAAGAAGACGGTGCCATAAATGTTGCGCGGTTGCACAACGACCACGGTAAACGTCCGCGTCGTGCTCGCGGTGCCATTGGCGTCAATCGCGGTGACCCCGATCGTGTAAGTGCCGGCATTGGTCACCGTCATTGTGGCCGCCCCCGTGGCGACGCGCTGTCCGAGCGTGGTGGAGGAGACTGAAAGATTGGTGCCGTTGAGCGAGGCCTTGAGCTGCGTGACCACGCCGCTGATCGGAGTGCTCGTGCCGGTGAACGCGAGCGGGATGCTCAGGGCCGCCGCACCCGAGACGCGTGTGAAAATCGTGCCCGTCGCCGGCGTGTTGATGACGACCGTCGGCGGCAGCTGACCCGCCGTCACCGTGAAATTTGTGGACGTGATGACCTCGATTCCGGCGCTGATACCTTTGGCGACGAGCGTGTGCGTGCCGGCGGCGACACCCGTGAGGATGCCCGTGCTCACCGCCGTAGCCGTGCCCAGACCCGTCGTGCTGCCCACGGTGAGGGAGGTGCCATCGAGCGAGGCGCTCACGCTATCGACGAAGAAACCGTTGGTGGAAGTGGTCGTGAATGTGAAAGGCACATTGACCATCGTGGAACCCGCCGCCGCCGTGAACGACGCGCCTGAGGTGGGCTGGCTGATCGTGATCGCGGGCGCAGGCGCGATGACATTGACGGTGAAGTTCGAGTTGGCCGTGGCCGTGCCGTAATTGTCCGTCGTCGCGACGCTGACCGTGTGCGTGCCGGAGGTGGTGTAAGGAAGGTTGATCGTGCCGGCCGCCTGAAGCGTGCCAAGACCCGTGGCCGTCAACGCTACGTTGGCGTTATCAACTTTCGCAGTGGAGCGTAAGGATACCACCGAAACTGCTGTTCGCGGTGAAGGTGAAGGGCACCACCGTAGCCGCACTGCCGACGCGGTAGGTATAGACGCTGTTGGGCGTGGGAGAATTGATCACGACCGTGGGTGGAGGCACTGTGGTCACGATCGTGAAAGAATTCACATCGGACGCAGATCCGCCGAGGTTCTTCGCCGTCGCCGTTACCGTGTGCAAACCCGGGGCAGTGATGATCAGTGTCGCCGAGCTGTCTACCGTCAGAGTGGTCAGACCAGTCGAAGCGAGCGTGAGCTGAGCGCCGTCGACATTAGCGGTCACTTCGGAGATCGCACTCGCGTTGGCCCCGGTCGAAGTGGATTGGAATTGGAACGGAAGTGACAGCGGGAAAGCGGTCGCGGCCACCGTGATCACGCTGCCGTCCACCGGGGTCGCGATCGCGACAACGGGCGGAGTGTAAGGCGCCGCGGTGGTCACCGTCGCTTGGATAAAAGTGCCGACGTTGGTCAAACCAATCGCGGGAATAATCGACCAGCCCGTCGCCAGGATTTTGTAGCCATAAGAGCCGGGGATCGCATCCACCGGGACCGAGAGAGTAGCCGTGAACGACATGACCTGATTGGGAGCGTTGAAGCTCAACCCCATCAGCGGAAGTCCCGTGCTGGTATTTGAGAACGAAAGGTAGCTGATCGCCGTGGTGTTGGAAACGCCCGCTGGAATACCATTGGGAGTTACGACGAGAGAAATGGGGAGCAAAACACCGGAGACCAAATTCGCCGGAGCGGTGATGCTCACGTTGAACGACCGGATCACTGGCAGGGCACCTTGAATTTGCGTCAATTCTGGGGTGTAAGTCGCCAGAGGCATGGGGTCCGCAATCTGCGCCTGAACCATCGGAGCCATCTGCAATACAGCCAATCCCACGAAGAAGAGCACAAACGCTCGGCAGAAATTCGATCCTAGACAGGCAAGGGGCGAGATGAGTTTCATAGGGTGTGTTAAGCTCAAACGTAAGGTAATCCCCGTTGGAACTAGGGCATTCACCCCACGTGTCGACAACAATAATTTCCGGCCGTGTAGAGCTACACAACTAGGGTTTAGACCCTAAAGAAGCATTGACGAATTGCAGCCCAATGAGGCACATTGCAACCAACGAATCATTAAACTTCCGCAATCCCCCATAATAAATCGAAGAGCCTGCCATTACGTCGCAACACTGCAATCTCCGCGCACTGACCTTCATGTCGGACCAACAAAATCGTCATCCGGCCTGCCCGAATACAGGCTTTAAGAATCGAAGCATGAGTCTTCGTTTTTTTGCAATGCTGGGCGCGATCTTCCTCACCGGACGCATCGCGGCTCAAACGACCATCTACAACGACTTCAACAATGGTAATGGTTTTGGGGCCAATGGAAATTTCACTTGGGACACCGGCAGCGCCCTTTGGAACACCAGCAATACTGGCTCGAATTCACCCGGGCGTATAAATTGGACCAACGCCGCTACCCCGAACAACGCCATTTTAGGTAACGGCTCCGGCACCGGCCCTTTCACCACTACATTGGGAGCCAATATCACCGTAGGCACAATTTCAGTTGCAACGGGAACATGGGCCATCGGTCTCGGCGTCAATACGCTGACCTTCGACTCCTCCACCGACTCTTCGCTTGCCGTAGCAATCAGCGGGTCTGGAAACGTAGTTAAAAAGGGAACCAGCACTCTTACCTTTTCCGGCACTGCCGCCAACACCTACACCGGCACTACAACCGTCAACGCCGGCGGTCTTACGCTGGGAAAAACGGCCGGGGTGAACTCCATTGCAGGCAACGTCTCACTCGGCGACGGCATCGGCACCG
>JACMRG010000209.1 GCA_014376585.1 Opitutaceae bacterium | reverse complement strand
CCTGCTCGGCCTGCTCGGCCTTCTCATTTGCCACGGCGCCTGCTCGCTGCGCGCCGCCGCTCCCGCCACCGCGACCGCGCGGCCCAATATTATTTTCATCCTCGCTGACGATCTCGGCTACGGCGACCTCGGCGTTTTTTATCAAAACGCGCGGCGCGCCGCCGCCGACCGCTCCCGGCCTTGGCATTTCACGCCGCAGCTCGACCGCATGGCCGCGGAAGGCGCCCGCTTCACCGACCAGTATGTCGGCGGCCCCGTTTGCGCGGCCTCCCGTTCATCCCTTCTCCTCGGCGTGCATCAGGGCCACGCCAACGTCCGCGACAACCAGTTCGACAAGGCCCTCGAGTCTAACCACACCCTCGGCACCGTGCTGCGTCAGGCCGGTTACGCCACCGCCATCGTCGGCAAATGGGGCTTGCCCGGCAACGGCTCCGACTGGCCGGCCCACCCGCAGAACCGCGGCTTCGATTATTTTTACGGCTACATGCGGCATGTGGACGGACACGAGCACTACCCCAAGGAAGCTCCTTATTTTGCCGCGAAAGCGCAGACCTTCGGCCCGGTGCGCGTGTGGGAAAACCATACCGATGTCACGGCGTCGCTCGATAAATGTTACACGACCGATCTGTTCACCGCCCGCGCCAAGCACTGGATCGCCGCGCAGCACCGCCGTGCGCCCGACCAGCCGTTTTTCCTCTACCTCGCATTCGACACTCCCCACGCCGTCCTCGAGCGGCCGACCCAAGCTTACCCTGCGGGCGGCGGCCTCGGCGGCGGCGTGCAATGGCTCGGCTCGCCGGGTCACGCCATCAACACCGCCACCGGCCGGATCGACTCGTGGACCCATCCCGACTACGCGGCGGCCACCTACGACGACGACCACGACCCGGCGACGCCGGAGCGACCGTGGCCCGAGGTTTACCGCCGCTATGCGACCAGTGTCCGCCGTATCGACGAAAGCGTGGGCGATCTTCTGCAATTGTTAAAAGACCTCCGCCTCGATGAAAACACCCTCGTCGTTTTCGCCTCCGATAACGGCCCCTCGACCGAGTCTTATCTCCCCGAGGGCATGACCCCGGAGTTCTTCGCCAGCTACGGCCCCTTCGACGGCATCAAGCGCGACTGCTGGGAAGGCGGCCTGCGCACGCCCACCGTGGCCCGGTGGCCCGCCCATATTCCGGCCGGCCGCGTCCTCTCCGAGCCGAGCGGCAACTGGGACTGGCTACCGACCTTCGCCGCCCTCGCCCGCCTGCCCGCCCCCGCGCGGGCCGACGGCATTTCCCTCCTTCCCGCCCTCACCGGCCGGGGCCGGGCCGCCCCGCGCGACTATCTCTACTTCGAATACTTTGTGAAGAGCCGCACGCCGGACTATCCGGGTTTTGAACCCGCCCGGCGTAACCGCCCGCGCGGTCAGATGCAGGCCGTGCGTCTCGGCGATCTCATGGCCGTGCGCTACGACCTCAAGTCGGCCGACGAAAATTTCGAGATCTACGACGTCGTCCGCGACCCGAAGGAAGCGCATGACCTCGCCGCCGATCCCGCGTTCGCCGACGCCCAGACCCGCTTCAAAGCGATCGCCGTGCAATCCCGCCGTCCCGATCCCGACGCCCCGCGACCCTACGACGACACCCCGCTGCCGGCCGACACCACCCGCGTCACCCGGCCCGGCGTCGTCTGGCGCTACTACGAGGGCGCGTTCCCCTGGGTCCCGGCCTTTGCCTCGTTGCTCCCGGCGGCGGAGGGCACGCAGCCCGCGCTCGACCTCACCCCGCTCCGCCGCGCCGTGGACTGCGGCCTGCAATTCACCGGCTACCTCGACGTGCCGGCGGACGGCATCTACACCTTCACGCTCCGCACCGATACCGGGGCCGTGCTCCGCCTCCACGAAGCCACCGTGATCGACGCTGACTACGGTTACGCGTCGGGCAGGGAGCAGACGGCGACCATCCGGCTGCGCTCCGGGCTGCATCTGTTCAGCCTTTCTTATCGCCGTGGCGGGAGCGGCACGCCGGCGCTCGCCTGGCGCTGGAGCGGACCGGGCCTTGCGGCTCAACCCATCCCCGCCTCCGCCCTGCGCCACTGATGCCGAGACACCACCGTCGGCGTAAGCGCTCGTTAAATATCAAGCGCCCTTTGCTCTCACCCTTCCGGGCGGCGGCGGTGGCACGGGTCTCCCGCCCGTGGGTTTGAATAAAGGCCAAGGGCGCTTGTTTTAACCGCAGGCCCAGCGGCTTTTTTCCGTGGTTTGGCTCCGCCCCGCGATTTATACCGGTCGCTATTAATTTTCAGACTTCCTGCCGGAGAACGGACCTCCCGGTCCGTTGTCTGGTTTCGCTGAGTTCACGAGAGCCTACGGGCGAAACGGACCGGGAGGTCCGTTCTCCGTAAAGTTCAAAACTCACGTGACGTTGGTATTAGCGCAGAGGCTTCTCGCCCGGCGGCAGCTCCGGATCGAAGCCGGGCTTTTCATAGTCGGTCGCTTCCACCCACGGGGTCGGCTTTTTCTCGCCCCGCATGAAGCGCTCGTAGAAACCGGCATAGCTCGCGTGAGGATAGTGGTCGAAGACCGCGCCCTGCCCGGCCATCCGCGGATCCTTTTGCGCCGCGAGTTCCTCGAAAAGCTGCCGCCGCATCGCTGCTCGCCGCCCCGCGTTTGCGGCGTCCGCCGCGAGATTGACCACGCAATCGCGATCGGCGCGCAAGTCGTAGAGTTCTTCCGCTGGTCGCCGGCCGAAATTCAGCGCCCAGAGCGCGCGATTCACGCCGAGCCGGTTCTGCGCGAGGATGAGCGACTTCGTCGGACTGCCGTCCGTGTTCAGGTAGCCGGTGATCGGGTCGCACATCGGCCAGCGGGTGGGCTCAAAATTATGGAGGTAAAGAAAATCGTCGCGGAAAATCCCGCGCACGGGATAGCCCTCGTCGCGCGGCCGGCCCACGTCATGGCGCTCCTGCCCGACCAGCACATGATCGCGACCGGCCCGCGCCACGGCGGCCGGCGCTTCGGCGTCGCGGAAAAGCGGCCCCAGCGTCCGGCCGGCGATCGGGGCCATGCCAGCGGTGTCGGTCGGCACCCCGGCGGCCTCCAAAAACGTGGGCGCGAAATCCACGAAGCTCACGTAGTCGCCGACGATCCGGCCGGGCCGGGCGATGCCGCCGCTCCAGCGGATCGCGAGCGGCAGATGGTTGGAGAGTTCGTAGGCGGTGCCTTTCGCGCGGGGAAAGGGCATGCCGTTGTCGGAGGTGACCACGACGAGCGTGTGCTCCAGTTCGCCCGCCGCCGCCAGCGCGGCCAGCATCCGGCCGAGGTGCCGGTCGAAGTGTTCGATCTCGAAGGCGTAATCGAGCAGGTCGTTCCGCACGGCGGCGGTGTCGGGCCAGACGGAGGGCACGCGCTCGATTTGCTCCGGCGACTTCCCGCCGAGCCTCGCCCCCGACCCGGCGGCATAGCGCCGGTGGGGTTCGTTACCGCCATACCAAAAGAAAAACGGCTGGCCCGCCGGGCGCTCCCGGAGGAACTGCTCGAAGTTCGCGGCGTAGTCCAACGGCGAGATCTCGGCGGTCGGCGGCGCGGCGCGCAGGCTGCTGTAGGCGCGTCCGGTCAGCAGCCGCGGCGCACCGTCCACCTTACCGGGTTCGCCTGGTCCCCAGCCCTTGCCGGTGAATCCCGTGTGATAGCCGTGGGCGCCGAGCGCTTCGACGAACGTCTTGAACTTCGCGGGGAAATAGCCGCCGTGGTTCGCCGCGTCTTCGAGCTGCCAACTGTTGCGCCCGGTGAGGATGCAGGCGCGCGACGGGGCGCACTTCGCGTTCGGCGTGTAGGCGCGCGCGAACAGCAAGCCCTCGCGCGCGACGCGGTCGAACGCGGGCGTCCGCACCCACGTGCAGCCATAGGCGCCCGCGTGGGGGAACGACTGGTCGTCGGATACGCAGAACAGGATGTTCGGACGCGCCGCGATCGCGGCCTCGCCGTGGCTTGCCGTCAGGAGCGGAAAAAAAACGGCGAAGAAAATTCGTTTCATCGGGGGCGGCGTTGGGCGTGCAGTTCCGTCCGTCTTCGCGGCCAAAGGCAACCTTTGCCTGCGGCGTGGCGGGACTCGGGCCGGGCCGCGTCTTAGTTTTTTATCTCTACGCGCTCTCCGCGCTGTCCACGGCCTCCGCGTTTAAAACTCCAATTCCGATTCAATTCCCTGCGATTTTTGCGCACTTTTAATCACACCCAGCCCGTTGTCGCACCCGCAGTTGCCCGTTGACGAATTTCCCGGCGCCGTGTCTTACAGCGTCTTGTGAGCCCCTTTACCGCTCCGCGCAATCCCGCCGGTTCCCGCCGCGGCGCACATAATTTTTCCGCTCCTTCTCCGGCGCCTCTGGCCGCAAATTACCGCGCGCCGCGAGTTCTTAACCCCCTTTGAAAAATCCGATCCGCGCCATGACCTCCCCTCCTTTCGCCCACGCTCTGTTCGCCGTCGCCGCCGCGCTGTTGACCTCCTCGCCCGCGTTCGCCGTGCCCGTGACGGGCGAGATCGTAGATGCCGCCAACGGCCAGCCCGTGGCCGCCCGGCTTTACATCCGCGACGGCGCGGGCGAATGGTTCTTCGCCACCTCCCGCGCCGGGCAGGGCGCCGCGATTCGTTACGAGAAAATCAACCGCGTGAATCCCCGCTCCGAGGAACACCACACCACGCTCTCCGCGCATCCGTTCCTCGCCGAGCTGCCCGCCGGCGACTACACCTTCACCGT
>JACMRG010000208.1 GCA_014376585.1 Opitutaceae bacterium | reverse complement strand
GTCCCAGTGCCTGTCACTCAGGACGAACCTTATCGCTTGTTTCCCAACATTATGTGAACATATCATCAGCCTCGTTGCAAGCACTCAGTATCGGAATTTAAAATACTTCTCGCCCAGTTTATTTCGAAGACACGGCCTAGTGCACGGTCGGGATTTTTTCGTCCAACGCAGCGCGAAAGTCATAGTTGAAATCGCTTCCAAACGACGAACCCCACAGACGATCCCAGCGGCGTTCCTTCTGGTAAGTTTCGAGTTTGGGGAAAGGTGCCCGGGAGATCAGCGCGAACGCGGTGTTCCGCCTGGTCAGCATCGACAAGTCGCGCAGAGCATCAACGTAGCGGGTGCAGGCCGGGCAGCCCTTCTCCCACGCCGGATCAAACATGAAATGGTAGACGATCAGTTGCAGCCGGTCTTCGAATAGATCGACGAGGCGGTATTTTCCGGACGGGCCTTCAAAAATATAGTCGCGGTCAACCCGCACCATTGGGAGGCCGCGACGGGCACTCGCCAGCAGATCATACTGGCGGGTGAGTTCTTTTTCGCGCACGGGCAGTTGCGCGCTGCTCGAGCCATTCGGCGCGCGTGGCGATGGGCAGGTGGGCAATGCGCGTGGGCATAAGAATGGCGGGATTTCAGGAATAAATGGGGGCAATGCCCTTCCCCTCAACGACGGGTCACAGACCGCGCCTAGGACTAAAAGTCCGAAGAAGACCTCAAAATACGCGGACTCGCTTCTTCCCCCGTCAACACGGAATCTTTATCTGGCGTTGGGCATCGTGGCATCATCTCCCATCCCATGCCTCGCCGGATAAAACGACTTCACGCAGTGCGGCCGAATTGTTGGCGACGAGCCGTAACACGGCGAGCCGAGGATTTCACTCAGCTTTTCTCCCGCATGGCCTTAGGGAGTTCGCTGAACTCGCGATTCCCCCGCGTGGACGCGTTGACACTCCCGCGCCCGCCAACCGAGGTTCGCGATCAAAGCCCGCCCCGGCCGCCGCTCCCCTCGCAATCGTGCCTTTCGCGCCACGCGCGGCGTCAACCTACCCGCTTCTCTTTCTTCATGGAAAAAATCTGGAAAGCCGCTTTCGCGGTCGCAGGCCTCGGTGCGATCGCCTTCTTCGTTTTTTACTCACTTTACCGGCAGTGGCTCACGCTGCCGATCTTCGAGCGCTTGAGCCAGTCGCAGACATTTTCAGTGATGGTGATTTTCCTCGTGCTGTGATTTGGCTCGCTGCTCGCGGGACTTTTCGCCTGGGTCCGTCACCACCAGCAACCGCCACCACCGCCGGCGCAAGTCACCACGGAGGCATCGCGCGAATTTTTCATCGGCCGCTGGGAGGTGCAGCAGAAAAACGGCGAGATCGAGGGCGGCTCCTACATGGACTATTTTGATACCGGTCGCTTTGAAGGTGTCGTGGATCAGTTCTTCCAAGGCCAGGGCCGCCGCGTGAAAATCCGCGGGACTTGGGAGGCTACCCGGTTGGCCAAAGATAAGTTCGCTCTCGCCGTAAACTTTGACGGGGGCGACGTGTGGCAGGGAAATTTTCGCATCGTTGATCAAAATCACATCCACAACCCGGCGGAGAATTACGATGCGGTTCGCGTCCTGCGATAGGCTTTCGCTCAGCTCATCGCGCCCTCGCGCCGACCCCGGCCCCGATACGCCGCCAGAAAGAAAATTAACACCGCCGCCATCGCCGCGGCGAGCCCGCCCCAAAACAGCGGCCACCGCGGCGAACTGTCCGCCATCGTGCACGCCGCGAACCAACCGCCGGCTCCGAGGTAACCGATTGTATTGCCCACGCCGCCATTCATCACCGCCATCAACGCCTGCGCGCGCGCCCGCCAGGCGGGGTCCACCCTCTGATCCAGGTAGATCTGGGCCGTGATCGTCACCAGTGTGAACGAGGCCCCGTGCAGCGCGATACCCGCGATGAGACCCCAACGGGTTCCGATGGCGCAGAGGACGTAGCGCATAACCCCGAGCCCCAGGCCGCACACCAAAATCCATTTCAGCCGCCAACGCAGCAGCAGCGTGCCCAGGAGGAGCATCGCCGCGACCTCCGTAATTTGACCGGCACTCATCCACGCGGTCGTATGCTCCAAGCCGAGTTCCCGCAGATGCGGCGGGGTGTAGGGATAAAATCCCGCGAGCGGGATCGTGAAAAGAGCGCCCGTCAAAAATACGACCCGGTGGTCCCGGTTCTTCAGCAAAGCCAACGCATCGAAGCCCAGGCGTTGGCTCCACGTAAGCCTTGCCGCGGCCTTCGGCGTCTCCAATGCAGGCAACCAAAACGTGAACCCGCTCACCATGAGCCAGACCAGCGCGCCGCCATATCCGGCGAGCGTAGAACGATCCGCGCCCACGAGGCTGACCAACAGACAACCGCCGATCCAGCCAACCGTCCCCATTGCCCGGATCGGCCCAAACTCCTTCTGCGCGTCCGCCAGCCGCGCAAAGACAATCGTGGACGCGATGCTCCACGTCGGCGCTGAACAAAACGCGTGGACCTGAATCAGTCCAAGAACCACCCACGGCCCGGCCTCAAAACGAATCGCAGTGCTCGCCGCAGCCATTGCCAACGCCGTAGTGAACGCGAGCCACCGCAGCACCCTGACCGGCGAAGCGTGCCGATCCGCCATCGCCCCGAACAACAACGGCGACACAAACGCCGCCACGCCCGACGCCGCGAACGCGTAGGGCCGGATCCGCGCCAAGCCGTGCGCCTCGAGCACCGCGCTAAGCGGCACGAACCACATACCCAGCGCCGCCCCTTGGAGGAAGAATAGTCCGATGAGTTCGGCATATTCCGCACGGCGCAAAGTGGTCAGCACCCGCGCAGCACACACGGCTCCGGCGCCGGTTCAAGCCTCCTGCAAGCCCACCGCCCCGCGCCTCCTAGCACCGCTCACCCGACGGACATGGCCAAAATCGGCCGACGACGACCCGCACCACTCCGCCCCACATCCTCGGGCACTGCACCAAGAGCAGAATTGCGCTTGAGCAAACCGCCGCCCGAAGACACCAGTCGCATCGCCCCGGCTCCCCCCGCCCACACCCGTGACTAAATTTTACCGCCCTCTGTTTGCCGTCATCGGCGCCGTCATCGTTTCCGCCGCGCTCGCCAGCGCTCCCCCGCCTGCTGCGACCGTAGAGCTCCCGCTCTGGGCCTACGGTTTCGTCACACCCGCCGCGCCCGGCGAGAAAGCCACGCTGCCGGGTCCGCCGACCCACGCGCTGCGTCCCAACGAAGACGCCGGCGAACAAAAGCGCCCACGCCATATCGCGGGCAGCACGGGAGAATTTTCCCTTCTTGAAATCCGCAACGGCCACGACGTCGTGGATTGGTTTCCCGGCGACCATCCCCCGCTTACGCCGATCATGAAAAACGGCCCGGCCAGCTTGGGCGAAAAAGCTTTTGCCTGCGCGTTTTGCCACATGCCCAACGGCAAGGGCCGTCCCGAAAACGCCCCGGTCGCCGGCCTGCCGGCGGCGTATTTCATCCGTCAGATGCAGGACATGAAGCATGGCCTGCGCGCTTCGGCCGAGCCCCGCAAAGCCAACACGCTGCTGATGATCGCCCTCGCGCAGGCCATGACCGATGAGGAAATCAAAGAGGCCGCCGATTACTTCGCGACACTCCCTCCGACCCCGTGGATTCGAGTCGTCGAGACCGCGCGCGTGCCGCGGTCGAAGATCGTCACCAACATGTTTGTGCCCGTCGAAACGGAACCCACCGAGCCCCTTGCCGGCCGCATCATGGAGATGCCCGAAAACGCCGACGCCACCGAGTTACTCCGCGATCCACGCTCGGGGTTTATCGCTTACGTTCCCATTGGAAGCGTGAAGAAAGGCGAGGCCCTCGTCGCCACCGGCGGCGCGACGGTCGTCGATGGCAAACCCGTGCCCGGAAAAACCGTCGCCTGCGCCACCTGCCACGGCCCCGACCTCAACGGTGTCGCCGAGATCCCAGGTATTGCCGGCCGTTCGCCTAGCTACATCGCCCGCCAACTTTACGACATACAACAAGGCACGCGCAAAAGCCCGCTCTCACAACTGATGCAGCCGGCCGTCGCCAATCTGAGCGCCGAAGATCTCGTCGCCATCGCCGCCTACGTCGCGTCGCTCCGCCCGGCGAAACCGTAGCCGCGTCACTTCCGCCCGCTGTGCCTTGCTGTAGGCCGGACCGCCGGCCAGGCCCTCTCGAAACCGACCGCCGGTCGGTCCTACAGTTATACAGTTCTCCAGCCCATTTCCCCTCGTTTCCCACCGTGCCTATTCCGGCTCAAAAAAACCTTCGGCGCGGATCACCCCGGATTCTCCGCCGAGGCTGTCGGGCGCTTCTTCCCAGCACGACTCGGAGAACGCGGGTTTGCGCTGCGTCCATCGCACCGCGCACAGACTGTCAGTGAGCGCCTCGTGCAACGCGGAGCCAAGATCGTAGGCTTGCCCGTCGTAGCCCGCTTCCGCCGCCGCCTGGTCGATACCCAACATGACGGCAAACATCCGACCGCGCACGCCGTGGACATACACGTCGATTTCCTCGGTCTCGAAATCCAGGTTCAGCCCGCAGGCTGTGGCGTTGTTGCTGTGGTGCGAGCGGCAGGCCTCGGGGCGCGCGCCATACACCGAGCAACTGCCCGCGTGCAGCACCACGCAGGGCGTGCGCAGCATCGCCCGCTCCGCGTTGGACTTCCCGGCAAACGCCGCGCGATGGACGGCGGCGCGGGCGATCACCGCATCGAGGGCCTCGGGCGAGAAGGTTTTCTGGATGTGCTGCGCGACGATGAGCACCTCGTGCGCCTGCACGCCCACCGGCACATGGCAGCACGCGTCGCACCCGGCCCGGCAGGCCACGGATTCGCGCGCGGCGGCGGGCGCGGTCGCGTAGGCGAGGTCGAACTGCTTGTGCTCGCCGGCGAGCACCCCGAGCAGATCGCCCGGGTTGCGGGTCTTGCGGAGCCGCCTGAGCACGGATTCGCCGATGCGGTTAAACAGCGTTTCTTCCTCTTCCGTAAATTCTGCGCCCATGATGCCTAGAATCAGGCGTCACAGATCGCGCGGTGACAAGGCCCGTCGCCCGGACTGCGACGTTGATTGGACTTCCCTACCCCGCGAGCTCTCACTTTTGAAATGCCACTCCCCAGCCGCGACGTCGCCCGCCAACTCATCGAACAACACGTCACCGACTACTACCAGCGCTACCACGCGCGGATGGTCGCCACCGCCCTGGAAGGCTACGCGGCGCTCTTCGCCGGCGACCCGGAACTCTGGTATCTGACCGGCCTCCTGCACGACATTGATTTTGAGAAACACCCCGACACCCACCCGCGCGAGTCGCTCGGCTGGTTCCGCAACTGGGGCTACCCCGACGAATTGATCCACGCCGTTGAAGCTCACGCTTACGGCTACAACGGCTTCGCCACCCCGCCGCAGACGAAACTCGCCGCCGCACTCCTCGCCACCGACGAACTCTGCGGAATTTTCTACGCCTACCGGAAAATGAACCCCGTGCCCTACGGCGAGATGAAGGCCGGCTCGATCAAGAAGAAGATCAAGGACACCGCCTTCGCCGCCAAAGTGGACCGCGCCACCATCACCGTCGGCTGCGAGCACCTCGGCATCACCGTGGATGCGCACGTCGAGAATCTCATCAAGTTTCTCGTCGCGTTCGACTGACGCGCACTCCCAGGCCTATTTGCCGGCCGAAGTTTGACGGCATCGCGTCGAGGCCCACGTTGGGAGCAGATTGAAACTTCGCATCGTCCACGAAACCCGTTACACTTATACGCGCAAAGTCCGCTTCGGCCCGCACCGCCTCGTGCTGCGCCCGCGCGAGGGTCACGACTTGCGGGTGGAATCCATGCAGGTGCAGGCGGTCCCGGCGGCCACCCTCACGTGGACGCGCGACGTTTTCGGCAACTCCATCGGGACGCTCGACTTTGAAAAACCCGGCAAGGAGCTGCGCGTCGTCAGCAATGTGCTCGTCACTCGCACGCCGCCCTACTCGCACCGCACCCACGATACGGAGCCCACGCCGTGGCCACCCGTTTACGACCCGCTCGAGATCGCGGTCGTCGCCGCTTACCAACAGCCATCTTATCCTTCGGATGGTGCGGCGGTGAGTCATTGGGTGCGCGATCGCAGCCCGAAACACCGCGACGACGTGGAATTGATCGTGCGTGGTTTGAACCGCGCGGTGCACGATCAGATCCGCTACGTGCGCCGTGAGGAGAAGGGCGTCCTAACGCCCGCGCAGACGATCAAGAAGGGCGTCGGATCTTGTCGCGATTTTGCCACGCTGCTCCTTGATGCGGCGCGCAGCCTTGGCATCGCGGCGCGGTTTGCCAGCGGCTACCTCGAATGCTCCGCGGCCGAGGCCGGCTACGCTTCGACCCACGCTTGGACCGAAATCTATCTGCCCGGCCACGGCTGGCGCGGCTTCGATCCCACCCTCGGCACGGAGACGACCCCGGCCCACGTCGCCACCGGCCTCAGCAATCACCCGCGCGGCGTCATGCCGGTAACCGGTTCCTACTACGGCCCGGCCTCTTCCTTCCAGGCGATGTCGGTCTCCGTGAAATTAACGTCGGAACCGCTCGATCCGCCCGCCCCACTCGCCCCCGCCGTCGCCACGCCGTCGCCGCATCGCAGATCAACGGCCGCCTCGGCGAAGAAATCCGGCAGGTAAGCCTCGGGCGCACCGCGAAAAGCGGTCAGGCCCGGGACGCGGATCGCTCGTGCATCCGCACGCTTTAGTTGTCTTCGGAAGGCTCCGGGCCTGGCGCCCGCGCCGCCACGTTTCTCCAGTTATTTTTCCGAAAAAGATCAACCGCTGGCGACGCCAGCCGCACCGCGCCGAGGGCCCGCATTGTCGCGCTTGAATCGGCGCCGCCCGACGCGCGCGGCTGCCCTTCAAATCTTCGGCACCCGCACGGTGCTGATCATCGCACTCCCGCTCACAGCGTAGAGGATCGTGAGCGGGTGCAGCACCAGGCTGCCGATACTCCAGCTCCCAAGCCAGAGATTGCGTCCGAGCAGACCTTGGAAATGCAGCAGCGCGATCACCGCCACGATCAAAACGCTGGTGGGAATCGGCGTGCCTTCGAAATATTTCACTTTGCCGCTGTCATCCGAGAGTGCGTCGGCCGTGGCGTTGAAGCGGGCGAGACGGCTGATGCCGCACGCCACGAAATAAAGCAGGATCGCGACGTCGAGCACACCGCGCAGCCCCACCGCGAATCCCAGCGCGGCTGGCGCGAGGCCGAAAGAAATGACGTCGGCCAGCGAGTCCAAGTCCGCCCCGATTGCAGAGGAGCGATGCCGCCACCGCGCCACTCGGCCATCGGCGAAATCAAATACCAGCGCGACGGGGAGCAACACCATCGCGGTCACCAGCCAGCGACTCTCGGCCGTGACGAGGTAGTGCATCGCCGCTAGCACGGAGCCGCTGCCGCAGAAGCCGTTCCCCAACGTCAGAACGTCAGCCAGGACGAATGACCGGATCAGCGAGAATCGTTTGGGCTTGGCCGGAGGAGTTTTGGCGGTGGAGGACATGCGGCTTGGGTCCCCTTTGGTAGCCCCCCGCCTCGGGCCGTTCCAGCCAATCCGGCCGAACTCCGGCCGGGCCGCCTCGGTGGCCTCGTCCAAGTCCGCGACCATCAGGAAGAAATAACCGCCCACGACCTCCTTGGCTTCGGCATAAGGGCCATCGTAACTCGGTCCGGCAGGCCAACGACCACGCACCCCCCGGCGCCGGTGGGTTTCCGCGTCGCATTTCGCCGTTGGAGTTTGCTCGGGCCTTAAATCCTACTGGCCAGAGCTTCGAGCTGAGTGGTCGCGACGCCCCAGCCGTCATGGAAACCCATCTTCTCGTGGGCCCGGCAATCGGCGACGCTCCAGTGGCGGACGCGCGCGGTGTAAAGGGTCTTACCCGCTCCGGCGTCTTCAAACGTGAGGATCGCCGTCATGAAAGGTTTTTCTGACGGTTCCCAAGCCCGCACGTAGGCATCCGTGAAAACGAGGCGCTCGTTCGGGACGACCTCAAGGTAAACGCCACGGTTCGGATAGTCCGTGCCGTCGGGCCCGCGCATCGTGATGAGGCTGGAGCCACCGCCGCGAACGTTGGTCTCGGCGAACGGCGTGGTAAACGGCGGCGGCGTGAACCACTGCGTGATCAGCTTCGGATCGGTCCAACATTGATAGATTTTTTGGCGCGAAGCGTTGAGAACGCGCGTCAGGACCAATTCGCGGTCGGAGGGAAAAACGGCTGGGGCGACAATGGGATTAGAGCTCATGATTTTGGGTGCTTTAACTAAGTGGGATTTGGCGAACAAGTGCTCGCTCTTTCAATCCTTCAACGAACGAACCCAGATCCGGCAGACCGCGGCCCCGCCATCCCCCGAAAATTCCGTTAGCTCAGTCTCCCGCAAGGGTCGCGCTTCAGCGCCGCAACAACGCCGCCGGCAACTCCGGAATGCGCGCCGCGACGACTTCGCCGGACTTGCGCGTGATGCCGTAGATCACGCGCTTTTCGCCGCGATCCCAGGCCCAGGACTGGCCCTCAAAGGGCACCGCCATGGTGGTCACATACTCGAGCGCCACGCCCATTTTCGGGAGGCGTAGCACGTAGAGTTCCTTCTCGTCGTGGCCGGTGACGTAGAGCAGACCGTCGTCACCCCAGCTTCCGCCGGAACTCGCGCTCTTGCCCCACGCGGCGACGATTTGCGGCGGGAAAATCCACGACTCCACCATCTGCCAGTGCTCGTCGAATTTGCCGAGATAGGTCCAGCGATTGTCGAAGCCGGGCGTGGTGCCTTGATCGTTGTAGTTGGCGAAACACGCCCACCAAAAACCGTCCTTCTTTTCCGCCCACGTGAGGGAGCCGAGGCGGATGCCGAGGCCCTGCGTTTTAACGGGTTGCACCGTCGCCGGATCAAAATATTCCAGCGAACTCGCCATGGGTAGCTGCGGGAAGTTCGAGTGCGCGAGCACGAGCAGGCCGTCTTGGATGAGACCGCCGTTGAGATGGATCGTTGCGCCTCCGCGCGGCCCGACCCACTCGGCGACGCGATTGCCGGTCGTTTTCTCGTATTTCCCGACGACGTGGTTGCCGACGCCGTAGAAGTATTTCGCATCGACGGCCACGCCTTGGTTCGCACCGCGCACTTTCCAACGGCGCAGCTCCTCGGCGGCGAGGCCGTGACGCGTGAGCTCGGGCTTCGGCGCGGCGGGCAACGACATGAGCCACTCGCGGTTCGCGTCGCCCTCGGATATCGGTTTCGGCGGCGCGACGGGTTCAGCTGCAAAACCAGCCGAGAGCGTCAACAGCCCGAGGAGCGAGCGAGGCGAGAGAAGGTGCATGGGCGAGAAGATCAGAAAGCCTTGGTGAGTTCGACCGTCCACGTGCGGCCCACCACCATGCTCTGGTTAACCGACGGGCTGTAGGTGGACTGGCCCGAAGCGATGGGCGGGGCTTTGTCTGCGAGGTTAATAACACCGAGGCGGAGTCGCGTCTGCCGCAGCCAATCGGGGGACTTCGCGCCGAAGCGATAGCCGAACGAGGCGTTAAACGTCACTGAGTCGTGCATCAGGTAGCGGTAGGCGTAGGCGCCGTTCGTGAACTGGCGCACGATGTAGCCGGGGCGACCGAGCGATTCCCATACGGCTTGCGTGGTCGTGGGGCTGTCTTGCGACGCGCCGATGTAATACGCGCCGAACGAGCCGGACCACGCGTCCTTGCGCCAAGAGAGCGTCGTTGTGCCGCGCCAGCGGGCATCGCCGCCGACGTTGACGTTGTCCGCAGTGATCGCGGCGACGTTGGAAGGGGCGGTCGTGTTGCGCGAGGCGACGAGATAGGCCCAGTCGGAGTTGAGCACGAAGTTGCCGAGGAAATTTTTCGGCAACGCGTAGTTGAGCCCGAGATCGACGCCCTCGTCGTAGCTGCTCGCGAGATTTACGAACGGCGTGTTGTTAGAAAAAATTCGGCCCGCCAGGCCCTGCGGATTGCCCGGATTGGCGGCATTGTAGGCGGCGAACGTGGCGGTGTCGGCGGCGGTCGGCGCGAGGCGCACGACATCCGGATCGCCCTTGTAGTCGACGGTGCCGCTGCCGAGATCGACCTGACTGATCGACTTGCCGGCGGCGAGCTGGGCCTTGGTGGCAGCCTGAAGCAGGGCGAGGTCGCTAGTGTAAACCTGGGCGGTGCTGCGCTGGCCGAGGAGGTTGGTGCGGCGGATCTGCCACCAGTCCACGGTGAGGCTCAGGCCCTTCACGTGCGGCACATCGATCACGATGCCCCCGGTTTTACCCCTCGACTGGGCGGCTTTGAGCGTCGGGCTGCCGCCGAAATAGTTGCGCGCGATGTAAGCGCCCTCGTTGGTGACCGGATTGCGGTAGAGGTCGATGTCACCGGCGCCGGCGCTGATGCTCCAGCGCGGGCTCGTGTAGAGCGCCGCAAGACTCGGAGCCATGAAGCCCTGGTTGTAGGACCCGCGCAGCATGATCCACGACACGGGGCGCCAGTTCACGCCGAACTTGGGTTTCATGGTGTTGCCGAAATCGCTGTAGTTTTCGAAGCGGCCGGCGGCGGTGAGTTCAAACGAGTTGACGAGCGGCACGCCGTTCTTGGGCGCGACGAGGGGCACCACCGTCTCCGCGTAGAAGCTCGTCACGGTGCGATGGCCGCGCACGTCGGGCCGTGCGGGGTGCAGGAGGAAATCGTTGTTGAGCGGATCGAGTCCGGAGCCCGGGGGATTCTCGCCGCTGAACGGAGGACGCAGGTCCTTCAGATCCTCGCCGCGATACTCGGTGCCGATGGCGACGCGCACATCGCCGCTCCACAGCGTAAATACCGGACCGGTGGCCTTGGCGTCCCAGCTCGCGATGTAGCTCTGGGCGTTGCGCGAGAAGACGCGCGCGAAGGAGTCGATGACCGAGCGCGGATTGGTGTAGGGCTTGTCGGCGACGACCGCGCCGTTTGAGACCTTGAAAGTGTTTCCGAACGGATTGAAGGCCGTCGCGTCGGTGCGTTTAAGCGCGGCCTGAAAGAGGCTTTCGCGCACGTCGTTCTTGGCCTCGTCGAGGCCGCGCACGCGGTTGTAGAAGGCGGCGCTTTCCCACGACCAGTCGCGGGGGGGCTGGCCGCGGAGGCCGGCGGTGAAGCGGACGGCCTCGTTGTGGGTTTTGATCTCCTCGACGGGCAGATCGAGGATCGTCTCCGAGAGGAGGCTCACGGTGCGCGGCGCGCCGGTGAGACGCGCGGTGCCGTCGGCATTGGCCGACCCGTCGGCGCTGTAGAAGCGCGAGCCGTAGGGGTTGTAGGGATTGTCGATCGACATGATCCCGTAGGCATCGGTCGTGGGCGCGTTGAGCGCGAGCGGCTGGCGCACCATCGTCGAGACGGACTTGTAGTAGCCGAAGTCGCCAAAGGCCGTGATCCGCGGCGTGAGATCATATTCGAGGGAAGCGAAGGAGTTGGTGCGTTTCGCGCGTGGCTGCGCCATCGTGAAAAGATTCAGGTCGAGGTAATACTCGGGATTGGCGGCACGCGTGGGCGCACTGGTGGTGAGCGTAGGGACACCGTTGACCAGTTTCAGATAATTGTTGGTCGTGCTCGTGCCGACGAGGAACTGGGGATAGAAGCCGCGTGCCGAGCGGGGATCGAAGGAGCCGCCGAGAGCATTGAACGGCGCCGGCATTTTGGCGCTGATGTTGGATTCGCGCGAAAAATCACGGTCCCGCAGGTAGATCGCCTCGCGATAAAACCCCTCGAGCGTCACGACGAAGCGGCCTTTACCGCCCGCGAAATTCCTGCCGAGCATCACCGTGCCCTGCCCGTAGTGCCCGCCCTTGTGCTCGGGCAGGCCGTAGCGGAAGGTGACCTCGGTGCCGCGAAAATCTCGGCGCATGACGTAGTTCACGACGCCGCCCACCGCGTCGGAACCGTAGATCGACGAGGCGCCGTCGCGCAGCACCTCGATGTGATCGACGCCCTGGTTGGGCAGCTGGTTGACGTTCACCGCCTGGGAGAGACCGGCGGTCATCGGATTGATGGCCATGCGCCGGCCGTCGATGAGGATCAAGGTGGCGGTGGCACCGAGGTTGCGGAAATTGATGTTGGCGTTGTCGCCACGCGCGCCGGAGGAGCCAGTGCGGGTTTCGTTTTCCGGGAGACTCGTGACCTGCGGCAGCGAGGTGAGCAGATCGACGGGCGTGAGGGCATTGCGCGCGGCGATGGCGTCCTGATTGATGACGGTGATCGGCACCACTTTTTCCATGTCGGTGCGTTTGATGTTGGAGCCGGTGACGACGAAGTTCTGCAATGAGACCACTTCCTCATTCGTGGTAATCTTCGGGCCTCCCCTCGCCGCCGCGGCATTGTCCGCGCCCCGGGCGGCCAGCGTCACACCCAGGACTAGCGCGGCGGCCAGCAAACACGGGGCGTGAAAAAAAGCCGGCCGGGTCGGGCGTGGAGTGATGTCGGGCAGGATAAAGGTGAGCATGCAGTTTGGGTAGGTCTCACGCATCCTGCCGACGCGCTGTGACAAATTCATGGCCGCAGGGTGACGGTCCGGTTAAAACCGCAGCGCGGCGCTCAGGTTTGAGCCGTGCCCAGCCAGCCCCGCAGCACGCGCGCGTCGGCGCGGAAGGCCTCAACGATGGCGGCGCGTCGCGCAAACGGCACCGGGACGAGTTTGCCCGCAGCATCCTTGAAATGCTCGATATGGATACAGATCGGCAGCGGACCGCCGTGCGCGGCGATGACTTGATCTATAATGGGCTTTTGCACGCGACCTTGGCCGAGCGGCACCTCGACGGTGTTGTCGCCGTCCCATTTGAAGCTCTTCAGACACAGCGCGACCGTGCGCGGGGCGAGTAACTGCACCGCATTTGGCCACGCCTGACCTTGCTCGACCATCACGTGACGGGGATCGAACGCTACGCCGAAGTATTTCGGGTCGATGTCGCCCAAAATCGCATCGAGATCCCAAGCGGCGCTGCCAGCCATCGTCGCGCCGGCGTGGATTTGATAGACGCCTTGAATACCGATCTCCTTGTTGGCGGCGGCAAACTCCTTCGCCATACTGTTAAAATCAGCGATCTGCGCTTTGAGCGGACTCCCCGACGCGTAACGGAACCCACGGTGCCGGTATTGCGGCACGCCGAGCTGCTTCGCGACTCGCAGCGCCTTTTCCCAGTGCGGCTCGTCGGGACGCACGGTATCCATGGCGACCCAGAGGATGCGGCGCTTTTTTTTTGCCAGCGCAGCAGCCATGATCGGAAGCTCGTCCGGCGCTTTCTCCGGCGTAATGTGGCCCTGTTTTCGCAACGTGAGCTCAAGATCCAAACCAATCTCGTCGAGCGTTTGCGCCATTTCGTCCGGAGTGTATTTCAGCGCGCCACCGTCACCGCCGTCGAAAAACCATTTTTCCAAAATGCCAATTTGATACCCATTCGTGGCGGTGGGAGCAGAAGAAGCCGACCCCGGTGCGGCCGCCGCAGCGAGAGATGACGGCGCGAGTCCAGCAGCGGCGGTCAGCAGACCAGCGCGCATTAGAAAATCGCGGCGACTGAGCACGGAGGAAGAATTCGGGGTGTTCATAAGGTGCCCATCCCTGTGGAAAACTGGATCAATCATCAAGGCCGGATGCGTCGCCCGCTCGACCTGAACTCAACGATCCCGAAAGGCGTTGATGCCTCTATTTTAAGGCATCGAGCGCCGCGGCGACAGCAGTCGTCAATCGTTCGTTCGTTTGCGCGGGTTTGGCGGATACGGTCTCCATCGGGCGGCCCGAACCAACTATTCGGCGATCGCGCGGCGACGTAGCTCCGGCGGCACCACCGTGCGCGCAAAAACTATTTCGTCACCTTCCACTGCGTAAGCGCAAATCGCGAGGTGCCGATCAACGGTCGTTTCGAAACGGTTCGCTCTCGGGTTATGAACGACATCGATGGATTAATGCGGACTCTTAACGAAAGGGAAAACGCCCGCGGGCAATTCACCGCCACACGATGATTGCACCGGACGCACCGGCACACCGGTGGAATCCAGCTCCTTCTTAACGGCGGGCGCGACCTCAGTGACGAGCAGCTCAATCGCCCGAATGATCTGACGATGCAAGAGTGCGCGATTATCGAGTAAAATGGTATTTTTTGAGAGGCCACCGAGAACCGTGTGCTCCGCGAGAATCTTCGTCGCGACCGCCTCAGCGTCGCCTACCATAGACGCTCCGATCGGACTGGTTTGCGCATCGAACTGAAGCCGCGTCGGCGGTGCCCAGCCGCGCTCTCGCCCAATCTTACCGAAGGCCGCGCGGTAGGCGGGCCGGAATGTCTCCCGCGCCTCGCCCGTGGTATCGGCTTGGAATTCGATGGAATGAACGCCCACCCTAAGCTTCTCCAGTGCGTGGCCGGCGGCTTTGCCGGAGCATCGATACAGATCGACGAGCGGCCGAAATTGCGACGACTGCCCACCAATGATCGCGAGCACCATCGGCGGGCCGAGCTTGCCCGCATGGATGACCGACTCCGGTGTCTCACCGACGCCGATCCGGACCGGCGGCGGGTTTTGGACGGGCCGTCGACAAACGCCCTGCCCCGTGAGCGATGGCCGGTGTTTGCCCGACCAGGCGACTTTGGTCTGATCGCGCAGTTTGAGCAACAGCTCCAGTTTCTCGGAAAAAGTTCGTCGTAGTTCTCGAGGTCGAATCCGAACAGTGGGTAGGACTAGATGAAAGATCCGCGCCTGATGATGATCTCGGCGCGCCCCTGCGAAATAAGATCGAGCGTGGCAAACCGTTGAAAAACGCGCACCGGGTCGTCCGAGCTGAGCACCGTCACCGCACTGGCCAATCGGATACGTTCCGTGCGCGCAGCCGCGGCGGCGAGCAACGCGGCGGGCGCTGAGGCCACGTGATCAGCACGGTGGTGTTCGCCGATGCCGAGCACATCGAGCCCGAATTGATCGGCCAGCTCAACCTGTTCCAGCAGTTCTTGCACGCGCGCCACATCACCCGCCGCGCCGTCTTTGGACGCATCGAGGGCCGTCGACACAAAACTATCTACGCCGATTTGCGTGGTATGAAGCCCGGGCGGATTCGCACCGGCGTCACAAAGCTAAATCCCGTCAATTACCCAATCGGCGCGGGGCAGGAACAGCCGAGGCGGTCGGTCGGGCGCCTACTTTGTCCACGATCTATTGCCGACCTCGGACAACGGCACGCAGGCATCGAACCGGCCGGGAACCGGATCGTAGTGAAGGACATTCCGCCCTACTTTTTCGGACGTAAAATAGCCGACCACCGTCAACTCGCGGATTTGATGGCAGAACGTTTTTTCCTTTTCCTGCGCAGCCACCGCCAACTCCATGAGGAGAGCGTCCTGTTGCGCGGCCGAAAGCCCGGCAAAAGTCAGCCGATGCTTCGCGACGCTGGCCGCGTCGAACTCCGCAAGACCCGCCGCGAACATCTGTTGCTCCCCCGCGCTGAAATATTTACCGACCATGAGGTCGATAAACGCGGGCACGCCCACGTCGAGAGCGCCGGGCGTTTCGGTGCGCGGGAGAATTCGCTCCGCGATCGCGGCGGCGGTTTCCAATTGCCTCGCCGAAAGAAAAGCCGGCGATGCGACCGCCTCTCCCGGAGCCGTCGCGGCGCGCAGCGCGCCCATGAGCACCGACGGCGAGATGGCCACGCCGAGAAACAGCGCGGCGCGCCTGATCGCTTCGCGCCGGGTGATCGTAGGGACATCAGTGTGGCCGGACTTGGGCGAGAGTTGGGCGATTGGGATCATGGTCGGACGGCCGCGGGTTATAGGTTGTTCTTCTTGAGTTCGTCCACCGCGTGCTCGCAGGCGCGTGCCGTGAGCGCCATATAGGTGAGCGAGGGGTTGACGCACGATGACGAGGTCATGCACGCGCCGTCGGTCACAAACACATTGGGCGCCGTGTGCACTTGGTTCCATTGGTTGAGCACCGAGGTCCTGGGGTCGCGGCCCATGCGGGCGGTGCCCATCTCGTGAATGCAATTGCCGGGCGCGCTGTTCACCACGTCGTCAAACGGCGTCACATCCTTGAGGCCGGCGGCTTCGAGCATCTCGACCGCGGAGGCCTTCATGTCTTTGCGCATCGCATATTCGTTTTCTTTCCAGCCCGCGTCGAACGTGACCGTGGGCTGGCCCCATTTGTCGCGAACCGTCTTATTCAAATAAAGGCGGTTCGCGTGGTAAGGAAGACACTCGCCCCACGCGCCGATGCCCAAGCGCCACGGGCCGGGCGCGATCATGTCCGCCTTAAATTTCGACCCGAACATCGCGAGCTCTTTGATCCCGCGCGCCCAATCGGTGCGGTTCGCATTGCCCTGATAACCGAAGCCACGGATGTAGTCTTTCTGCTTGGTTTCCTTGTTAAGGTTGCGGAAGCGCGGGACGTAGATGCCGTTCGCCCGCTGGCCGCGGTAGTAGCTGTCTTTAAAATCCTCGGACACGCCGGCAGCACCGACTTTGAAGTGGTGGTCCATCAGGTTGTGACCGAGTTCACCGCTGTCGTTGCCCAGGCCGTTCGGGAAACGCTCGGAGGTCGAATTGAGTAAGATGAACGTCGAGGCGACGGCCGAGGCGCAGGAGAAAATCACCTTCGCGTGATACTCGATCGTCTCACTGGTCTGGGCGTCGATGATCCGCACGCCGGTCGCGCGCCCCTTTCCCGGGTCGTAGATCAGTTCGTTCACGATGGAAAACGGCCGCAGCGTGAGGTTACCGGTAGCGTAGGCGGCGGGAAGCGTCGCGGCGTTGCTGCTGAAGTAGGCGCCGTAAGGGCAGCCGCGGATGCAGCGGTTGCGGTATTGGCAGGTGGCGCGACCGTTGTGCGGCTGCGTGAGATTGGCCGTGCGTCCGATGATGATCGGGCGACCACCGAATGCGGCGGCCACCCGGCGCTTCACATCTTTTTCGAGACAGTTCATCTCCATCGGCGGCAGAAACTGGCCGTCCGGCAGGTGCGGGAGATTTTCAAGACTGCCACTGATGCCGGCGAAGCGTTCCGCATGATCATACCACGGGGAAATGTCCGCGTAGCGGATCGGCCAGTCGACCGCGACGCCGTCCCGTGCGTTGGCTTCGAAATCGAGATCGCTCAACCGATACGACTGGCGTCCCCACAACAGCGAACGCCCGCCGACATGATAGCCGCGCATCCAGTCGAAGCGCTGATCTTCCGAGTAGGGATTCTCGAGGTCGTTGACGAACCAGTGCGCGGACGACGGATGCGTGGTGTAGCCGGTGCGATTCTGTTTTTCCTGCTTGGCGAGTTCGGCCGGCGGGAGCTTGGTGCGGCCCTCAAATTCCCAACTTTCGGTGAACGCCGTGGGGTAATCCCCGTGCTTCACGTCGCGCCCCCGTTCAAGCACGAGCGTCTTGAGCCCTTTTTCGGTGAGCTCCTTTGCGGCCCAACCTCCGCTGATACCAGAGCCAATCACAATGGCGTCGTAGGTGTTTTGTTTCGTGCCTGCTCCTTGAATAGTCGCCATGGGAAATACGTTTCGGGTGGGTTGAACCGACGGGGTTGATGAACGCGAAATTTTGAACACGTCGATTTCGCCGCTGGCAATCCCGGCCTTTGTCTGGGCTGAAAAGACCGGACGTCAGCCCGTCTCGGGTAGAAACGTCGGGAATGCGATCCCCCGCGCCGCAGGAATCGGTCCCAAGGCCTGTGCCACATGCAGTTCGACGTTGCGCGCGCCCCACGCGTAACACTGCCGGACCAGTTGCGATGCAGCGCACGGCACTAGAAAAACCGGGCTCAATCCGCGCATCGCGTCCAGCGCCCGCCAGAGCAACGCCGCCGCGACCGCCTCATCGCAGGCCACGCCGGGCCCCAGCATCACACACGACGGGTGATGGCTCGCGACCAGAAATCCCTCGGGCGCGCCGCCCGCATGCTCGAGTGCCCATACGGTCCACGCGCCGACCGCATTACGGAGAAAGAAATCGTAATCTGTCTCCCGTTGAAGGCCCTGCCATTGCTCTTCGAATGCAGCCAACCGCGCGGCTTCGGCGACGTCGGTAACCCGCCGCACGCGCCCGGCACGGGGCGGCGGCAGCGCGGTGAGCCCCGAAAACGGGACGTTTAACGCGAGGTCTTGGTAAATCGTGTGCGGCACAAACCCAAAGCGAGAATACAGCGAAAACGAATCGAGGTTGAGCAGGCTGGAAATTAATCGCACCGGCAGCCCGTGCCGCCGGGCATCGTCGAGGACCGGCGTAAGCATCGCCCGAGCGACCCCGCGCCCCTGCGCCTCCGGCGCCATCGCGACGATACCGATTGCGACATGGGTCTTCCGCGGGTGCACAAAACATACGCCGAGCAGTTCGCCCGAATCGGCGTCGTGCGCCGCGACCGCCTGGCCGGGATCGAGCGCCGCATAAACCTCGGGAAATAATCGGAAAGGCTCGTAGCTATCGCCAAACCGCGTCCCCTGCCCCAGCCGGCTCTGATACCAACTCACCAACGAACGGTGCAGCAGTTGGGCCGCGGCCTCGTGATCTGAGCGGGCGAGCGGGCGGAATTTAATCAAAGGGGTCATCGATTTTCTGGGCAACGGTGGTTTTGATCGGCGGCGGGCCTGCGCCAAACGGGGCGCTCACGCTCGCCTCACACCGCCCGAACTACGGGAACCGGCGTCCTACTTCTTCTTAATCTTCTTACCCTCGCCCTTCTTGAGCTTGGGTAGAGCGGTTTGCTTCAGCTGGAAGCGTTGGCTGGCTTTGAGGTCGCGGGCGGTCGGTAGATATTTGGCTCCCATGCCTCAAGGCCGGCGAGAATACCAGAGCCGGGCAATCAGAATCGCCGACCCGGAAAGCGGACGAAACGGCGCTTTCCGTGGCCCGCCTACAGCTTAAATTCCCTCTCTCAATAAACTTTCCGCACGTCGTCTTTTCGGCTGCGTTTATTATTCGCAGGTTTAACGCGGGACGAAGCTGGCATTATTTGTGTTTTCGCCGTGCCGCCCTGAACTCTGCATTCATGGCTCGCCGCAACCCGCCGCAAGAAGACCTCGCTCAACAACGCCTGTTCAAGGCCCCGCTTACCCGCGAGAGCCTACGCCAGACCTTCGCCCTCGCCCGCTACGTGCGTCCCCACCGGGCGCGGTTCTTCTCGGGCCTCTGCACTCTCTTCGTGAGCGCCGCGCTGGGACTCGCGTTCCCGCTCCTCGCGGGATCGCTCATTGATGCAGCCCTGCACCCCGGCGCCACCACCCTGCCCCTAGTCGGCGCGGTGAGCCTCAATCAAGTCGCGCTCCTGCTCGCGGTCTCCATCACACTGCAGGCGCTAGCGTCATTCAACAGTGCCCTCGCTTTCAACCGCGTCGGCCAGAGCGCCCTGGCCGATCTGCGCCGTGATTGCTACGGTCGGCTCATCGCGCTACCGATGGCCTTTTTTGCCCAACGCCGTGTCGGTGAACTCACCAGTCGGATCACCACCGATGTCGCCCAAATCGAAGGCACGTTGATCGACGCCCTACCCCAAATCTGCCGGCAAACCGTCTTCCTCCTTGGCGGCATTACCATGATCGCACTCACCTCGGGCCGGCTCACGGCGGTAATGCTCGGCACGCTGCCACTGCTCATCGCCGCCGCCGTTTTCTTCGGTCGTCGCCTGCGGGTTTTCTCCCGCGAGACGCAAGACCAACTCGCTGCGACCAACACCATCGTCGAAGAAACGCTCCAGGCCATCGCCAGCGTGAAAGCCTTCGCCAACGAAGCTTTCGAACGGGGTCGCTACGACCGCGCCAACGCCCGCGTGCTCACCGCCGCCCTCAGCGCCGCCCGCTGGCGCGCCGTGTTCGTCGCGTTCTTCATCGTCGCCCTCTTCGGAGGTATCGTGATCGTCCTGTGGTTTGGCGCCGGCCTGCTCCAGAGCGGCGACATCAGCCCCGGCCAGCTCACCCGGTTCGTGCTCTACACCACCTTCGTCGCCGGCGCGATGGGCCAGGCCGCCGAGCTCTTTACACAGCTTCAGAAAACCGTCGGCTCCACCCAGCGCGTGCGCGAACTTCTCCGCGAACCCACCGAGGCCGCAGCCCAAAATCCCATCGGCGTCTCCGCCCCTCTCGCCACCCCGCCCTCGGCGCGCCTACGCGGCGAGGTCGCCTTTGAAGCCGTCAGTTTCCGTTATCCTTCGCGGCCCGATGTCGCGGTTTTGCACGAAGTCACCCTCGCCGCGCGTGCCGGCGAGCGGGTCGCGCTCGTGGGTCCCAGTGGCGCCGGCAAATCCACGCTCACCGCATTGCTGCTGCGCTTCTACGCGCCGGAAAGCGGCCGGCTCCTGATCGACGGACGCGATGCCCGCGACTATCCGCTCCCCTGGCTGCGTGGCCAGATGGCCATCGTGCCGCAGGACGTGCTCCTCTTTGGCGGCACCATCGCCGAGAACATCGTTTATGGTCGCCCCGACGCGGACGCCGCCGCCATTCGCGAAGCCGCACGACTCGCCAACGCCGACGACTTCATCTCCGCCTTCCCCGAGGGCTACGCCACGCTCGTCGGCGACCGCGGCATTCAACTCTCCGGTGGCCAGCGGCAACGCATCGCCATCGCTCGCGCCATTCTCAAAAATCCCGCCATCCTTATCCTCGACGAGGCCACCAGTTCCCTCGATAGCGAGAGCGAATGGCTCGTGCAGACCGCGCTGCAACGCCTCATGAAGGGTCGCACCACTTTCATCGTCGCCCACCGCCTCGCCACGATCCGCACCGCCGACCGCATTGCGGTGCTGGAAGCCGGGCGCGTGGTGGAACTCGGCAATCACGCCGAATTATCCGCCAAACCCGACGGACTCTATCGCCGGCTCAGCTCACTGCAGTTCGGCCAGCCCACGGCCGTTTCCCAGCTGTAGGAGCCTGCTTGCGGACGATTTCACACCCCTCCGCATCCGGCCCCGTCCATTGCCCGCAAGCGGACTCCCACCGCACCCGCCCGCTCCCCCAAAAAAAACGCCCCGGGCCGTAGAGGCCCGAGGCATGAGCACCATCGGTGAAGACAAACGCAAAAACGCTCAGCGAGCGTTCTTCTTTTCGCGCTTGGCGGGTTTTTTCTCGGCCGGCGTTTTAAGCGGCTGTTTCTTTTCCGATTTCTTGGAGTTTTGTGTTTTGGCCATGCCTGATTTGAATTTGCGGCTCGCTCCGGCGTCGAGCGCGAAGTTGTCGACGCCCTAATATCAAAAAATCGGAGCAGCGCGCAGATAGCCGCGCCGCTCCGTCCGTGATCCGCGGGGCGGTCCGCCGGGCTTACTTCTTCTTGCTCGCAGCGGCCTTGGCCTTCGTCGCCTGCTGCGATGTGATGAGTGCGTTCTTCTTCTGGTTCGCGCCGTTGGCCTTCGTCTGTTTTTGCGAAGCCTGTTTCTGTGCGGATTTCGGATTTCTGTCGCCCATGGTGGATTACCTTTCGTTGAGTTGCCTCGCCTTCGGAATGTTCGTTTCCCCGAGGGCGTGGCTTATCACCGAGAAGCCATCCGGCTATAGCGAGCTAAAGCCGGTAATCCGTCTCCGCCTGCCCGCGAATTCCACCTAGAGCATATTCTATTTATATAGACACAAACAGGGATTTGAACAGAAAAGACGGGCATGAGGAACCTAGCATGAGGCCCTTGAGCGAGGATTTGCGGCGGCGGATCGTGGCCGCGCGGAAAAAAGGGGAGGGCGAGAGCGAGGTCTGCCGGCGCTTCGGGGTGAGCCGCAGCAGCGTGGCGCGGTTTTGGCAGCAGCAGCAGAGCCGC
>JACMRG010000207.1 GCA_014376585.1 Opitutaceae bacterium | reverse complement strand
GCGGCACCGCCGAAAACCGCCTGTTGCTCGCCCAGTATCCCGACCGCCGAGCCCTCCTCATGCACCTCAGCGACCGCGCCATCGACTTTACCCCCGTCGCACCGGCCTCACCGTCAACACCATGAAAAGACTTCCTTCGTTTTACCCGCGCACTACCTTCGCCCCGAACGCATGAAGCTCTCCATCGTCATCCCCTGCTACAACGAGACCAAGACCATCCGCCAGCTCGTGGACCGCGTCCGCGCCGCCCCCGTCGCCGACATGGAGATCATCATCGTGGACGACTGCTCGCGCGACGGCACCCGGGACCTCCTCCGTTCGGAGATCGCGCCCCTCGTTGCGAAAATCCTCTACCACGAGGTCAACCGGGGCAAAGGCGCCGCCCTCCGCACCGGTTTCGCCGCCGCCACCGGCGACATGGTCATCATCCAGGACGCCGATCTCGAATACGACCCGCAGGAATATCCCCGCCTCCTCAAACCCATCATCGATGGCAAAGCCGATGTCGTGTTCGGCTCGCGCTTCATGGGCGCCGACGCCCACCGCGTCGTCTATTTCTGGCACATGGTCGGCAATAAACTCCTGACCCTGCTCTCCAACATGGCCACGAACCTCAACCTCACGGATATGGAAACGTGCTACAAAGTTTTCCGCCGCGAGGTCCTCCAGAAAATCACCATCGAGGAAAACCGCTTCGGCTTCGAACCCGAGATCACCGCCAAAGTCGCCAAGCTCGACTGCGTCATTTACGAGGTCGGCATCAGCTACTACGGCCGCACTTACAAAGAGGGCAAAAAGATCGGCTGGCGCGACGGCTTCCGCGCCCTCTGGGCCATCGCCAAATACAATCTGTTCCGCTGAAGACCCGCCGGCGGCGGTGTGTTGCGATTCTCGTCGGCCTATATGCTTTCCGCGTCCGACTCCCCGCTCTCCGCGCTCCCTGCGTTTCAAATTCCAGATCGCACGCGTCTCCGCTCTCCCTTGTTTGGGCACGGTTTGTAGCGCCCCTTCCGCCCCCGCGCCCGGCGCGTCGAAAACCAAGCGTGCCCGTCCGGAGGAAATTTTTCCTACGGGAATTCCCCTGTCTATTGAGCCCGGCACAACAGGCTGGCCCAGCCACAATCCGTCGTCAGTTCAATGCGCGCGCCTCAATAAAATCAGCCGGAAATCCGTGTCCCTTGACGGGGCCGTCGCCCGGAGAAATACTCCTCGCATGATCGTTCCCACCGTTGTCCCGGCCGGCCTCACCCCTCCCGCCGACCACGTTCCGACCATTGCGTCCGACCTGCCCGGATTTGTTCCGCCCGCGGAAAAAGGCTGGTATCGGCCGGCCGCTGGAGAACGTCACCGGGCCAACACTCTCGGCGAGACTCCATGAATTGCCTCCCTCGCTCGACCCTCTGCGCGGGCGTCTCCCCGAAATCCCGCCTCCGCCGCTAAAGCGGGTGCCGCCGCCGCCGTTGTCCGCGTGAAGTCGCCGTCGTCCGCCGCT
Source organism: Opitutaceae bacterium (assembly GCA_014376585.1). Lineage (GTDB taxonomy): Bacteria > Verrucomicrobiota > Verrucomicrobiia > Opitutales > Opitutaceae > Tous-C4FEB. Next base: position 26,125 of record JACMRG010000207.1, on the reverse strand, counting down.
CCGCTTCGCGCCCCCAGCCCGGCCCTGCGCCCCCTCGCCAACGCCCTCGCCGCCGCCCTCCTCCTCGCCGCCCTCGTCGCCACCGGCGCGTGGATGCTGTTCTCGAATCTGGCCCTCTACGACGACGAGGGCTACGTCCTGATCTCGGCCCGCGCCTACTTCGCGCACGGCCACCTCTACGAATCCGTTTACAGCCAATACGGTCCCGCGTTCTACGTGATGACCGATGCGTTCCAGCACCTGCTGGGCGCGCCGGTGGACCACACCTCGGCCCGCTGGCTCACCCTCGGTTTCTGGCTCGGCACCGCGGTTTGCTGCGCCGCTCTCGTGCAACGCCAGACTGCCTCGCGCGGGCTCGCCGCGGTCACACTGCCGACCACGTTTCTCTACCTCTATTTCATCACCGATGAACCGTTTCATCCGGGCTCACTCGTCATCTTCATCCTGTCGCTTTCGCTTCTCGTAACGACCGAACTCCTCATCGCCGCGCGCCTCAAAATCGCCGTCGCCGTCGCGGGTGCCACCGGCGCCGTCCTGCTGCTCACGAAAATCAACGTCGGTATCTTCTACCTCGCCGCCGTGGGCGTTTGGGCCGGGCTGCACGCCTCACCCGCCCACCTGCGCCGACTCACCGGCATCGTTGCGACCGGCGCGCTCGTCGCGCTGGCCACCGCGCTCATGCACACGCTGTGGCGGGAAACTTGGGTGCACATCTATCTAACGCTCTTCGCCTGCGGCGCCTTCGCTCTCGTCCGGGTGCTCGACCGCGAAGTTTTCTTCCGCGCTCCCGACACCTTGCTCTTCACGCTGGCCGGTGCGGGCATCGGCGCGGTGATCCTCGCCGCCGTATGGCTGCGCGGCACTTCCCTGCCGGGCCTGCTCGACGGCGTCCTCCTCGGCCCGCTGCGCCACCCCGGGAGTTATTCGTATCCCGTGGATTGGCGGCCCGGCGCGCTCCTGGTTGCCGGCCTATCGCTGGCGCTCGCCTTCGCGCACCCGTGGATTCGGCGCCGTTACTCCGCCGCCGCCGCCGACCACGTGATCGTGACGCTGCGCATCGTCCTCGCGGCCGGCCTGCTGGTGGGTTTCGCGCTGCTCATGCAGGCCCGCGTGATCGGCGCGATCTTCACCTACGTCGCGCCGCTGATCTGGATCTGGGTCATCCCTCTTTCGGGGGTGCAACTTCCGCGCGCGGTGCTCGCCGCCCGCGGTCTCGTCGCCACCGTCCTCCTTGTGCAATACTTGCACGCCTACCCCGTCGGCGGGAGCCAGGAAAGCTGGGGCACCTTTTTATTCTGGCCCCTCGCCGCCCTCGGTCTCGGCGAGATCCGCCTCTGGGCCGCGCTGCCCGATAATCAATTCCCAAAAATCCGTCGCTGGTGGCCCGCGCTCGCGACCGCCGTTCTCATCCTGCTGGTCGCGAAGCTCGCCTGGAGCGCCCGGTCCGCCCATGCCCGCTACGCCGCGCGCGCCGATCTCGACCTGCCCGGCGCCGCCCACGTGCGCCTCCCGGAATCCCTCCGCACCGCCTACCCGCTGCTCGCACTCAACGCCGCGGTTCATGCCGATCTGCTTTTCTCCCTGCCCGGCATGTTCAGCTTCAACCTCTGGACCGGCCTGCCCACACCGACCCTCAAAAACACCACCCTCTGGTTCACCCTGCTCAACGATGGCGAACAGACCGCCATCATCCGCGCCATCGAGGCCAATCCCCGCACCTGCATCGTCGTGCAGGAATCACTCGTCGAACTCATGGCCGCCGGCCGGGTGCCGATGCGCGGACTCCTCCATGACTACGTCAAAGAACATTTCGTCCCCGCCTTCCGCATCGAGGGATTTTCTTTTCTCATGCAAAACGGCCGCACGCTGGCGCCACTCGGGATCGCCCGACTCGGCTCCGCCCGCGACGGCCTCGAGACGCGGGTTGAACTGTCCCTCGCGAGCGACGAAACGCCGATCCAACGCATCGAAATCCGCGACGTCACCGCTCCCCTCGACGCCCCGCCCACCCAAATTCTCGACGCCTCCAACACCCAAGTGGCGCTCGTCGCCATCAACCGCGCCGGCGCCACCGCCGGCGCTCCCGCCGCGACCGCGTGGCCGCTCCGCTTCAAGGGCCTCGCCCACCTCTCGCTCCGCTTTGATCGCGGCGGCGTGAACCTCACCCCCCCCACCACCGCCTTTTACCTGATCGGCGCCGACGGAAAAATCCTCGGTATCGCCCGCGTCGGCGAATGATTCCCGCTCCCGCCGCCCCATGATTCCCTCCGCCCCGCTTGCCGCCCTCGCCGCTCCCTCACTTGGCTGGGTATTCCTCCTGTTGGCCACGGCCGGCGTCCTCGGCCCGCTCTGCACCGCGCGTTTCCGCTCCCCGCCCCGCTGGGTCTGGGGCCTCCTGCTCGCGGCCGCGCTCCTGGCCTTCCGCTGGCCGCTCCTGTGGGTCCCGCATCAACAAAATCCCGACGAAAGCCAACTCATCGCCGGCGCGATCACCCTGCGCTACGACCCGGTCTTCTGGCGCTCCGTCGATGGCGGCACCGCCGGCCCGCTTGATTTTTACCCACTCTTACCCGCCGCGTGGGGCGACGGTATCGCGAGTTACCCCATCGCCCGTTTGATCGGTCTGGCCACCGTGCTCGGCACGATTCTCTTCGCGGGTGAAGCCCTCAACCTTCTCGTCCGCCTCACCGTCGCCCGCGCTGTCGTGCTGCCCGCGGTCGCGTTTCATGCGCTCACGACCCACCCCGATTTCACCCATTACTCGACCGAGCTGATGCCGTCGCTTCTGCTTGCCGCCGCCGGCTGGTTGATCGCGCGTCAGGTTCAATCTCCCTCCTCCGCCCGCCTCTGGCTCATCGCCCTGCTCCTCGGCGCCGCCCCGTGGGCCAAGCCGCAGGCGATGCCCCTCGCCGGCCTGCTCTGGCTCCTCACCTTTGCGCAAAATTTCCGCGCCACCCCGCGGCCGAGCTGGATGCCTCTGATCGCCGGCGCGCTCCTGCCCGCCCTCGCCTGCTTCGGCCTCGCCGCGAGCACCGGGCAAATCGAACACCTCATCACGCCGCTCTTCCTCAACAATTTTTACTACGTCCGTTTCAACGCCGGTTATTTTTCATGGGCGCAAACCACCGCGCTCCAGTGGCAAAATGTCCTCCTCGACGGCTACCTCGGTCTCTGGCTCACCGGTGCGTTCGCCTTTGCCCTCTTCGCGCTCGCCCGTGCTTTTCGCGCACCCGCTGCCCATCGCCGCCTCGCCGCCCTCGCCGCGCTCCTACTCTTCGCCGGCGTGATCTGCGCGCTCGGCCCGCGCCGCCCCACCCCGCACCACCTCCACTTTCTTATGCTCCCGGTCATCTGGGCCACCGGCGCCGCGCTCGCGCTCGCGCTGCGCGATTCTCCCGTTCGCCCCGCGGGTGCGCGGCCCCCGCCGTCCACCCTGCTTATCGTCGCCCTCTTCCTCCTTTTCGCCCTCGCCCCGCAATTCGTCTGGCGCGCCCGTCAACCCGCCGGTCCCGCCGCTTTTCACCACCTCACCGCCGCACCCGCGCAACTCCAACTCGCCGCCCTGATCCGCCGACTCTCCGCGCCCGGCGAACCCCTCGCGATCTGGGGCTGGCGCAGCTCCCTCTACGTGGAATCCGGTCGCCCCCAAGCCACCCGCCAGGCCCACACCGAAACCCAAATCTACCCCGGCCCCCTCCAACCGTATTACCTCCGCCGTTACATCGAGGATTTCCAAGCCTCGAACCCACCGGTGTTCATCGACGCCGTCGGCCCCGGAAATTTCGCGTTCACCGACCTCCGCCGCGCGCACGAATCTTTCTCCCCGCTCCGCGCCGCGATCACCGCCCGCTACACCTACATCGCCACCCTCGGCGGCGTCCGCCTCTACGCCCGCAACGACCGCCTTTCCCTCCTCGACCGCGTCGCCGCCCCGTAAAATTTCCGCGGGCGATTACAGCCGCAGGCGGCCCTTGACTCCGCCCCTCTGAAGCCTCGCGCCGGCCTCAAAATATAATCCCGGCCCCGCAGGTCGTTCTTTGGGCCAGCGTTTGCCGGTCGCGCGGTTTTCGCCCCGCGACCCTACGGCCGATACCCCTCCTCAAAAGAGCGTTGGGCAACTCGCCGGCAGCATACGCGGCGCCGCCGGGTGGTGCTTTTGGATTGCCCCCTCACCTTGATAAACGCCGGCCTGACCATTTCGGGCGATGCCACCGGGTTTCCCCTCGGAGTTTTCGCCGCTCAACTCGTGATGTATGGTTTCGCTTCGGCCGACGCCGCCGGGAGCGTGATCGGTATCGGTTTCAATGTCGTGGTGATCGGGCTGCTGTTGCTGTTGGGCGTGTTCGCCTGCCGCGCGCACCGCTGGGCGTTCGTCACGGTCGCGCTCGGCTATGGGGCGGATACGTTGCTGGTAAGTTTGCTTGCGCCGAGCACGCTCGGCACCGGCATCCACCTCTGGGCGCTCATCGCCCTCGTCAGCGGCTGGAAAAACGCCGGCGCTTTGAACCGGGCGCGCGCTGCCCAGCCGGCCGATCTCTCGGAGAACCCATCGTCGTCGCCCGGTGCGCCTGCGTCCTCCGGTCTGCCGCCCGTCGTTCCAAGGCCCTGGGGAACCTCGCCCGAAAAAATCGACGCACACGCCCGCGAGACCGAGGAGATCTGCTCGCTCTCTACGCCCCGAAACATGACCGCCGCCCCGCTCATCCGCGCGACTACCCGAAGCTCGATCACCGTTTCTACGATCGCATCCTTCGCCGGCTCGAGGGCGAAGGCTTCCGGCACCCCGGCGACTACGAGATGGCCGACCTGAAGGGCACGGCCCACGACCCCGGCTTTTTTTACGAGCCACCGGCAACCTCGATGCACGGTGACTGCGGCCATTTTTCAATTTCGTCCGGCGAAATGGTGGCCGCGAATTCTCATGGGGGTGGTCAACCGGCGCCTCCCTCCGCCGCGTGACCACCCTCGAAGAATGCCACGCCGCCCAAGACCGCCAAGACGCCCTGAAATCGGCTCATCGCAAAGACCTCGGTGGCATGACGCGGGGCGAACTCTTCGACCACGCGGACTCTCCGGCGAAACAGCGCGCGGCCGAATCGCTCTGGTCGCGTAGGGAAGAGCGGAACCGCCAGGCAACCGCCGGCACGCCGCCGGTTACTCCCTGACCGGATGGCCGCCCTGCACCTCTTCGCCATCCATCTGCCTTCGGGAATTCCGCAGCGCTCTGAGAAAATCTCCGCAATGATCGGATTCCACGCCGGCCCATGAAGCTCCGCCAAGCCCGCGCCCGCCGGGCTCTTTACACCCACCGCCCGCCTCGCCAACGTCCGCCCCCGATGAGACTCACGGACGCCGAACGCACCGCCATCAAGGAAGTCGTCGCCCGCCATGACCCGGCCGCCCGCGTCCTCCTCTTTGGCTCCCGCACAGACGACGGCAAACGCGGCGGTGACCTCCTCATGGACTCTCCCACCCTCGACCGCGCCGGCGTCCGCGCCATCCGCCTCGATCTTGAAGACCGCATCGGCGAACAAAAAATCGACATCGTCATCCTCCGGCCCCGACCGCGACATCTTCGCTCGCGCCGTCGCCGAAGACGCCCTCCCGCTATGACCGTCGCGACCCGGCCCACCCTCCTCGCCGCCAAACTCGACGGCCTCGCCCGCGCCGCCCGCTCCCGTGAACGCGCCCGCTCGCTGTGCGCGGAACTCGCCGCCCAAGATCACTTCTCCGACACCCAACTCGACCGCATCGAAGTGTTCGCCAGCCGCTTCGGCCGCACCACAGATTTTCTGATCAACAAAGTCCTTCGCTCGCTCGACGCCTGCGAAGACTACGGCGCAGGCACGCCGCTCGACCGCGTCCACCGCGCCGAAAAACGCGGCCTCGTCGCCCACGAATATCTCGCCGACGACCTCGTCCCCCTCCTCGCCGAACTCCACCGCCTCACCCTGCCACTCCTGGCGGCCATCGCCGTCACCCAGATTTACGGCCGTCGCCTGCTCGCGAATACTTAGCGTGAGCGGATGGAACCGTCCGGACAACAAGGCGAGGGGCCGAACTCCGTTATTTCGATGGTGCGACAACCGATCGCTGGACGTGGGTGGAACAGAACTCTGACCTCCCCTTGCCGCCCACTTATCCCTCTGCCATCACCCCTGACTCCATGTTGTTCGAACTTACCGCCCTCCTGCTGCTGGTCGGGATGACGACAGTCGGCCTCGCCTGGCCTTTGGCGACCCGCCTCGCACTCGCCCCCGCCGAAAAATTTGTCGTCAGCGCCATCCTCTCTCTGCTCGGCGTTTTCCTCCTTGGCTGGCTCACCTACGCTGCCGCGCTGCCCGCCACCACTCTCTGGCTCGCACCCGTTCTCGCCGTCTCCGGTCTTTTTTTCAACCGCCGCTCTCTCGCCGCCACCATCCTCGACCCCACCGTCCGCGCGCTCCTCCTCGCGCAGCTCCTCGTGACCGCGTGGTGCCTCGGCTGGCTCAGTCTCGTCGCCAGTTATTCCGGCGGCGGCTGGGCCGCCGACTGGTTTGAGCATTGGGAACGCGCCCGCTTTTTTCTCGAACACGGCCCGCTCGATCAACGCTTCCTCGGCTCCTACGCCCTGCCCGCGCGCCCTCCGCTCGCCAACATCGTCACCGCTACCTTCCTCGCGCTCACCCACATCGACTTCGCGCACTACCAGATCATCTCAACCTTCCTCGCCAGTCTCGCCTTCTTGCCCGCCGCACTCCTAGCCCGCCGCTTCCACCTTCGCCCCGGCTTCGACGGACCCCCCGCCCGTCCCGAAACCTCTGCCCTCGTCATCGCGCTCCTTGCCGTCTTCTTCGCCGTCAACCCGCTCTTCGTCCAAAACGCCACCTTCGCCTGGACCAAGCTCCCCGCCGCCGCCTGCGTCCTCCTCGCGTTCTATTTTTTTCTCCGCGCCCACGATCCCGCCCCACCCCGCGCCGCGCCCGTCCTCTTTGCCGTGAGCCTCGCCACCGCCCTCCTCGCGCACTACTCCGCCGGCCCCGCCGCTGTCGTGCTTTCGTCCGCGTGGCTCTTCCTCGGCTGGTCCCGCCGCCGCGATGCCGCGTGGTGGCGCTCCACCCTCACCGCCGCGCTCGTCGGCGCGCTCATCCTCGCCCCGTGGTTCGCGTGGTCCCTCGCGCACTACGGCGCCGCCGGCACGTTTCTCTCCAACTCCAGCGTCCAATCGCCCGACGCCCGCTCGGGCAACCAGCTCCTCAAAATCCTCCTTAACCTCCGCGATACCCTGGTCCCCCATTTCCTCCGCCCGCTCGACGACGCCCTCATCACTCAACGCAACTCCTGGGGCGCCGCCCGCGATTTCTTTTTCCAACTCTACCAACTGAACCTTCCCCTCGCCTTCGGTTCCGTCGCCGTCTTCGCCCTCGCCCGCGAAGCCTGCCGCGCCGCCCGCACCAACTCGCCCGCCGGCCGCCGCGGCTGGACGCTCGCCTTGGCCGCGCTCGTCCTCCTCAGCGTCGCCGTGCAAGGCGAGCGCGACCACTGGGGCCTCACCCAAATCTGCCTGCAAAGCCTCGTCCTCCTCGGTCTCGCCTTCCTCGCCGCCCGCTGGCCCATCCTCACCCGCCGCTGGCGTCTCGCCCTGATTATCGGAGCGACCTTCGATTTTCTAGCCGGCATCGCCCTACATTTTGCTGCGCAGAATTTCGCCCTCGACCGCTGGTTCGCCCCCGCCGGCACCGATCCCGCCGCCACCTACACCGGCTACAACGCCGCCGCGCTCATGAACCTCGCCGCGAAGCTCCAGCACCACCTCACCTTCGTCGCCGACCGCTCACCTCAGCCTCCGACCGTGATTTTTGTCAACCTCACCGCCCTCCTCGTCTTCCTGATCACCCGCGTCCGCATCGCCGCGCGCTCCGCTCCACCCCCGCCGCGATGAACGCTATCTGGCGCCGCCGGCTCCGACCACCGCCTCGATCCCCCTCCACCGCCGGTCCCGATTTGGCCTCGGAGGGTTTATGCGGCCTCTGCGCCCTCGCCGTTTTCACCACCCACCTCTTCCTGCCCTTCCGCGTCCCCGATCCCCGTTGGGCGCCACCGCCGCAATTGGGGTGGTTCAACCTCGGGTATGCCACCGTGCTGATGTTTTTCGTGCTCTCCGGCTGGTCACCGGCCTCGTCGCCACGGTGCCAGCCACACCCGCCGAAATTCGCGCCTATCCGGTCCGCCGCGTCGCCCGACTCTGGCCGGTCGTCGCGCTGGCCGTCGGGCTCAGTTGGTTCCTCGCTCCGACCACCGCCGGTCGGACCGTGTTGGGCAACGATCCCAATCTCTGGAGCCTCGACTACTAGGCGTTTTACTACCTCGCTTTTCTCCCCGTTTGGATTCGGGCGTGGCGCACGGTGTGGGTCTTCGCCGCGCTGACTCTGCCGATCTGCGCCCACGCCACCGGTCTCGCGGTGCCGCAACTCTTCGCGCGCTTCGCTTGCGGTGGCCCCTATTGGTTTGCCGGTCTCGCGGTGGTTCGGTCGCAAACGCCTCCCGCTCGTGATCGCAGCAACTGGCCCGTAGCGCTGCTCACCGCCGATGCGGTGTGGATGGTGTCTCCGTTGCGCGGCATCTGCCTAGAATGGGGACTATACCACTTGGCCTGGCCCACCCCCGTCTCGCCCCATCGGCTCGATTTTCTTCCTGCGGCGCTGTGGATATTACTACCTGTTACGGGCCGCGCGCCGTATCCTCGCTTGGATCTGGCTCGTGCTGACGACGGGCGGGCTGGCGTGCCTCGTCTTTACCGGAGCAGCCAACGCCATTGATGCAGTCGTCGCAACGGCGCTGGCCCTGACCTGATGGTTGGCCCATCGCGATTTTTCTGTCCGCCTCCTGCAACGCGTCGCGCCTCTGGGCGCCGTTTCCTTCGCCTTCTACGTCGTCGCCGGTCCCTTGCAGCTCGGTCAACGCGCCCTATTCCCCGACTTCTCCGGCTCCGGCCTCGCGTTCATCGTGCGACTCGTGGGCGCGGTCGCCGCCGTCGCCCTCACCGTCTGGCTACTCGAGCGCCACATCTGCCCACCCCTCACGGCCGCGCTTCGCCGCTGAGGCGGCGCTCCGCCTCACCACCACCCAAAAGCTGAGTTCCGAGCGCGCTTGTGCTCGCCCCGGGGCCGGTAATTCTTACTCCACTTCATCCGCTCCGCCTCACCGCGCCCCGTGCCCACGCCATCCTCCCTTCCGGTCATCGCCCTCGTCATCCCCGTCTTCAACGAGGAAGCCGTTCTCCCCGTGCTCTTCGCGCGCCTCGGCGCCGTCACGGCCGCTCGCGACCGGCCCGCCGATCAGCACCGGGCACACGTTGATCGCCCGCCCGGACTGGGTTCCAGTCCGTCCGCAGACGGGGCTTTGCTTCGCGAGTCGCCCCCTTGATTTCACCTGTCGAATCATGACACCGGCACGGGAAAACGAGCCCCGCAGTTCCGTCTGGTTTATTTTCGCCGCCGTAGTCGCGGGGCTCGGGGCTGCGTTTTTCCTGTGGGGCTCATGGTGTGCATTTCCCGATTCCAACTGGAACGAGATGCGGCTGGCTCCGGCTTTTGCCCTGCGCTACGGCATCACGCTTTATCCTTTGGTGGGGGATGGCCCCCTTTCCACCTGGATTTACGGCCCGGTCGGCGCCGCGATAAATTTACCCGCGACGCTGGCCGATTCGCCCGCCCACGCGATCGCGGTGGCCGGAGTGATCAACAGCCTCACGCTCATCCTGCCCTTTGCGCTTATTTGTGGCAGCGATTCAAGTCACCGCCCGCCCGGCCTCGCCCTCCGGGCTCTGGTTTTCGCGCTGTGCATCCTGTCCCTTCCCTCCCTGTGCCTCATTTTTCAAGTCGCGGACCATGCGGCGGCGGCTCTCGGCCTCCTCTCGACTTGGATACTCACTCGGCACCGGTCACCCGGCACGGCCCGGATCGGTTGGGCCGCCGGACTTTGCGTGCTCGCGGCATGGTCGAAACAGACCTCGGCACTCCTAGCAGTCGCCCATATTTTGGGTTTATTGGCGATGCGCGAGCGCGGCGCGGCCCTGCGCTATGCGATAATTGTCGTAGGTCTGGCCGCCGCTACCTTGGGCGTGACGAGCATCAGCTTCGGCTTCGATAACCTATGGCTGAACTTGGTGGAAATTCCGGCGCGACTTCCTTGGGGAGACATCGGCGACAAGCTCGACCGGCGGGGTGGTGATTTCGTTATCTACGTCGTCATCGTGCCCATTCTCGCCCTGGCCACCGCCCGGTATGCGCCACCGCAGGATCCGGCCACCGCCCGGCTCCTTCGATTCGCTCTCATCGCTTACACGGTTTTTCTTCCGGCGGGTTTGGCGGCCTTCTTCAAAATCGGCGGAGATATGAATTCCCTGCACGCATGGTATTTCCTGCTCCCGGCCCTCGTGATCGCATGGGTCGGCTACGCCCAAAACCATCCCGCGCGCGCCCTCGGCCCGATCATCGTCACCACCCTGCTGCTGGCTCTGCGTTTTCCGTATTTCCTTTCGCTACCCTCGACCCCCGCCAACGGCAAAATCCGTTTCGCCGAGCGCTTCGCCCGCGCAAATCCCGAAACCCTGTGGTTCCCCTACAACCCGGTGATAACTTTTTATTCGGATAATAAACTCTATCACGTCGAGGATGGTCTCGCGACCAGACACCTCGCCGGATTGCCCCTCCGCGAGCAGGCGTTCCACCGCTCCCTACCATCGCGGCTGACCGCCGTCATCTATCCCGTCGTGCAAACCCATCGTTTCTCGTTGCAACTGATCCCTGCGTTCCGCGCGCGCACCGTTTTGGGCGAATGGGCAGTGTTCACCAAAATACCGACACCTTAAACCACCTATCCCGCCCCCATTTTCTCCCGCCAACGACTCGCGTCATCTGGCCGCTTGCCTATTAAATTCAGCCGCTCGTTCCATGCTCCGCTCCCACCCCGCACCGGTCATCGCCCTCGTCATCCCCGTCTTCAACGAGGAAGCCGTCCTCCCCGTGCTCTTCGCGCGCCTCGACGCCGTCCTGGCGACCGCGCCCGCTGATCGCTACACACTGCGCGTCCTCCTCGTCGATGACGGCAGCCGCGACCGCTCCGTCGCCCTCATCCGCGCGCACGCCACCGCGGACCCACGCTGGGAACTCGTCGAACTCTCCCGCAACTTCGGCTTCCAAGCCGCCCTCGCCGCCGGCCTCGCCCGCGCCGCCGCCGGTGGGGCCGGCGCCGTCGTCACCCTCGACGCCGATCTCCAAGACCCCCCCGAACTCATTCCCGAACTCGTCGCCGCTTGGCTCGGCGGCGCCGAGGTCGTCCGCGCCGTGCGTCGCTCCCGCGCCGAACGTGGCCTGCGGCGCGTGGGGTTTGATCTCTTCCACCGCGTTTTCGGCTCCCTCACCGATTATCCCATCGAGCCCAACACCGGCACCTTCGGCCTCCTCGGTCGCCACGCCCTCGCCGCTTTCAACGCCCTGCCCGAGCGGCACCGGTTTTTTCCCGGCCTTCGCTCGTGGATCGGATTCGCCACCGCCGATGTGCTCTACGACCGGCAGGAACGCGCCGCCGGCCAGCCCCAGCAATCCTTCCGCCGCCTCGCCCGCTACGCGCTCGACGGCGTGTTCAGCTTTTCCTACCTGCCGCTCCGCGTCCTCACCTACACCGGACTCGGCATCAGCGGACTCGGCTTCGCCCTCGCGCTCTTCTTCGTCGTGCGCCGGCTGCTGGGCATCGAAATCGCGCAGACTGGGTTTACCACGCTCATCACGATCGTCACCTTTCTCGGCGGCGTGCAGCTCATCGGCATCGGCATCCTCGGCGAATACCTGGGCCGCATCTACGACGAGGTGAAGCAGCGCCCGGTCTTCCTCGTCAAGCCCCCGCGCCCGCCCGAGGCATGACGCCCCCCGCTCCGTCCCGCCCGTGGCGCGCCCGCCTCGCCGCGCTCGTCTTCGCCGCCACCGCCGCGCTCCTCGCGCTCGCGGCGACGAAGATGATGTTCAGCGCGTTTATGTTCTACGACGACGAGGGCTACATGCTGATTTCGCTGCGGAACTTCGCCGCACACGGCGGGCTCTACCGCGAGGTCTATTCGCAATACGGCCCGTTCCCCTACGTCCTCTACGCCGCCTTCCACGCCCTCGGCCTGCCCCTCACCCACACGGTCGGCCGCGTGATCACCCTCGCCGCGTGGAGCGGCACCGCCCTCGCGTGCGCCGCCCTCGCCGGCCGCGCCACCCGCCGCCTCACCGCCCGGCTGGCCGTGCTCGCGGGCGTTTTCATCTACCTCTGGATCATGACCAGCGAGCCCACCCATCCCGGCGGGCTCATCGTCGTGGTTACCGCGCTCCTCGCGTGGCTCGGCCACCGCTGGATCGCCGCCGACCGCCCTCGCGCTTGGGCGCTGCTCGTGGGCGCGGGAGTCGCGATGTTGGCACTTACGAAGATCAATATCGGCGTCTTCGCCGCGGCCGCCGCCGTCGCGTGGTTCGCCCTGCACCATGCCAACGACGCCCTGCGCCGCCGGGCGCCGCTCTTCCTCGCGGTCGGCATCGCCGCGCTGCCCTTCGCGCTCATGCGACCGCTGCTCGGCACCCCGTGGGTGCTCACCTATGCGCTCCTGTTTGCCACCTCGGGCGTCGCCGCCATCGGTGCCGCCTCGCTCGGCGCCGCCGCGCGCATCGGCTGGCGCGCCCTCGGCACGGGCGTCCTCGCGGCCCTTGCCTTCACTGCCCTCGTGCTCGGCGTGATCTTCGCGCGCGGCACCACGCCGCTTGATCTCCTGAATGGCGTGCTCCTCGGCCCGCTCCAACACCCCGCGCACTTCAGCCTCGTTTTCCCCTGGCCCCACGGCACGCGCGCCGTGGCCTTCGCGTCGCCCGTGCTCTTCGCCGCCGCGTGGCTCCTCCGCCGCCGCGGTTGGACCGGCCTCGATCCGCTCATCGCTGTTCTCCGACTCGCCGCCACCGTCGCCCTCGCCGCCACGCTCACCCGGTTCCCCGACATCAGCCCCGACAACCTGGTCTTCGCTTTCGCCGCCCCGTGCCTCTGGCTCTTTCTCTGGCCCCTCGCCGGCGAAGACCCCGCGCTGCTCGCCGCCCGCCGCTGGGTCGGCCTGCTCTTTCTCGGCCAATGCCTGCACGCGTTTCCTGTCCCCGGCAGCCAGATCGCGTGGGGCACCGTGCTCGCCATTCCGCTCGCCGCCCTCGGCGCGTGGCCCGCCGCCCGCCTGCTCGCCGCGCGTTTCGCTCCGCCCCGGCCGCGCGCACGCGCCTTTCGTTTCGCCCTCGAAATCGCGGTCGCCGCCTTCGCCTTCACCACGGTGGGGCGGCTCGTGCAGGTGGGTGATCGCCGCGCCGACGGCCGCGATCTGGATCTGCCTGGCATCGAACGCGTGCGCCTGCCCGAGAACGCGACCGCACTCTTCCAGATACTCGCGCTCAACGCCGCCGCCCACGGCGACGTCCTATTTTCCGAGCCCGGCATGTTCAGCCTCAACCTCTGGAGCGGCCTCCCCACGCCCACATTCGTCAACGTCACCCACTGGTTCTCGCTCCTCGACGACACCCAGCAACGCACGATCATCCGCGCCCTCGGGGCCCATCCTCGCGCCTGCATCGTCGTGCAACGCGAGCACCTCAATTTCCTCATCAAGCGCGGCCTGCGCCCCTCCGGCCCGCTGCACGACTACCTCGCGGCCAACTTCACGCCCGCCTTCACGCTCGACGATTTCGAATTCTCCGTGCGCCGGGGCCGCACCGTCGTCCCGTTCCATTTGGCCACTCTCTACGATCGCGCGGGTGCGGGAACCGCCGACCCGACGGGTCTCAACACCCTGCTCGAATTCGCCCTCTTGTTGCCGCCGGATACCGCCGTCTCCCGCGTGGAACTCGTCGATACCACCATGCCCGCGCGCGCGCCTCTCGTCCTGGACGACACCACCGCCCGGGCTGAGTTCACCGCCATCAACCTCCGCGGCGATCCGCTCGGTTCCGCCCGGCCCAGCGTCTGGCCGCTGCGACCCCGGGGTCCCACTCGCGTTTCGCTCCACTTCAACCGACAGGGTCGCGGCATCAAAACATCCGACGCGCTGATCGTCCTCCGCGACGCCGCCGGCGCCACCCTCGCACTCGTCCGCCTGCGCCCCTGATCTCAAGCCCGCCGCCGCGCCACGAGGATCAGGCTCACCCCGAACGGGAACGGCACCCGCCACTGCGCCAGCCCGACAAACACCGCGCGCAAAATCCCGTTCAACCAGCGCGGCGGAATCCGATCCTCCGTGCGCGCCTGCGCCCCGGCCCCGGCTTTCACCGGCCGCCACGCCCGCCATTTCCGCACCAGCCACACCGCCGGATAGACCACGACATTCGTGTAGTTCACATAGACCAATTCCCAACTCTCCGCCGGAAACAGCGCCCGCAACTGCGCGCGATCATAGCGTCGGAAATGGTGCAGCCCCACATCCCAGTCGCTCCACAGCGCCATGCTCGCCGGCACCGTCACCACCGCCAATCCTCCCGGCTTGAGCAATCGGTGAAAGCCCCGCACCACCGCCCCGTCATCCGGCACGTGCTCCAAAACATCAAGCGCCGTCACATATTCCAACGAGCCGTCCGGCAATGGCACCGCATCGCCCGCGAGCGAAAGAATCTGCTCCGACCGAAACCGCGTGCGCAAAATCCGCAATGCTTCCTCGTGGTCATCGAGCACCAGCACGCGGCAGTGCGCCTCCATCTCCCGTGCGAAAATCCCCGTCCCCGCGCCGCAATCAAGGAGCATGTCCGTCGCCGCCGTCGGCCGCGCTCGCGCGATCCACGCCCGCACCATCCGCCGCTTGCCCGAGTAATACCAATGATCGCGCTCGACGCGTTCGAGGTTGTCGTATTCGGAAGCGTTCATGCGTTGGGTGGAAGACGTTGTTTCGCCCCGCGGACTTGTCCAAGTTGAAAACGTGGTTCGTTCCGCCCGCCAACCGTCCGCTGCTTTTCTCGTCACACTCGCCCTGCTCTGCGCCCTGCTGCATGCCGGGCTCGCCGGCACCGCAAGCGCCGGGAAAAGCACCACCGCCGACGAGATCGCCCACCTCACCGCCGGCCTCGCCTACAACACGCGCGGCGACTACCGCCTCCAACCCGAGAACGGCAATCTCCCCCAACGCCTCGCCGCGCTCCCGCTCACGCTCGCCGGCACCGCCCTGCCACCCGCGACTTCCGACGCTTGGAAAGTTTCCGAGGTCTGGCGCTACGGCCACGAGCTTTTCTACGAACGCGGTCTCACGACCGACGAATTCCTCTTCCTCGGCCGCGCGATGATCGCCCTCGTGAGCGCGGCCACCGGACTGCTCGTTTTCTTCTGGTCGCGCGCTCTCTTCGGGTGGCGCGGCGCATTTCTGTCGCTCGTCCTCTTCGTCTTCTGTCCCACGTTTCTCGCCCACGGCGCTCTCGCGACTTCGGATGTGGTGATGACGTTTTTCTTCGTCGCCTCCGTTGGCGCGTGGTGGCGCCACCTCGAAAAACCTGGCACGACAGGCGCCCTGCTCAGCGCCGTCACGCTCGGCCTCGCCTTCGTCGCAAAATTCTCCGCCGTCCTACTCCCGCCCATGCTCGGGCTCACCGCCCTCGTCTGGGCCGCGGGTGAAGCACGGCGGAGCGGCTGGCGCGCCCCACTCCTGCGCCTCGTCCGCACCACCGCCCTCCATGTCGTCGTCACGTGGGCGGTGATCTGGATTTTCTACGGCTTCCGCTTCAGCGCGTTTGCCCCCGCCTTCGCCGCCGAAGCCACCTTCAACCACGGCTGGGGCTTCGTGCTCGGCGGGCTTGGGCTGCCGGCGAAAATCCTCTGGCACCTTCGCGAGTGGCACGCACTCCCCGAGGGGTGGCTCTACGGCCTCGCGTTTGTCCTCCAATTTTCGCGCGAGCGCGCCGCTTTCCTCAACGGCGACTACGGCACCACCGGCTGGGTCAGTTTTTTCCCAATCGCGTTTCTGATCAAAACCACGGCGCCGCTGCTGCTGCTGCTCGCGGTGGGACTGACGGCCTCCATCCGCCGGATCATCCGCATACGCCTCGCCACCGCTTGGCCGCGACTGCGCCCGCTCACGCCGCTCGCCGCGCTCTTCGCCGTGTATTGGGCCACCTCGCTCGCGAGCCACCTCAACATCGGCCACCGCCATATTTTACCCACGTATCCCGTGCTCTTCATCGCCGCCGGTTGGCTCGGCTGCTGGCTCGATCTCCGTCGCCCGCTGGTCGCCGCCCTCATCGCGGCACTCGCACTGTGGCACGTCGGCGCTTCGTTGCGCGCCCGGCCGCACTACCTCGCTTATTTCAACGAAATCGTCGGCGGACCCCAAAACGGTTCGCGTCACCTCGTCGATAGCTCCCTCGACTGGGGCCAGGAATTGCCCGGCGTAAAAACCTGGCTCGAAGCCCACGCTCGCGCAGGGGAGCCCGTCTTCATGTCCTACTTCGGCACCGGTGAACCGGCCTACTACGGACTGGAGCGCGCGCGCCGTCTGCCGTTCATCAACGTCTTCAAAATCCCCCAACCCCTCGTGCCGCTGGAGCCCGGCCTCTACTGCATCAGCGCGACGATGCTCTCACACGTTTACAGCGATGTGCGCGGCCCATGGACCCTCGCCTTGGAAAATAAATATCTCGCCGCCCGCACCCTCGAGCCGGCTCTGATCGACTACACGACGAAGCCCGCCCGCCGGGCCGAGTTGGAACGCGCCGCCCCCGCCGAGCAGTGGCAGGCCGTCGTGAAACGCTACGACGGCCTGCGCTTCGCCCGACTCTGCTATTACCTCCGGCTGCGCGAACCCGAAACGCAGGTCGGTTATGCGATTTTTATCTACCGCCTCAGCGCCGCAGAAATCCACGCCGCCACCGCCGGCTCGATCGCGGAATGGCGCGACCTCATCGAGCGGACGGCGACACACTGACGGCCCGGGCCCGCGCAGCGGCGGCCAGTTTTATTTCCCCGGTCTCCTCGAACGCCTGCGCGATACGTGCCAGCAGATAACTCCGCGCCGAAGCCGGGAAAGCTGCGCCGCCACAGGTTTCCGCCCAGAGATAACAACCCAACGCCGGGCGCACCTCGCCCCGCGCCAGCCACACGAGGGCGAGATTATAGAGCGGCTCGTGAAATCCCGGCGCCATCGCCCGCGCCCAGCGCAAGTGCGCCAGCGCCGCCCCCCAATCTCCGGCCCGCGCAGCTTCGAGCCCCAGCGTCTGCTGCAACAACGCCTCCGGCGGCGTGCCCGGTGGCGCCCCCGCCGCGCTCAACCGCGCGCGATGCGCGACCCCGTCACGCAGCAACGCCTCGCGCGCCGCCGCCAGCGAAGCGTTGCCCGGCACCCGCGCCAACCCCGCGTCGAACAACGCCAGCGCACCGGCCGCGTCGCCGCTGCGATAGAGCAGCACCGCCGGGCGTTCGTAATACATCATCGGAAATTTTTCCGCCGGCAGTGACCGCTTCACATGGGCAAACAGGGTCCACGCATCGCGCCAGACTTCCGTCTGTCGCGCGCTTAAAACGCCCATGCCTATCGCGACCGCACCCAGCGCCGCCACCATACTCCGCCTACGCCACACCGCCTGCACCCGCACGAGCCCGAGCGTGAGCGCCACCGCCAAAACCCCCTGTGGAAACGCCGCGTAGCGATCACTCGGAAAATGCGGCCGTTCCAACCAACCGAGCATCGGGACCAACACACAGAGGTGGGCGATCAAAAAAAACCCGACCCGCTTTTGCGCCGCCGGCCAAAATGCCACGAGACCCGAAAACACCGCGAGCGCGACCACACTCGCGACGAAGGGTGCGGACGCGGGATCGACGCCCACGAGCACAGGGTTGAACAACGTGAGTCCCGTCGGCCACCACGGTTTCCAGACATAGTAAACCCACAGGTAACACGTTTGCACCGCACGCACCGCCAGCGGCGACTCGGCCAAAGTCGGCGCGGGCAGGAAGGCGTCGGCCGCGACCAGCCGCGCCACGAGGTTCACCACCACCACAACCACCGCCACCGCCGCAAACGGGATCATCTTCCGCACCGCCCGGCGCCACGGCGCGCCTTGCCAGCGACCCAAGAGCGCAAAAACCGGCACGAAACCCAGCGCCAGCGGATAAGTAAGCAGCGAAGCGGCATAGCCGCCCACCGCGATCCAGCCCGACACGCGGCTCGTCGGTCGCCGCACAAACAAAACCAACGCGATGAGCAGAAAAAATTCCGCCTGTTGGTAAAGCAGCCCCGACGCCCAGGCGACCGACTCCACCCGTAGCGGGTGCCAGGCCCAAATGGCTGCCCCCAGAAAAGCTGCGGTCGTGCGCCAGTTTTCGTCCGCCGAACCAACCCCGACGCAGGGCGTCCCCGCCAGTCGCCGCAACAGCCCAAACAGCAGCAGCGTATTCACCACGTGCAGCACCAGCACCACACCGTGATAAGCGGCGGGCGCCAGGCCCGCACCGGAAAAAATCCCGGCAAAGCCCAACCACCCGAGCGGCATATAGCGGCGCGCATAAGCCGCATCGGTGAACGCCCAGCGGATTTTCGCCCACGACCACGGTCCCAGATGCGGATTGAACGCGATGTTGTGTTCATCGTCGAAAGTCACGAAGCCGAACTCCGTCACATGCGCGTAAATGCCGAGGCACCCCAAAACCAGCATCGTCCCGAGCCACCCGACCCAGCGCTCCGATGCGACCGCCATCGGCGCCACCCGGCTCATTGCGAAGCCGGTTGGCCCGGCCGGGCGACGGGCTCACCAAGAGGCGGCACCGCGGCATCATCGATGGCCACCACGCGACTCAGGCGCGCCCAACGCGCACCGAAACGTTTCTCGGCAATCGTCTTTAGGTGAAATTGCGGCGGCAACAAATCCTCGGGATCGACGCCCATCTCGCCGCGAGCCGAGGTCGGCCGCAGTCCCTGCGCCACGATGACTTCGTTAAAAGTGCCTTCGCCGAGGTGATATTTGATCTGCGGCCCGCGTTGGCGGCCGTTCATGATGGACACGCTCGGAATCCGCCAAAGCAGATACGGGATCGTGGTTTTGTTGGTGATAAAAAATATCCGGCCGGGCCGGCGCGCCAACATGGCGTGCTCCCATTCCACCTCCTGCATCACGATATTTTCGTCGGTGTAGAGTCGGCGGGCCATCGCCGGCAGCGCGCCGACCAACAGCCAGCCGACGAGTCCGAGCGTCGCCCAACGAAGCCCCGACCGTCCCCACCGGTCGATCAGCACCGCCGCCAACAGCGCGAGCAAAAGACACGCGGGCAGGGCGAAACGGGAAGCAATCACGTCGTCCAGCCGGCTCCAATAATAGAACATCAGCAGCGTCAGGTTGACGGCGATTCCCGCGGCGAAAGCGAGCGCCGCCGCGAGCGCCGGTGAAAGCGGGGCTCGCGGCACACGACGCGACCAGCGCCGCGCCCGAATCAAAGCCCAAACAAAACCAGCCCCGCCGAGCCCCGAAAGATACCACGAATTCGCGAGCCGGCCGGAAGTGCTGAAGAAAAAGCCCCAAGCACCCGCGAGATTGTTGGCGAGATAGTCCGGACTGAAGCGACTCGTCTGTCCCGCCTGCAATTGCCAGAGCAGCGGCGTCGCGGAGAGCACGCGATTGTGCCACACGTAAGGCACCAGCAGCAGGGGCGCGACAATCACCGGCCACGGCAACAACACCCGCCCGGCGCGCACCCAACCGAACACCGCGACGAGCGCCGTCGGCAGGACAAAGACGACCGACTCGTAGCGACTTTGGGCGAGCAGCACCGTGCCGAGGACCAGTGCGACCAAGCGATCCTCATCAGGCGCCCGCAGATAAAGCACGGCGAGCGCGGCCACGAGCGCGAGCATAGTGAGATTGTGCAGCTCCATGCCGGCTCCGGTCGCGTTCTGGCCGAGCAACGGCAGCGTCGCGAGCAGGCCAACCGCCAGGAGCGCGGGACCTCGGCCCGCGAGCGTGCGCGCGAGCCAGTAAGCGAGCGCGAGAAAGATCGGCGTCAGCACGGCGTTCACCGCAAAAATATTGGCCAGCCGGTAGCCGGTGAAATCGTGCATCAACGAGACGAGGAAGGTGAAAAAATACGGACGCTTGTCCGTGAACGAATCGATCGACACCCAGGTCCCCGCGATATCGTAGGCGCGCACAAGCGTCCCATACTCCTTGGCCGCGTGCATCTGAAAGGCCGTGCCCTGCAGGACATATTCGTCGAACAGGATCTTGTGCTTGAAAGGATCCGACCAGAGCACGAACAGCGACGCCACCAAGAGCGCCCATCCCACTGCTCCGGGTCGTCGACACCATGTCGCCCAGACTGGGCGCCGCGCGACCGCCACACGCCACGCGTAGCCACTGAAAACTGCAAACACCGCGGCGATGTAGTAATAACCGCCGGCGCGAATCAGCGCCTCCAGAGTGCTCGGCGCAAAAGCCATGAACCCCACACCCCCCGCGAGCCCGCCCGCCGCCAGCACAAGACCGAGCCGGCCGCGGTGAGGCGTAGTGCGTAGAAGCTGGGCCAACGATGAAATCACGGAATGGTTCGGTCTAAATGTGGAGGACCGGGGCCGCGCGGCCCTGAGGGCTCAGGGGAGTTGCTTGAGGAAATTCTCCAAGTAGGCGCGGCGCTGCCGTTCGATTTCAGCGCGGTCCTTCGGCACCGGGAAATCGGCGGTCGCGGGTCCGCTGGCGACCCCCGCCTCGGTCTTGATCGATTTGATGCGGCTGATACGGTCCAAGGTGAGAGTCTGCAGCCGCTCTTCCCGCACGGTTTCGAGTTCGAACTCCGGCCCGAGCTCATCGTCTTTGCGGAGCGTCTTGCGCCCCGTCTCGGGATCGATGTTGAAGCGCTGGAACACGAACATATCTGAAAACGTGCGATTGCGCAGATGAAAAACCAAGTCGGCGCGGCGGCGGCGCGCCTGCACGATCGGCGTGGAAGAGACTTGGTGCGTGATCCAGAGGATCGAGTCGTTGTCGATCATCAGGTAGTCGTGACGCGGTTGCTCGGCGATGAAGCCGCGGCGCCACGCCGTCTCGCGGCCCGGCAGATATTCCTGACTGTAAGCGTGCGCCGCCATCGAAGGCACTCCGACACACACGACTGCAATCGCCGCCAGCGCCAGCAGCCCCCGGATCGCCGCCGCGCCCGCCAGTTGCGGCAACACCGCCAGCACCGCGATCACCAAGCCTAGGTGGGTCGGCAGGCTAAGCCGACGAATCACCGGGTCGTCGAACCGGCCCCAAAAATAGCACATCATCAGCGCGAACTGCACCGCAAACCCGGCGGCAAAAAATGCGGTGGCGACCGTTATCGGCGACTCGCGCGGCAGCGACCGCACCCATTTGACCAGCGCGAGTCCGAAAAACGGCACCGCGATCAAGCCGAGCGAAGACAGCAGCAGCGAGTTGGGTTGGTCCGTCGGCTTCGCAAAAAAGAAACCAAACGCGTGATAAAGATTGTCCGCGATATAAGCGGGCGAGAACGGTGTGGTGTAGCCGGGCTGGCTGCCCATCTCCCAAGCGGAGGCCCGCAGGTCAAAAATGCGGTGCTGGAGCGGATAATGGATCATCAGGAGCGGCGCGATGATCACCGGCCACGGCAAAATCAGACGCCCCTCGCGCCACCACCCCCACAGCACCAAACCCGCCACCGGCAGGAGATAGATCACGGATTCATAGCGCACCTGTGCGAGCAGCAGGGCTGAGAAACAAAATGCCACCATCGCCGCCTCGTCCCGCCGCTCGACCCACCGGGCCCCGAGCAGCAGCGTGCCGAGAATCATCACCAGATTAAGCAGTTCGAAGCCGCCACCGGTGGCGTTGTGTGCCAGTAATGGCAGGCCCGCGCACAGCGCGACGCCCAGCCATCCCGCCGTGCGCCCGGCCAATCTACGGCCCGCATGGTTGACCAAACTCAGGAAGACGAAGGTCAAAATCCCATTCAGCACAAAAGAATTGGCCGGTCGGTAGCCCGTGAGATCGTGCAGTAGCGAGACGAGGAAAGGGAAGAAAAGCGGTCGCTTGTCCATCATCCCATCGAGGATCACAAACGTGCCCTGAATATCGTTACCACGCACCGGTGTGAGCACCGTCTTGTCGAAGTGCATGCTCATCGACGTGCCGAGAAGCATGATCTCATCCATCACGATTTTAAAACCAAAGGTCTCATGCACCATCAACAGGGCGCTACCCAGTCCCACCACCACCCACCCCATCCCATCCAAACGGCGCCAGTGCAGTTGCGAAATTTCAGCCCGAAAGCTCTGCCAAAGTGCGCCTACGAAGATTACAAAGGCCACCAATACGAACCAAAATCCCGTCCGGGAAACGAAAGTGATCGCCGGCAAATCGGGAATGAGCACGAAGCCCAACAACAGAGCCGCCAATGACGCGGCCACCAAAAGCCCCGCACGGGCGTTACGAATCGGGTGACTCAACGATAACCGATGCATGGATCAATTAGCAGTAAGGCCACCATGGCGGCGATAAAGCCCGAACTGATCGCCCAGGTTGCGAATCACCAAAATAAAAAAGCCGCCCGCAAATGCGGGCGGCTTGAGAATTACGTGACTTCGCCGAAATCAGGGAGCGTAGGTAATCGTGCGGACGCCCGCGACGCCATTGATTGTGATCGTGATGCCCTGCGTGAAGTCGGTCGGATAGGTCTCGTTGGCGACCAGATTGAGGGACTTCACGTAGTTGGCCGGGCCAACGAGGCCCGTCTGAAGGACCGTAGAGACACCGTTCTCGAGGAAGTATTGATCGGCCGCGGCCGAAAGCTGGCGGGCATTGTTCAAGACGGCCTTGTCCTGCGAGGACTGACGGACTTTCTGGAACGCCGGAATCGCCATGGCGGCCAAGAGACCGATAATGACGACGACAATCATGATTTCGACAAGGGTGAAGCCCTCGGTGGAGGTGTTGAACGTGTATTTCATGTATCTGGCTATTACGTATTATGGAATGATAACGGGTAAAATCCCAACTGCTTGGGCATACCAAGTCGAGAATGAACTCCACGGGCAAACTTACCCATTAAAAAAGCCGCACGCAGATGCGGGCGGCTTGAGAATTACGTGACTCCGCCGAAATCAGGGAGCGTAGGTAATCGTGCGGACGCCGGCGACGCCATTGATCGTGATCGTGACGCCCTGCGTGAAGTTGGTCGGATAGGTCTCGTTGGCGACCAGATTGAGGGACTTCACATAGTTGGAAGCGCCGACGAGGCTGGTCTGAGCGACGGTGGAGACACCGTTCTCAAGGAAGTATTGATCAGACGCGGCTGACAGCTGGCGGGCGTTGTTCAAGACGGCCTTGTCTTGCGAAGACTGGCGGACCTTCTGGAACGCGGGAATCGCCATGGCGGCCAAGAGGCCGATAATGACGACAACAATCATGATTTCGACAAGGGTGAAGCCCTTGGTGGAGGTGTTGGACGTGTGTTTCATATGTATACCTATTATGTGTTATGGAATGATAACGACAAGAGTCCAATCGCTTGCGTGTGGATTGTCGAGCGACATATTGTTCCGGCAACTACGTAGAACTCGCACCACCCATAACAAAAGATCACGCGGATTTCTTCTTGGCCGGAGCTTTCTTCTTTGCCGCCGTCCGTTTGGGCGCGACGACTTTCTTGACTGCAGCGCGCTTGGCTTTGGCAACCTTTTGCACAGCCAATAGCTTGGGCACCGACACCTCAACCGCATCTTTCCAGAGATTCTCCAACCCATAGCGCTCGCGTTGATCTCGGGTAAACACGTGCACCATTACGTCAAAGGCATCGATGATCATCCAGCCGCCATCTTGGGGTATCTCCATCCCTACGATGCGCGCCTTGGCTACATCCAACGCTTTTTCCACTTCGATTCTAAGCGCCCTTAAATGGGGCGACGACGTGCCCGTGGCCAAAATCAGGAAATCCGTGATCGAAGACTGATCGCTCACATCAAGCACCCGCAGATCCTCCGCCTTTTTCTCGTCCAGAGCCCGGCAGCATACCTTCACCAACGCGAGCGATTCCGTCTTGTTCAATTTCATGGCTTCCCGCGATACAGAGCCTTTTGACGGATGTAAACAATCGCCTTGTGCGGCACGAAATAGTCGAGCGACAGATTGAGCCGCGTGCGCTCCCGCAACTCCGTCGAATTGATCGCCAGCAAGTGTCCGTCGCACCGCCGCAGCCGCAACCCGGGAATGTCCACGCGCTCTTTCACCGGATAACCCGGCCGCTCTAAAAAAATAAACTCCACCAATTTTGCCAGTTCCTCGATATCCTTCCAAAGGTGTAACTTCGGTAACTGATCCCCGCCGATGACCCAGTATAACTCATCGTTCGGGTAAAGCTCTCGGAAGTGCCGCGCCGAATCGATCGTGTAACTGATACCGCCCTTGCGCAGCTCGTAATCGGAAATCTCAAAGCGCCGGTCCCACTCCACCGCCGCCCACATCATCGCCAGTCGATCCTCCGCCGAAGATTGCACGTCGGTGGGCTTCAGTGGCGCCTGCGCCGCCGGCACCAAAATCAACCGGTCCAACCCGCATTGCTCGTAGGCATCCTGGGCCGCCATCAGATGGCCGAAATGCACAGGGTCGAAGCTTCCGCCGAGAAATCCTATTTTCACGCGCGGCGAACGTGGGTTTGCACCTCCGGCCGGGCAAGGCTCAATTCCCCCGCGCCCATTGCGGTGCGCCACCTACTTCACGCCCGGCCCTTCATGTCCCGCCTCAACCACGCCCTACCATTTGCCTTGGCCTGCGCTCTCGCGCTCACCACGGCCTGCTCCCGCCGCGAGACCCTTGTCCAGGCCGGCAACCGCCAGGGCATCCTGCACGTCGGCAACGGCGCCGAGGTCCAATACCTCGACCCGCACATCGCCGGTGGCCAGATCGATCACAACGTCCTCAGCGCTCTCTTCGAAGGCCTCGTTACCCTCGACGAAGAAACCCTCCAGCCTCGTGCCGGCGCCGCCGCGAGCTGGGAAATTTCCCCCGAAGGTCTCGTCTATACCTTTCACCTGCGCCCCGACGCCCAATGGTCCAACGGCGATCCGCTCACCACGCGCGATTTTCTCTACAGCTTTCGCCGCGCTCTCTCGCCCGCCCTCGCCTCCGAATACAAAGACATCTTTTACCCGGTGAAAAACGCCGAGGCCTACGCCAAGGGCACGCTCAGCGATTTCAGCCAAGTCGGTTTTCGCGCCCTCGACGCCACCACGCTCCAAATCATCCTCCATCAGCCCGTCCCCTACTTCCTCACTCTCCTCCGCAACAACGTGTGGTTTCCCGTGCACGCCGCCTCCGTGGAAAAAACCGGTGCCTTCGACGACCGCAGTGCGAAGTGGACCCAGACCGCTCCCTTCGTCTGCAATGGCCCTTTCCGCCTCCGCGAGTGGCGCGTCAACCAGCACCTCGTCGTCGAAAAAAATCCGCACTACTGGGACGCCCCCCACGTTCGCCTCAACGAGATCTGGTTTTATCCGAGCGAGTCCCTCCAGAGCCAGGAATTCGCCTTCCGCGCCGGCCAACTCCACACCACGTGGGACGTCCCGCTCAGCAAACTCGACGCCTACCGCAAGGACTCCCCCGGACTCCTCCGCATCGACCCCATTTTTGAAACCTACTTCGTCCGCTTCAACGTCGGCGTGCCCGCCTTCAAAGATCCCCGCGTGCGCCGCGCCTTCGCCCTCACCATCAACCGCGAGGCCATCGTGAAAAACATCCTCCGCGGCGGCCAGCTCCCCGCCACCGGCCTCACGCCTCCGGGTATCGCCGGTTACACCCCGCCCCCCGGCCACGCCTCCGACGCCGACGAAGCCCGCCGGCTCCTCGCCGAGGCCGGCTATCCGGGCGGCAGGGGTTTACCGAAGGTCGAATTCCTCACCATCCCGCAAGAAACCCAGCAGCGCCTCGCCGAAGCGCTCCAAGAACGTTGGCGCCGCGAGCTCGGCGTCGAGGTCGTGATCATCCAAAAAGAGTTCAAGATGTTCCTCGCCGCCATCAACGACCTCTCCCGCGACTACACCTTCGCCCGGGGCAAATGGACCGCCGAATACGCCGACCCCCTCGCGTTCATCAGCCTCTTCACCACCGGCAACGGCGTGAACGGC
>JACMRG010000031.1 GCA_014376585.1 Opitutaceae bacterium | reverse complement strand
GGCCGACGTGGCCGCCGTTTTTCGCGGTGACGGCGATGATCTCGTCGCGGATTTCCTGCGCGAGCCGCGGGAGCTGGGCGGGCGCGAGGGTTTTGACGTCGGCGGGGCCGTGGATGGTCTCAAGGAGACGGGCGGGAGAGTCGTTCATCAGGTCGGAAGGCGGGAGCGGAGGCTTGTGTATAAAGCGAAGGGCGTGGGATGAGCGGGCGGGATGGGTAGGCTCAGGTCTCGGCGGTAGTTTCAAACTTCGTGAAAGCCACGCCGTCTTTCTGTTTCTTGAGCTCTTCGATCTTCAATTCGGCGTCTTTTAGGCGGATCTCGCAGACCTTGAGGAGTTTGGTGCCCTGCTCGAACTTCGCGAGGAGGTCGGCGAGCGGCACATCGCCGGATTCCATCGTCTCGACGATGGTCTCGAGCTGCGTGAGGGCGGACTCGAATGAGAGTTTGCTTTCCTTGGTTTCCACTTGGGCAACATGGGTGGCCAGCCGGCGGTTTCAAACAATCTTTGGGCGTGGTCTTCAAGCTTGCCATTGCGCTCGACAGGGGGACACGCACGATGGTGGGCGCGGGAACATCTCCGCGCCTTTTTTATGTCCGATTATGTCCTCCAGCGTTGTAGTGTGAGCCTTTTTTCCGCGATGCGGCGCGCGGTCGGGCGCGGGTGGACGTGGGTGCGGGCGCGGCCGGCGCTGGCGGCGTGGTTTTTTGACGCCGAGGACGATTCGCCCGAGGCCCGCTTCCGGGAGTTCAACGGTTGGTATTTCGCGAATTTCTATGAGCAGGAAAAGATGCTGGCCGACCGGCCGCGCATGGCGTTCTACCACGCGGCGATCACGCGGCACATCCAACCGGGCGACCGTGTGATCGATTTGGGGACGGGGACGGGAATTCTGGCGGCTTTCGCAGCACGGCGCGGCGCGGCGCAGGTGTATGCGGTGGATCACTCGGAAATCCTGCGGCACGCGAAGACGCTGGCGGTGGCGAACGGGATTCAGAAGGTCGAGTTCATCTCGATGCACAGCTCGAAGCTGGAACTCGCCGAGCCGGTGGACGTGATCTTGCACGAGCAGATGGGCGACTGTCTTTTCGACGAAGCGATGGTGACCAACGTGTGTGATCTGCGCGACCGGTTGCTGAAGCCGGGTGGGCTGATTCTGCCGAGCTGCTTCGATCTCTACTGCGAGCCCGTGAAGCTCAATGACGTGCGGCACGTGCCACATATCTGGGAGTTGAACGTGCACGGCTACGATTACTCATCGCTGGGGCGGCAGCGTCCGCAGGAGCCGGATTATTATCATCTACGGAGCTGCGACCCGGATTTCGTGGACCACTTCCTCGGCGAGCCCGAGCCGGTGATGTCGGTCGATCTGCACACAATCAACGAAGCCGACATGGCGTTGGAATTGAATTTCACGCGGACGGTGCTCAACGCGGGCCGGCTCGACGGCTATGCGGTGTATTTCCGCGCGCGGGTGGACGGCGATCTCGCGCTGGGCTCCGGGCCGAAGGATGTGGGCCGTGCGCCGCACTGGGGTTTTCGGATTTTGCGGACGGACCGGGATGATTTCGCGGCAGGCGATCAGATCGATGTGCGGTTGACGGTCGGGCGCTGGACGGAAATCGACACGTGGCGCTGGAGCCACGTGAAGCGCGCGGCGGTGATTGAGGCCGGGGTGTGAGGGCAGGACGTAGCTGAGGGCTGAGAGCACGACCCCCGGAGCGTGGAGGCGGCGGGCTATTGGGGAGGCTGCGGCCATAGGCCGAGGAAGGCGAGTTGGGCGGCGCAGTCGGGCAGGTCCTCGCGTAACGGGTCGGTGAGAAAACGCCCGGGGAAGCCGGCGTCGAGAGCGGTGATGGTGACTTTGGAACCTTCGACGGTGAAAAACGCACGCCAGGCGCCGCAGCCGATTTCGCTGAGCGTGGCGGTGCGGCGTTTAATGCGGCGCGTGCGGTGCGGCAAAGGATCGCGCGCGAGGAGTTCGTGAAGACGCGGTTGGAAATCGATCTGCCACTGCGTGCGCAGCCACTCGGCCTGGTTGGCGGCGAGTGGGGAAAGTTGCACGGTGAATTGCGGCGGCAGGCTCATGAGCGCGTCCACCTCCTCGATCCAGCCGGCGCGGGCGTCGGGGAAACTGTCGTAGGCGGGGACGTAGGGCTTGATGTCGAAGATCGGCGTTCCGTCCACGAGGTCGCACTCGCCGAGAATGAGCTGGCGATCCTCGATGCCGAGAAGCTGCACAGGAGTGAGGCCGAGGGGATTGGGTCGGTGCGGCGAGCGAGTGGCGAAGACGCCGCGGGCCTGTTCCGGACCGCGCGGAGGGTAGACCTGCGTGCGCCACGTGGTGGTGCGATGAAACCACCAGACGAGCCACACGCGTGAAAAGCCGGCGAGGTCTTGGAGAGCCTGCTCGTAGTTGTGACCGGGGAGAAGCTCGAGGACGTTGCGCTCGGCATGTTGCTCAGAGGGCTGATGGAGCGCCTGAAATTTTACGTGTTTGCCGGTGCGGATGTGGCCGATCGGTTGCAGCGTGAGCGCGGACGGTGAGGCGTCGGACATAGGGCGGTCAG
Organism: Opitutaceae bacterium; assembly: GCA_014376585.1. Classification (GTDB taxonomy): domain Bacteria; phylum Verrucomicrobiota; class Verrucomicrobiia; order Opitutales; family Opitutaceae; genus Tous-C4FEB. The sequence goes on along the minus strand of JACMRG010000031.1, from coordinate 5,849 downwards.
TTGGGAGCTGAAGTTGAGGGCTGAGAGACCGAGCTTCGGAGGAGTTCACGGAACACGGGCGGGACGCCCGTGCCATTTCGGGCGACGGCGTCAGTCTTTCTTCGCGGGAGCGGCGGGCGCAGGCGGTGGCGGTGTGCCGGCGCGGAGGACTTGGCCGAGGGCGTGGTCGGCGGGTGTGATGCCGCGGCGATAGCCTTTGAAGGCGTAGGGCGTGGGCGTGAAGGGGTCGATGGGGGTGACGTCGGCGCGCGCGGGAATCTCGAGATTGAAACCCCGGAGCACGGCGTTGATCACGAGGCGGCGCAGGCCTTCGTTGGTGAGATCGGTGGCGGCGCCCATGGTGGTGCAGAATACGCGGTTGATTTTACCGTTGGGGTTTTTGTTTAGGCGCGTCCACGCGACGGGCATGAGCGGATCGTTGATGGGTTGCTCGACGCCGTCGGATTTGCGCGCCTTCAGGTAAGTGTCGGGCGCGTCGGTGGGGCTCATGCCTTTGAGGACCTGGCCGCGCAGGAGAATTTTCGCGTCGGCAACGGGATGGGTTTCGTAGGCACCGGAGTCGCCGAAGATGTCGGCCACGCCACGAAAGAGCGGGTCGGTGGCGGCGCCGGGTTCGATGATGCCGCGGGTGGCGCCGCGACGATTGGCGCCCCAGTGGCTGACCCAGTTTTCACCGAGGACCTCCCGGCCGAAGTTGTTGAACGATTTGTAGGCGGTCGGATGGCCCTCGGGAAAACGGAACGCGTGGGTGCTGGTGCGCAGCGCGACGATGGGGACGCCGCGGGCGACGGCGTCGGCGAAGTGTTTCATCGTGGCGTCGGGCCACTGGCGGAAGCGGAGGGCCATGACGATGCCGTCGGCGGTGTCGAGGGCGGCGGGGTCGGAGAGGCTGGTGTTGTTGTCGGGATTGATCGTGCCGTCGGGATCGAGCGGGAAGAGGACGGTGCAGGTGAAGCCGTAGCGCTGGCTGAGGATTTTGGCCAACATGGGAAGGCCTTCTTCGCCGCGGTATTCCTCGTCGCCGGTGAGGAAGACGATGCGTTTGCCGGCGCCGGGGCCGGGCTGGGCGGGATAGGTAATGGAGTTCATCGCGGCGGACAAAGAGGTGAGGGAGGCGAGGGCGAGACCGAGAAAAAGCGGGGTGAGACGGGGTAATTTCATGATGTTGAGTTTTTAGAGAATGGAGCGGAGACCGGGGACGCGGCGCGCGATATCGGCGACGAGGAAGCTGGCGATGAGGCCGGTGACCGTAAGCAGAGAGATGAAGGCTAAGGCGTTGCCCGGCTCAAGCGGGCGATAGAACATCGTGAGCGCGATGAGCACGGGAGTATGGAAAACATAGACGGCAAACGCCCGATCCGAGAGCCACGTCGCGAAGGCGCTCGCCGTGTTCACGCGGCGGGAGAAAAACGAGAGCAGACCCAGGGAGAGGCCGACGCCGGTAAACTGTTCCCACACGGCGATACTGAAGGCGTGGATATTCCAGCCGCCGAAGAAAAGCTGCTCGACCTCTTTGGTTGGCTTGCCGCCCGAAATCAAAACGACGGCGAGGAGAACGGGGCCGCCGATTAATGCCAGCCAGCCGGCGCGCCGGGCGATGGACGAAGCAGCGAGACCGAGGAGCCAGCGGTCACGTGAAGCGGCGAGGCCGAGGACGAAGAACACGATGTATTGCGGGAAAAAGCAGAACTGGAAATTCATCACCGAGGCGCCGATGGGCTGAACCGTGCGCATCAGAAAAGTTGCGAGCCCCAGGCCGAGCGCGACGAACCAGAGATTGCCTGCGGTGGGCACGCGCGGTGTCGCGGAGGCTGCGGGCGGAGCGGGACGCAGCGCGCGCCAGAGCGCCAGGAGCGCGCAGAAGATCAACAACGCGAAGGCGAACCAGAGCGGGCCGGTGGCGCGGAAAAAGCGGCCGGTGGATAGGTAGCGGGTGTAGAAAGCGCCGAGGGTGGGCAGGTCGCTGTGCCAAGGATTGAGGATGAGGATGATGAACGGGTGGATCACCATCATGAAGAACAGCACGGGCAGACCGAGGCGCACGAGGCGCTCGCGGAAGAAGGCTCGGGGACCGCGGCGCGAGAAGGATTTTTGCGCGAAGTAGCCGGCGAGAAAAAACATCAGGCCCATAAAGAACGACTGCAGGTGGGCCTGCCAAAAGATGAACAGAAGTTTGATGAGCGGGGGCGGCTCCTGCGCGGACATGAGATACCAATCGCCCACGTGGCTGTAGGTGACGCACGCGTGCATGTTGACGACGAGCAGGATCACAAAGGTGCGCAGGTGATCGATCCACGGGAGGCGCGTTGCGGGAGGAGACATGCGGGGAGAAGTTAAGGGGGAGTGAGGCTGAACGTCGAACATCGAACGCTGAACTCCGAACAGCGAACTCCGGACGGAGCCGTTCGGTGGTCTGACCCGGGATGTGGGATTGACGCGGGGGCGGGTTTGGCGGGAATCGAGGGATGGCACTCCCTGACATCAAAATCGAAGTTCTTAAAACCGGCACCGGCGCCTCTCCGAAAAAGGGCCGTCCCGTCACCGTGCACTACACCGGCACATTTGAAGATGGGAAAAAATTCGACAGCTCCGTGGATCGCAACGAGCCGTTCACGTTTGTGCTCGGCGCGGGTCAGGTGATTGCGGGTTGGGACATCGGCGTCGCGGCGATGAAAGTCGGCGACAAGGTGAAGCTCACGCTGCCACCGCATCTCGCCTATGGTGAGCACGGCTATCCGGGCGCGATCCCGCCGAGCGCGACATTGATTTTTGAAGTCGAGTTGCTCGAGGTCGGTTGAGTGCGGGGGACTTTTTCGCGATCATGTCCAAGCCAAACAAGACCAAGGACGGGGGCGGGGAAAACACGGAGCCGACCGTCGTGATCGTGCGCGAGGAGCCGATCGAAATGTGTCAGCTCCTGAAGTTCGCGGGGCTGACAGATTCAGGCGGCGAGGCGAAGCAGGTGATTGCCGAGGGCAAAGTCCTCTTCAACGGCGTCGTCGAAACTCAGAAGCGCAAGAAGGTGCGCGCGGGTGATCGGGTAACGTATGGGGATGAGACGCTGATCGTGAAGGTGGGTGGTTGAGCGAACAGGGGAGGCCGGGGAGGCCGGCGTGAGTCGGGCGGTCTGCCTCAGGTCGCGTCCGGAGGTCGTGACCCCACCTCGGACGGCCCCACCTCGGACGACCGCAACTCAGGGGAGTTGCTTGACCAAAACCTTGGCGTTGCGTCCGCTGTCTTCGTAGAGTTTCAGGCGCGCCTCGGGGAGAATTTCCTTGGTGGCTTCCTCGAAGCCGCAGACGTTGCTGAAGAAGCCGTAGCTCTGGGTCGAAAGGGCGATGACGGTGGTGACGCCGCGTTCCTTCGCCTGAAAGCACGCGTATTCGACCATCTTTTTGCCGATGCCGCGGTTGTGGTAAAACGGCAGGACATAGAGCGAGCCGACCTCGGCGAGCTGCGGCTTGTCGGGGTAGGTGTAGAGCGTGACGCAGGCGATGATGTTCTCGTCGATTTCAAACACGAAGAACTGGTCGATGTTTTTCTCGAGGGCCTGCTGCGAGCGGTGGAGCAGTTCCTCGCGCTTCACGGCGGCACGGGTGAGATTGTAGATGAGGCGGACGTCGCGCTTGGTGGCTTTGCGGATCTGCTGGTAGTCGTTGCCATAAACAAGGGAGCCCACGCCCTCGTTGGAGAAAATTTCGTTGAGGAGTCCGTCAAAGATGCGGCCGTCGACGATGTGGACGCGCGGAGTGCCGTTCTCGATGGCTTTGATGGCGTGTTCGGCTTTGGAGCGGACGACCTCGGCGATCTGCTCGGGGTGGGTCTCCATTAACTTTTTGAGGGCTTCGACGGCGATCTCGCGGCGAATCTGGCCGTTGATCTCGAGGCCGGCGTGGGGCGTGAGGTAGATGATCTTCGTCGCATGCAGGGCTTCGGCGACCTCGGCGGCGAGGAGGTCGGAATTGACGCGGAGCGATTTGCCATCGGGGCCGAAGGCGACCGGCGTGATGAGCGGCACCACCTGCTGCGCGATGAGTTCACCGATGAAATCCTTGTCCACGCGCTCGACCTTGCCGGTGAGCTGCTGGTCCACGCCCTTGATGATGCCGACGGGGAGCGCGCGGACGGCATTGGTGATCACGGCCTTCAGCGCATTCTGCGTGAGGCCTTCGAGAATGAGGTGGGAAACCCGCGAGCCGGCACGGATGGAGAGATCGAGCGTGGCGGGATCGGTAATGCCGGTGCCGTCGTGGCTAGTGATGGGCACGCCGCGGAGCGCGGCGAGTTCCTGCAACTGGTGGCCGATGCCGTGGACGAGGACGATCTTGATGCCGAGGCTGCGGAGCACGGCGATATCGACGAGCAGGTTGCCGAAATTTTCGTCGGCGATGATGGCGCCGTCGATGGCGATGACGAAGATCTGGCCTTGAAAACGCGGGACGTATTTGAGGATGCCGCGCAGATCGTTGGGCTTGATCGTGGTGGCCTGGGCCGGGGCGGAGGACGCGGTCGCGGGCGCGGGAGTGGAAGGGCCGGGGCCGTTGCTCATGGATGTGACGGTGATTTGCGACGAAGCGGCGGGGCGCGTCAATGCACTTGCAGGGCCCACGTGCGCGAGGCGCGTTCGCCGACGACGGTGACTTTGTAGGTGCCCGGCTTGAGCATGCCGGGAGGCAAGGTGACGAGCACGATGCTCTCGAGGCTGCGCGCGAGCAGGCCGCCGTCGAGTTGCTCAAATGTGGGCAGAAGCGTGAGCGTGTTGTCCTTGATGTAGAGTTCGGCGCCGGAGAGCTGGCGCTTGTCATCGGACAACGCGCACGTGAACTGGATCGGGTAGGCGAGCAGCGCGCTCACCGAGGCGGCGGCGGTCACGCGCGTGATTTCGGCGGGCAGGAGCGGGAGATCGAGGAGGGATGAGCCGACCTCGGGATCTGGTCCACCGGCGGCGGAAGATGTGGTGGCGGCGGGGCCACTGTCGGTGCGCGCGGAGGGATCGGCAGGGCGTTGCGCGGTGAGGACGACGCGTTGGAAACCGGCGGAGAGCAGGCGCATCACGCCGGCGCGGTCTTTGGTGTCCTGGTAGGCGCGGTAGGCCGGGTTGGTTTTCCGGTAGTGCAGCGTCAGGTAGGTGTAAGCGGCGAGGCTGACAACGATGACGACGGCGACCCACTTCATGGGCCATGGTTTGCGAACGGGTAGGGAGCCGGGCATGGACGAGGGAGGGGATTAACCGCGCGGGGGCGAAACGCGCAAATAAATTTGCGCAGAGCGGAGGGCGCTGCTTCGTTGCCGGGCTTCATGAAATTCTGGTCCCAGTATTTTGTCCCCACGCTCAAGGAAAGTCCGGCCGACGCCGAGATCGCCTCGCATAAGCTGCTCGTTCGCGCCGGGTTGGTGCGGAAGCTGGGCGGCGGCTTGTATACCTACATGCCGCTCGGTCTGCGGGTGATGCAGAAGCTCACCCAGCTCTGTCGCGAGGAAATCGAGGGCGGTGGCGGGATCGAACTGTGGATGCCGCACGTGCATCCGGTCGAGAATTGGGAGCAGGGGCCGCGTTGGGCGGCCGCGCGCGAGATCATGTTCCGCACCGATAGTGCCGGCGCCGGCAAGGGTCGCAGCAAGGAGCCGGAGTTCGTGCTCGGGCCGACTCATGAAGAGGTCATCACGCCGCTGGTGAAGCAGGAGATCACGAGCTATCGCGATCTGCCGAAGAATTTTTTCCAGATCGCGACCAAGTTTCGTAACGAGATCCGGCCGCGCTTCGGTCTGATGCGTGCGCGCGAGTTCGTGATGATGGACGCGTATTCCTTCGACGCGAACGACGACAGCACGGTGAAGAGCTACTTCGC
>JACMRG010000206.1 GCA_014376585.1 Opitutaceae bacterium | reverse complement strand
GCCGCGAACACCTTCTCCGGCGCCGCCACCATCAACGCCGGCACGCTCACCATCGGCGTGGCCAATGCCCTCCCGGCCGTCGCCGCCACCGTCGCCAGCGGCGCCACGCTCGACGTCGCCAGCAACCTCACCCTCTCCACCCTCAACACCGCCGGCACCACCTCCGTCGCGGGCGGAAAAATCCTCACTCTCTCGGGCGGTTCGCTCACGGGGGTCGTCTCCGGCACCGGCGGTCTTGCCAAGACCGGCACCAACTCGCTGACCCTTACTTCCAATCAAGCTTACACCGGCACGACTACGGTGAGCGATGGCTACCTCGTCCTCGGCAACCAGACGTCGTCCGGCTCCGTCGCCGGTAACATCGTGAACAACGCCGTGCTCACTTTCGCGCGCTCCGATAGTTACAGCTACGCCGGCGTCGTCTCCGGCAGCGGCGTCATCTTCCAGAGCGGCGGCACCGGCAGCATCCTCACCCTCACGGGCGTTAACACCTACAGCGGCACGACCAACATCAGCTCCGGCACACTCAAGCTCGGAGCGGTCAACACGCTCCCGACCGCGACCACCGTCAGCCTGCAGGCCATCGGCACCCTCGACGTCGGGTTCAACCAGACGGTCGGCCGCCTCGACGGCCTCGCCGGCAGCTCGGTCATTCTCGGCAGCGGCGCGAAGCTCACCATCGCGGGCAGCAGCGGCACCCAATTCGACGGTGCCCTCAGCGGCGGCGGCGCCCTCGCTCTCGCCGGCACCGGTCCCCTCACCCTGACCGCGACCAACCTTTTCTCCGGCGGCATCACTTTGGAATCGGGCAGCTCGCTGAGCGTGAGCGCCGACGCCAACCTCGGCGCAGTCCCCGGTTCCGCCACCGCCGGCCAACTCACTTTCAACGGCGGCTCCCTCCAGGCCACCGCCAGCTTCAGCCTCAATTCCAACCGCGGCATTGGGCTCGGCTCCGGCGGCGGCACGATTTACACCGCCACCACCGTCAGCCTCAGCTACGGCGGCATCATTACCGGCACCGGCGGCCTCACTAAGAGTGATCCCGGCGCGCTCACCCTCGGCGGCGCCAGCACTTACACCGGCGCGACCCTCATCACCGGCGGAAAACTTCTCGTCACCAACTCGGCCGGGTCCGGGACCGGCTCCGGCTCCGTCACCGTGAGCAGCGGCGCGATCTTCGGCGGCACCGGCACCATCACCGGCCCACTCTTCCTCAACTCCGGCGGCATCGTCTCCCCCGGCCTTATCCCCGGAACCCTCAACGTCGGTGCCACGACCTTTGCCGGCGGCTCGAAATTCGATTTCAAGATCAACGACGCCACGGGCGCCGTGAACACCAGTTGGAATCTGCTCAACATCAGCGGCGGCCTCACGCTTACCGCCACCTCTGGCAACCCTTTCATCGTCAACCTGAGTTCCCTCACCTTGGGGAACCTCGCCGGCACGGCCGCAAACTTCAATTCCTCGCTCAGCTACAATTGGCAATTCGTGACCGCCTCCGCCGGCGTCACCGGCTTCGATGCGACTGCATTTCAATTCAACACCTCCCTCTTCCAGAACAGCCTCGGCACGGGCAATTTTTATGTGAGCCAGTCAGGCAACAGCCTCCTGCTCAATTTCACGCCCGTGCCCGAGCCTGCGACCTGGGCGCTCCTCGCCCTCGGTCTCTCCCCCATCGTTCTCGTGTTGCGCCGCCGCCGCGCCTTCCCTCGTTCGTAAGCCTTGGGGTCACGCAGGACCGCGTCCCCTGCGTGAAGCCTTTCCCGGCTTTCGTGTTTTCAGGGGGACCAATAATTTCCGCCCCCCGTGCACATCCAGGCGATTCGCGCCCCCATCCGTGTCCATCCCTGTAGTCCATGGTTAAAATTTCCGGTTTCTGATTCGCGTGTTTCGCACGTTTCCCCGGCCACCTCTTCGCTGTGCCTCTGGGTTTCTCTGGCAAAATCTCCGATCTTTCGTCCGTCTCCACTCACACCACCTGCCTCTTTAAAACCGGACGGTCGCTTTCACCCCCACCATGCGCGGCGCGGCGCGAATGCTGGTGGGGATACCAAACGCCCCACCCACGTTGCCCGCATCGACCAGGTAGTTCTTCCCGAGCAGATTGTTTGCGTTCGCCACCACTTCCCAGCGCCCGCCGGGCGCACGGTAGCCCGGTCGTAGGTTTGCCAGTGCATAACCCCCCTGCCGTAACATGCCGCCGTTCTGCGTGTTGTTGTCCTCAAAAAATACCCGGAGCGGTAGCTCACGAGCGGCGTCAAAAACACCGCGCCGGCCCCCACCCGCCCGCATCACCGTCCTACCCACCGAGACCACGTGCCGCGACGTAAGCCGGAACGTGTTGCCCGCATAATGCTGCGCGCGCGCCCTCGCCATCCTGCACGGCAAATTTCGCATCCGTAAATCTATACGTGGCGAACGCCCGACACCTCCCGCGCCAAATCCGCCTGCGCGGTGGTCTCAAAGCCGCGCCGGCGCGTTGCTCAAAGAGAGGGTTAGCTTCGTGATCAATGGGAATTGGGCCCCCGTGTCCCGCGACCATTCCACCACGATGATACCGCACTCCGCTCGTCTGTCCCCGTCCTGGCATCGCTCCTGATTTGCGCCGGCGCTCTCCGCGCCCAGACCACCGCCACGTGGACCGGCGCCACCGACGGCACTTGGGGCGCCACCACCAACTGATCGTCCGGCGTCGTCCCCAACGCAGCCAATGCCACCGCCGTTTTCGGCAGTTCCGGCCCGACCGCGATCGCCCTCAACTCCAACCTCAACGTCACGCAGCTGAGTTTTCTCAGCGCCGCCCAAGCCTACACGTTCACCGTCAATCTAAGCCTGAATCTTTCCGGCGCGGGCCTGGTCCAGACCGGCGCCGCGACCCAGACGATCATCAACACTAAGCTTCTATTTCCTGCACAGCTCCACCGCCGGCAACGCCTCCATCAGCAACACCTACACCGGCGGCACGACGGTCGGCTCCGACACGCTCCTCGCCAACAACACCCCGGGCTCCGCCTTCGGCACCGGCGCGGTCACCGTCAATTCCGGTGCCACGCTCGGTGGCAGCGGTTTCATCGGCGGCCTCACTACGCTCGGCGGCGGCGCGCATCTCGCGCCCGGCAATTCTCCCGGCACGCCCACCTTCAACGCCGGCCTTGTGCTCCAGAGCGGCTCCGTCCTCGATTTCGAACTCGGCACCGCCAGTGACCAGATCGTCCTCGTCGGCGGCTCGCTCACCCGTCCCGGCACCATCGGCGGCGTCACGCTCAATCTCTTCAACTCCGGGGGTTTTGCCGCGGGCACCTACACGCTCATCAACTACACTTCCGCCGTCGCTTCCTCCGGCTGCGCCGCCAATAGCTTCGCCCTCGGCTCCACCATCCCCGGCTACACCTACAACCTCTCGCTCTCGGGCAATTCCCTCCAGCTCACCGCCACCTCCGCCATCCCCGAGCCCTCCACCTACGCCGCCCTCGCAAGCCTCGCCGCCCTCGGCCTCGCGGTCTGGCGGCACCGTCGCTCAGCGCGCGCCCGGTATTTTTCATCGGCTTCATTGGGCGTGCGGGGCCAGTCTTCCTTGAGCAGTCGCGACAGCGAGCGGTCGGCCAGCACCCGGCCGCCGGTCTGGCACTTCGGGCAATAGTTCACCTCGTTTTCGGCGTAGACGATGCGCTAAACCTTCGTGCCGCACACGGGGCACGGTTTCCCAAATTTTCCGTGCACCGCCATCTCGGGGTGAAACGCCGTCACTTTCGCGGGAAATCTCCCACCCGCTTCTTTCCGCAGGCGCTCGGTCCACATCATTAATATCGCGCGCGTCGCCGCGTGGAGCCGCGCGATTTCTTCCGACGAGAGTCTGCGCGTGAGCGTGATCGGCGAGAGCCGCGCAGCGTGCAGAATCTCATTCGAGTAGGCGTTGCCGATACCGCTGAACAGCCGCGGATCCGTGAGAGCCCGCTTGAGCGTGTGGCTCTCGCGCGTGAGCGCTTCGGCAAACGCTTCCGTCGTGCCCGTGAGCACATCCAGACCGCCGCGTTCGTGGGCCGCGAGCCCGGCCGCGTCGGCGATCACGTGCAGCGACGCTCGCCGTTTCGTGCCCGCCTCGGTGAGCGTGAGCGCGCCGCCCTCGAAAAAAAAGGTCGCGAGCGCGTTCCTCGCGGCGGGTTTCTCCACGTCGTCGGACCACTGCAACCGCCCTGCGATCATGAGGTGCATGACCAGCCACTGCCCGCCTTCAAAACCAAATAAGATCCGCTTCCCGAGTCGCCGCAGCGCGATGATTTTCTTTCCTTCCAGAGCACTCACCGGAGGCACCGCCGTGCGCAGCACAAAAATACTCGCGATGCGGATTTTCTTCACAATACGCCCGAGAACGCGCACCTCCAGCGCCTCGAGATAAACCGTGATGTCTGGCAGCTCCGGCATTTCCGCGCGATGAAGGCGACCCGCACCGCCGCAAGCAACGTCGGAGCCGATTTCAGCGAGGCGGGTCAATTCTCCCGCCGGGCACGGTCCACTGTAGCCCGACCGGTGGTCGGACTCTGCACTCAGAAAACCGACCACCGGTCGGTTCTACAGTCACAAATTTCTGCTCAGACGTTGGTGAGACTTCCCGTCGAGTCGCCGAAGCGCGCGAGCCCCGTCACGCCGGCCTGCTCGGCGAGCGTGAGGTAAAGGTTGCTCATCGGTTTCGCCCCGTGCTGCACGTAACGGCCGGGCGTGAGTTGGCCGCCGCCGCCGCCGGCGAGGATCACCGGGAGATTGTCGTGCGAGTGGCGGTTGGCGTCGGCGTTGCCGCTGCCGTAAACGATGCGCGTGTTGTGCAGGATCGATTTTCCGTCGATGTCGCGCGTGTCTTCGAGGCTCTGAAGGAATTTCGCGAATTGCTCCGAATACCAGCGGTCGATGCGCTCGATCTTCACGATGCGCTCCTCGTTGTTCTGGTGATGCGAGAGGTCGTGATGCCCCTCGGGGATGCCGATCTCGGCGTGGGAGCGGTTGTCACCGTCGGGCGCGAGGGCGAAGGTCGCGACGCGGGTCGAGTCCGTCTTAAACGCGAGCGCGAGGAGTTCATACATGAGCTGCACGTGCTCGGTGTGGCTCGAAGGGACGCCGGCCGGCGTGGCTTGGTCAGGATCGACGTTGGGCCCGAATTGCTCGGCCTTCTGGATGCGCATTTCGACGGCGCGGATGCCCGTGAGGTATTGGTCCAGCTTGTCGCGGTCCGTGGCGTCGAGACGGCCGCGCATGAGGCGCGTGTCCTCGTTCACGAAATCCAACACCGAGCGGCGGGCCTGCATGCGGCGCTCGGCATTGGCCACCCGCGTGCCGTGCGCACCGGCGCCAAACATCCGCTCGAACATCAGGCGCGGATTCGACTCGGCCGGCATCGGCGTGGTGGCGGAGCGCCAGGAGAGGTTGTGCTGGTAGGCGCAGGAATAGCCCGAATCGCAACTGCCGGAGCGGCGGTCCAGATTGCAGGTGAACTCCAGGGACGGAAACCGCGTGAGGTGGCCGACCTCGTTGGCGATCACCTGATCGATCGAGACGCCGGCGCGGACATCGGTCGCGCTCTTGTTGAGCCGCACCCCGGTGAGGAAGACGCCGTTGCCGCGCGCGTGGTCGCCGGCGCCATCCACGCCACCCTTGGCGTTGGCGTGGTCGAGACCGCTGACGACTTGGAAACTGCTCCGCAGCGCCGCGAGCGGTTGCAGCGTCGGCCCGAGGCTAAAATCCGTCAGCCCACCCGACGGCCACCACGAGCGCGGGATCGCGCCGTTCGGAAAATACACAAACGCCGTGCGCAGGGGTGCGCCGCTCGCCGTGGTGCCGACGCGGGCCGCCGCCTGGGCGGCGAGCACGCGGCTGGGAATGAGCGAGGCCAGCGAGGGCAGCGCGATGCACGCGCCAAGCCCGCGCAGAAAGTGGCGGCGGTTCATGGCGGCGATGTGCTGGTCGGCGGAAGCGGCGGCGGGGCGGGATGTTTTCATGTTTCGGTTCAGCGAGGCAGGGGTGCGGACGACTGGGCTTGGGTGAGGGCCGCCGTGGCGACCGGGGAAGATGAGGGCGCACGGCGGCGCTGTTGAAACGGCGCCGATTCGACGATGGCGCGGATCAGGGCCGAGGGCCGCCCGCCGGCTGCGTCGAGACGGACGACGAGTTGGTCGAGCGTATCCGTGTCGGCATAATCGACGCCGCGACCCAGCGCGTAGGTAAGGAGTTTTTCGCTCACGTTGCGGTAGAAATCTTCCCGGTGCCCGGTGGCGAGGATGCGTTTCAACTCACGGATGTCGGCGAATTTTTCCCCGGTGATGAGCTGGCCGGCGGACTCGATGGGGCGGTTCATCTCCTGCGTGCGCCACTGGCCGAGGGCGTTGAAATTTTCCAGCGCGAGGCCCAGGGGGTCCATGCGGCTGTGGCAGGAGTGGCAGACCGGGTTGGTGGCGTGCAGGGCGAGGGTTTCACGCAGCGTCATCTGGCGCAGTTTTTCGGGGCTCGCGGCATCTTCCAGCGCAGGGATGTCCGGTGGCGGGGGCGCGGGCGGCGTGCCGAGGATCGCATCGAGGATGAAGACGCCGCGCTTCACGGGCGAGGTGCGCGTGGGATTCGAAGTGACCGCGAGCACCGTGCCTTGGGTGAGCACCCCGCCGCGCGGACTGTCGGGCGGGAGCATGACTTTGCGCATCGTCCGACCGGTCACGCCGGGGATGCCGTAGTGTTTGGCGAGCTCTTCGTTGAGGAAGGTGTAGTTGCAGTCGATCAGCTCCGTCAGCGGGCGGTCTTCCTTCAGGATGTGGGCAAACAACAGTTCCGTCTCCCCCTGCATTGCCTCGCGCAGCCGGCCGCCGAGCTGGGGCGCCGCCGAGCGACTGCGATCACCGCGGAGGAGGCGGGCCTCGGCGAGCGCGGCGACCTCTTCCGGCGTGCGTTTGGCATCGGGGATGTCGTTGATGCGGCGGATCGTCGTCCGCGCCTCGCGCGCCTCGCGCGTCGGCGGATGCTCGCGCAGGAAAACCGCCTCGGCATCGATCGCGACGCCGGCGATGTCGCGGGACTGCAGCCATTGGCCGGTGAAGTTTTTCACCAATTCCTCCGCGCGCGGATCTTGCAGGAGCCGGCTGACTTGGGCGGGCAACTGGGCGCGCAGCCGGTGTTCGGCGGCGAGCCGGCACAGCTCCCGGTCGGGCATAGTGGACCAGAAGAAATAGGAGAGGCGCGAGGCGAGCGCATATTCGTCCACCAGCGGGTGCGTCTGGCCGGGGCGCAGCGGCTCCACGTCCTCCTCGCGAAAAACAAACCGTGGCGACGCCAGCACCGCCACCATCGCCTGCGCCACTCCGGCCTCGAAGGTCGCGCCCGGCGCCGTGAAACCGGTTTCGGCCAGCGCGGCGAGCCGCGTGATCGTGTTCGCATCCACCGGCCGGCGAAACGCCCGGGTTGCGAAGTTCTGCAAAATTTCCCCGGCGTAGGCGCGCCGGTCCGCGAGGTCCGCCGGCACTGCCCGCGGAAAAAACCGCGCGTAGTCTTTCGGCGTGACCCAAAATTCTTTCGCCATCGGGCCGCGCACCGTCACGGCGTTCAACCGCAACCGGAGCTGGCGCAACTGCGGCCGATCCGCCCCGACGGGCTGGATCTCCACAGCGAGCTCGTGGTCACCGGCCGTCAAGGTCCGGTCGATGGTGAACTCGAGCGGCTTGCCGCCTTCGCGAGAAAACTCCCGCGTGAACACCTGCTCGCCGTCCACTTTCAAGACGAGGCGGCATTGGTTGTAGTCGAACTGGTTGTCCGCGAACCGCTCGACGCCGCGAAGTTCGAGCACGAGTTGATAGGCGCCCGCATGCGCGGCCCGATGGGTCGCCCGCACGACGACCGGCGTGTAATAAGACAATTCCAACGCGGATCCGACGACGATGGGCGCGGGGCGTTCCACCGCGGGCGCGGCCGCATTCTCTGGGGTGTCGGCACCCGGCGTCGGCTCGACGGCCAAGGGCATAATAATCACGGGCGAGCTCGCGAGGGTCTTGAACTGTTGGCCCGGCACGGCTACTTCCGCCACGGCGATGGGGCCCGCGGGCACGGCGGAGGCGATGATCGTCTGCGCGGTATCGAGATACTTCTCGAGCAGCATGGGCGAGACGGTCAGCACATCGCCGATGTTGTCGAAACCATGGCCGGAATCATCGACCGGGAAGTTGAGCTTCGTATCAAACTCGACACCCGTGAGGTCGCGGACGGTGTTACGATATTCGGTGCGGTTCAGACGGCGGACGGTCACGCGGCCGGGATCGGGCTTGGCGGGGTCGAGTTCAAAAGCCTGGCGCTTGATCCACTCGGCGAGCTTCGCGGCATCGGCGGCCGGCAGATGTGGCTCATCGGCGGGCGGCATGATGCCGGAACGCACATTTTTCAGCGCGCGCAGCCACAGCTTGTGGTCCTTCAACTCCGCGCTCGTGGTAAATTCGTCGAGCGTGACGCCGCCCTTACCGATGCCGCCGCCGTGGCAACCGTAGCAGTAGGTGTCCAGCATCGGCTTGATCTCCCGGTCGAAAAGCTCCAGCGCCGGCTCCCCGCCGAACCCGGTAAGAGGCCAGGCGAGCGTAGCAAAAAAAAGGGACCGCAACCGCCGAAGGTCGGCACGATGAAAAGGGGGCAATTTCAGCACGTGGACGGGAGAAACAGAACAGTGGGGAAAACAGCGAAAGGGGTGGTCGATTACGCTTTCAGTAAAGACGAAATTCAAGCCGCAAGGATACGCAAAAAATAATCCTTAATATCACCGCGCAGCCCGCCGCGGACGCCGGGGCGGTTACCGCATCCCGCCCAACCGCCGCACCCGCTGAGCGGCGTGAAGATCGGACGGCGCAACTGCTCGGGCGGCAGGCGCTCAAACCAGCCTTTGGGCTCCAGAGGATTCGCGGTTTTAGCCGCGAGACCGACGAAATTCATTCCCGGTGCGCCCCAGCCCGCTGGCGGCGGCTCAAACGGGCCGGCGGCCCGGATGTTCCAAAACGTTTCCCAACTTGCGCTCTGCCGCCCGAGGCCGGCACTCCCGCCGCACCGCCACACTCGCGTGCCTCGACCACAGTCGATGTCGGTAAAGAGGTTTTCGTAGGGCGTATCCTTGTGGTGGTCGGAGCACAGGTTCACCCCGCCGCCCCGCGCGAAAACGTTGCCCGAAGCGTGCTCGACGGAAAGGTCGTGCACGTAGCTCGTCCGAAAATCGAATCGCGTGACGAGGTTGTCTTCGGCGTTCTTACACTGGACCCCGTGAGGTCCCGTTACCTCGACGCCGCGTTCGTTAGAACCGCACCCGGCGGCGGAGTCGGCCGTGAACACCACGCCATCAAGCGTGTTGCCGCACGCGACGAGGTTGATGCTGAAATCCCCGTTGCGGATGGCTACGTCGCGGACCCAACAATTGTGGATCGAGCGCAGCTCGATGGCATTCGCCCCGTTCCCCTTAAAATGGCCGCGGTATTTTGTCGCGGGGAATTCAAAACCCAGGCCCTCGATGCCCGACTTCGTGACCGTCGGGCGAAAAGCGCGGATCTCCGGTATCCACCCGATGCGCGTCTCAAACCGCAGCGGCCGGTCGAACTTCACATATGCGCCGTTCACCGCTTTCACGCGCACGAGCATTTTAGTATCGATTTGCTTGCCCTGCCGGATGTCGCCCGGGTCGCCGCCATAGAGGTAGGTTTTCAAGCTGCGGTCTGGCGTCTCGCGCAACGCGACCAGCACCGTCTGCCCCTCCGCAATTTCACTCGCGCGATCCACCTCCACGCCGGTGTCACCGCGTCGCGCCACTGCGACGATTTTGGCGAGCGACTTCGCCCGATAATCACCTTCGACGGTCACAAACGCGCCGTCGAACGAGTAACCGCTCGCCGGCGGGCCCGTGCTGGTGCGGCCCGCCTTCGGGCGCACGTCGTCGAGTCCGCGCGGGAAGCACAGCACGCTTTGGTCCGGCCCGGCGCCGCGCAGGACCACGCCGCTCTTCGCGATGCGGATGAAATCCGTGATGACATGGGCGCCCCGCCGGCACAAAGGTCGCACCGCGCACGGTCGCGTCGAGCGCCGCCTGAAATATTTGGGTGTCGTCCGCCACGCCATCGCCCAAGGCACCGAAATCTTTCACACTTGCGACTTGCGGCCCGGTGGGAATCGGCGCTTGGCCCATCTGCTAACCGGCGCGCGAAAAATCCGGGGCCGCCCATGCGGCTCCCATTTTTCACCCTGCTCGCCCCGCAGCGCGGAATACACGGCGGGCGCGGCCGCCACCCCGCCGCCAATGCCCGCCACCGCTACCGCGCAGAGCCCGCCCACAAAACGCCCCGCGGCGCCAGCGCGACGGGGCGGAGAATTTTCATCGGCGGTGAACGAGCGCGGCCGGCACCGCGTCCGTCCGGATCACGCCACGTTGCCCACCACGTCCGTCATCTTCCAACCCGAGCGGTATTTCGGATACAGCAACGCATCAGCCTCGGGCAGGCTCGTCTTCATCGCGACCGGGTCCCACGTGAACTTCTTGCCCACCAGAATCGCCATCGTGCCGAGGCACACCATCTCGGTAAATGGCACCGAGTATTCGAAGTTCGAGCCGGCGCCGGTCGGGTCGTTCGCGCGAATCGCGGCGGTCCATTCCTTGTGCGGATTATTCTCGGGCACGCGCGGGAGCGTCTCCGGCGGGAGCTTGCCGCCCTCGGCGAGCTCCTTGTGGAAGGATTCGGGGAGGAAGCGCGGGCTGTTGCAGTAGTCGTTGCCGTCATAGACGGTGCCCTTGCTGCCGATGATGAGCTGGCCGCCCTTGGCGAGCTGACGGGGCTCCTCAAGTTGGGGCGGACGCGCGGGCTTTTCGCCGCCCTCGTGCCACGTGAGTTTCACCGGCGGCAGGTTGCCGCGCGCAGGGAATTGATACTCGACGACTGCGGACTTCGGGAAGGCGATCGGGCTCTTGCCCTCGATTTTCTTGAGCTCGATGCTCGTCGGTGCGCCGAGGTTGAGGTTCCAATAAGCCGCATCCATGAGATGGCAGGCCATGTCGCCGAGGGCGCCGCAGCCGTAGTCTTGATAACCGCGCCACTTGAACGGATGAATCGCGCTGCTGTAGGTGCGCTCCTGCGCACGGCCAAGGAAGAGCTCCTGCGAAAAATGTGCCGGCGGCGTCTCGGCCTTGGGCCATTCCTGCATGCCTTGCGGCCACACCACCTGCTCCTTGCCGTCCGGGCCTTTTGCAGCGGAGCGGTTGGTCCAGATCTGCACTTCGCGCACCTCACCGAGCACACCGGCGTTAATCCACTCGCGGCAGAGGCGGATGCCTTCGCCGGCGTGGCCCTGATTGCCCATCTGCGTGCACACGCCGTTGAGGCGGGCCAGGCGGAGGAGTTCGCGCGCTTCGCCCACGGTCTGCGTGAGCGGCTTCTGCACGTAAACGTGTTTGCCCATCATGATCGCCATATAGGCGGGCAGGAAATGCATGTGGTCCGGTGTCGCGATGCCGACGGCGTCGATCTGGTCGTCCATGTCGATCAGCATCTTCCTGAAATCGGTGTAACGTTTCGCGTTCGGGAACTCCAACATGAGCTTCTTCACGTTGGAGAGCTTCGGCGGCTCGTTGCTGTTGGCGGGCGCGCGGGGTGTCTGGCCCTCCCAGTCGATGTCACAGAGCGCGACGACTTCCTCATCGCGATGCGCCATGATGTCCGAGAAGCCCTTGCCGCCGCAGCCGATCTGGGCGACGCGGATCTTGGCACCGGGCGCGAGGGCGCGGGGTTTGCGGGGCGTGCGACCGTCCTTTGGGAAATTCACGCAACTCGAAAGTCCCAACATGGCGGCAGCCATGGCGGACAACGAAATAAAATCGCGGCGATTGAGAGTAACGTAGGTATTTTTGGACATGGGGTGGAGACTGAGGGGGAACCGGGCGAGACGTTCGCCTATCGGACGGGTTGCGCATGGTGGGGAAATAAATGAGCCGCTGCCAAGCCGCGTTTTGCCCCGGTCTGATTTTTCTTAGCCGTAGCATCTGAAAATCCGCCCCGCCCCGCGCTTGCGCGCCGCGCGCACCCGCGCTGAGATGGACGCGCCGATGCAACTCACCAAACACTGGGCCGCCACGCTCGACGACTACGCCATCGATCTCGCTTGGTCGCCCGACGGCGCGCTCCTCGCCGCCGCCAGCGGCGCCGGCCCCGTCTCGCTTTTCTCCGCCACCGATGGGGCCAAACGGCATCAACTGCCCGGCCACGACCAGGGCACCAACTGCATCGCGTGGACGCCGGAGGCCGGAGGCGGCAGGCGCGAGGATCAATCTTCCTCCCAACTCCCAGCTTCCCCCTCCCGCCTTCTTCTCGCCACCGGCGGCCAGGATGGCGCCGTGAAATTCTGGGACGCCACCGCCGGCCAGCACACCGCCACCGCCGCGCTCAGCAACGCGTGGGTCGAGCATTTGGCGTGGAGCGGATCTACCCTCTTCGCCGCTGCCGGCCGCAAGCTCGCCGCTCTTCGCGCCGATGGCTCCGTCGCGCACACTTTCAAAGACGCCGCGAAATCCATTTCCGCCCTCGCCGCGCAACCCGCGGGCGGGTGCGTCGCCGCCGCGCATTTCGGCGGCGTGCAACTCTGGGATGCCGATGATTTTGTCCTGCAAAAAGAATTTCCCTACGCCAACGGCATTCACGCCCTCGTCTGGTCGCCCGACAACAAGTGGCTCGTCTCCGGCAATCAGGATCCGTCCGTCCATCTTTGGATTCCCGAAACCGACGTCGAGCTCCACATGAGCGGCTACGAGTCGAAGGTGAAACACCTTTCCTACGACCACACCTCCCGCTGGCTGGCCACCGGCGGCGGTCGTGATGCCTGTATCTGGGACTGCGCCGGCGAGGGCCCGGAAGGCCGCGAGCCCGCGATGCTCCCGCACGAAGCGCCCGTTTGCGCCGTAGCCTTTCAGCACACTCACAGCCTCCTCGCTACGGCCAGCCTCGACGGCGTCGTGCAAGTCTGGAGTCCCGAGCGCGCCAAGCCCCTCCGCGCCACCGTGAAAATGCCGGCCGCCGCCACCAAACTTGTCTGGTCCCCCGACGACGCGCTCCTCGCGATCGGCTCCGAAAAGGGCGCCGTTTACGTGCTGAAATGCGAGGCGTGATCGCCGACCGGCGCCTCCGAGCCACGTCTCCCAGCCGGGTCGCTTCCCTTTCCCCGTCTTCCCTTCACCCTCTCAATTTCATGCCCCTTCTCGCCACCCTCCTCACGCTACTTTAAGCGGTCGGCACCACTCTCCACGCCCAGACCCCGCCCGCGCAGACCCACGTCGCCGCCATCGGCGCCTTTCCCCTGCGCGCCCCGGCGACCGCTGAGTTCTCCCCCGGCGCGTCGTTCACCCTCGAAGGCTGGTTCTATCTCACCCGTAACACGCCCTTCGCCTGGCTCATGGGCAAGGGCCTCGCCGCCGGCGGCCCCGATCCGTTCCTCAGCTTCGCCCTCCTCCTCAACGACGACGGCACCCGCGTCCGCTTCACCACCTCCACCGGCACCGCCGGCAGCGCGCGCGACCTCACCGCCCCCACCGCCTTTCCGCTCCGCACCTGGACTCACGTCGCCGCCGTCCTCGAAAACGGCACCACCACTCGCCTCCTGACCAACGGCACCGTCGTCGCCACCGGCACCGCCACCGGCGCGCCTCTCTCCGCGCCCTCCGTCCCCTTCGGCGTCGGCATCG
>JACMRG010000205.1 GCA_014376585.1 Opitutaceae bacterium | reverse complement strand
TCTTCGCCCGTCTCAAGTCTTTCCGCCGCATCGCCACCAGATACGAAAAATTACACACCACCTTCTCCGCCACGGTCTCCCTCTCTTGCCTCCTCATCTGGCTCAAATACTGAACTTCTTTTCAAAGACACGGCCTAGGAAATCTGAGACATGTTTGGGGTATCGAACGCTTCGTAACCGAGGCAGCTCAGAAATTTGCTGGCCGCGATGGACGTGCCGCCGCCCAAATCAACGGTCGCGAAGGCGTCGAGCACGGTCACATCGCTCGGCGCGCCGGGTTGGTAGTGGCGGCTGACCACGCCGGTCACGGGCTTGAACGAGCCGGTGAAGAATGCCTTGGCGGCATCCATGTCGAACTTGTCCACGGATGTGCCGGGATCGACATCGGTGTTGCGGTAGAAGCCGGCGGCATAGCCGTCCATCGAGAGAGTATCGTTGATTTTAACATCGGCGAGGACGGGAAGCGTCGCGGACGGCGTGGCCAAAACGGCGGATTTGAAGCGGAGTTTCGTGAGTATTGGCCGTGTTTTTGCTTTCGGAACATCCGAGGCCATCAGGCTATTGGATTTGGACTTTTTAGCACCTTCCCTACCACCCAATATTTTATGACATCTGGAAGCATATCCCAAAGTTATGGCGTGGATGTTTATGATGTAGGATTAGAATCCCTAATGCCCATGCCCTTACCGAAGTTGTATTCACTGCGGGCTGGGGGTGATCGACCTGCGGCGGGGCATTCTTTTTTCCATTGCACGTGGCTGCTCGAATCGCGTTCACTGTCCGGCCCATGTCCGTTTCCACGGGCTGGGGAGGCGGATGGAACATGACAAGATGCTTGCTGTTTTACACCGCACCCGGTTCAGCCGGGTTTTACGCTACACCATAACCACCAAACAAAAGTATGAATAAAACATCCCTCGCACTTCTCAGTGCCCTCACCATCGGCGCCCTCTCTTCGAGCGCGCAGACCGCCACGGCTCCGGTCCCGGCGCCCGCTGCTCCCAGCGTGGCTGTGACGCTCACGCCGTCGTTCGTGTCGCAATACATGTTCCGCGGCCAGCGCCTCGGCGGTCTTTCCTTCGAGCCTGTCGTCGAAGCGACCTACGGTAATTTCGGCCTCGGTGTCTGGAGCAATTTCCCGGTCAGCAATAAAGTCGTCGGCGTTTCCGATCCCGAGATCGATCCGTATGGCTATTACACGATCAACATCAGCGATTCGCTGAGCATCGTGCCCGGCTTCACGCTCTACACCTATACCAATGCGGATACCCACAACGGTTTCTACCGTTCGACCTTTGAGCCGAGCATCGCGCTCAACTACACGATCAATGGTCTCAAGCTCACGCCGAAGCTCTATTACGATTTCACCCTCGAAGGCCCGACCTTTGAGCTGACCGCCTTCTACGCAGTTCCCCTGAAGGATCTCGGCACCGAGCTCGATTTCACGGGTATCTACGGCACCTACATCGTCGATGAATTCGCCAAGGACTCCAAGCCCAGCACGAAGGCGTGGGGCAACTACTGGTCACTCGGCGTCGCGCTGCCCTTCCAAATTAACAAACAGTCGAAGCTCACGGTCGGCTTCGCCTACACCAAGGGCGACAGCGCCTACGTGAAGGTCGGCTCGACACCGAAGTTCAGCAACACCGCGGCCGTCGGTCGTGGTGTCGTCTCGGTCAGCTACTCCTACTCGTTCTAATACCGGCTGAGGCGCCCGCGCGCTTCGTCTGTCCAGCCCGCGCCTCCCCGGCGCGGGCTTTTTATTTGGGCGGCATGCTGGTGTTTTGGGAAATTCCTTCTCGATTATTGAGTGATGCTTTTTGATTCTGCGCCTCCTATGAAAGTCGGTGTCGTCGGTGCGTCCGGTTATTCGGGCGAAGTTTTGGTCAGATTGCTGTTGGGTCACCCGCACGTGCAACTCGCGGCGGTGACCTCGCGCACTCACGCGGGCAAGTCGCTCGCGTCCGTCATGCCCGCGGTGCGTGGAATCGACCAGGGTCTTAAGTTTATCGACTCCGACCCCGTCGCTCTCGCAGCCGGGGATATCGATCTTTTCTTCCTCGCCCTGCCGCACGGTGCCGCCGCGATCTACGCCAAGACGCTGGTCGCCACCGGTAAACGCGTAATCGATCTGAGTGCGGATTTTCGGATCACGAGTTTGGGAACTTATCAGCAATACTACGGTGAGCATCATGCGCCCGAGTTGCTGCCGTCGGCGCGTTTCGTGATCCCGGAGATCACGCCGCCTGCGTGGAAAACAGAAGCGAAGCTTGTCGCATCGCCGGGCTGTTACCCCACGAGCATCCTTGTCCCGCTCGTGCCCCTGTTGTCGGCCGGTGTGATTTCGCGGGAGCACATCGTCGTAAATTCTTTTAGCGGTGTGAGCGGCGCCGGTAAGAAAGTCGAAGAAGCCTACCTATATTGTGAGCG
Organism: Opitutaceae bacterium; assembly: GCA_014376585.1. Classification (GTDB taxonomy): domain Bacteria; phylum Verrucomicrobiota; class Verrucomicrobiia; order Opitutales; family Opitutaceae; genus Tous-C4FEB. The sequence goes on along the minus strand of JACMRG010000205.1, from coordinate 21,104 downwards.
CGCCGAGAGCGCGAAGGCCTACGGTCTCGTGAAGCACCGCCATCTCGCTGAAATCGAGGAGCAACTCGCTCAACGCACCGGCGCGCCTACGATCATCCAGTTCAATCCCCACATCGCACCGATGCGGCGAGGCATCGCTACCACGATCACGGTGCCCGCTGTCCCGGGCGCGACGGTGGAGTCACTCTATGCCGCCTGGCGCGCGACCTACCCGGAGTCGCCGTTTGTGCAGATCTTGGCGAGCGGCGAAACTCCGGACACGGCTTACGTCACCGGCACCAACCGCGTCGATATCTCGGCGGTTTACGATCCGCGCACCGAGAATTTCGTGATCACGTCGGCCTTGGACAATCTGGTCAAGGGAGCCAGCGGGCAGGCGGTGCAGATCATGAACCTCTGGTCGGGTTTCGCCGAGACCGCGGGGCTGCTCTAATCTCTCGCTCGCTGCTTGAGCACTCAGCTCCGGTAGTCCGCGTTCTCGCTCACGTATTCGTGGGTGAGGTCGCCGCCGATCACGATGGCGGCGGCCGCACCGTTGCCGATCTCAACTTCGATTTCGACGCAACGTTCGTGCGGCGGATAATCCACGGCCGCCGTAAACACGCCGTCTTCGGGTGGTGCGCTGGCGTAGAGTTCCGCGCCGCGCAGATGGGCGACGAGCGCGTTTTCTTTTTCAGGGTTCAGTTGGAAAACGCCGTCGGCGAAAATCTCGATGCCACCCAACCGCAGGCGCAGGCGGGAGAGATCGGTCTCGGGCGCGCTCGCGCCGATGTATTTCCCGATGGCCTGCACGAGGCGGCCGACGTTGGGATCGTTGCCGGCGACGGCGCATTTGAAGAGCGGCGCGTTGACGATGGTTTTTCCAACGGCGCGCGCGAATGCCGGCGTGGCGGCCGCGCTCACGGATACGCGCATCACATGACGCACGCCTTCGCCATTGCGCACGACGTCTTCGGCGAGATCGCGGCACACTTGGGTGAGCGCGGCTTCGAACGCAGCGGGGTCGGCGCACGGGGCGCGACCCGATGAAACGAGTGCGACGGTATCCGATGTGCTCGTGTCGCTGTCGACACTGATGGTGTTGAAGCTCACGTCGACCGCACGCGTGAGCGCGGCGCGCAGCGTTGCGCGCGGGACGGCGAGATCGGTTAACACATATACGAGCATCGTCGCCATGTTGGGCTCGATCATGCCGGCACCTTTCGCGATGCCCACGATGCTGCCGGCGCCCACGCTGGCGCGGCGCACTTTGGGGTAGAGATCGGTCGTCATGATGCCCTCGGCGGCGGGCATGATGGAATCGCCGGTGAGCGCAGCCGTCGTGTGCGGGAGTGCGCTGATGATCGCGTCAACCGGCAGGCCCCAGCCGATGACGCCGGTCGAACTCGGCAGCACCTGACCGGGAGCGAGCCGCAGTAATTTAGCCAGCTCCGCGCAGATTTTTTCCGAGGTCTCGACTCCGCCGGGTGCGCAGACGTTGGAGACTTTATTATTAACGATGATCGCGCCGAGGGTGGGTTCGTTGAGGCGCCGCCGGCCGATGATGACGGGCGCGCCGGGCAGGGCGTTTTTCGTGAACATCGCCGCGAAGTTCGGCGTGGGTTGATCGAGGGCGATGAGCGTGAGCGTCATCTTCGCCGGCTTCGGCGCCTCGCGCGGAATAAATTCCAAACGCGTGGTGCCCACGCGAAAACCCGCGGGAAGTTTGGCCTGGCTGATGAGCCAGGCGCGATGAGCGTCGCGATCGGAGAAAGTGAGAGCAGTGCTGGCCACGTGCGAGAAGTGGGCCCGCGTCGCCTAGGAGTGAAGCCGATTTTTAGCGCGGCCGTTTCGTTAAATTGTTTTCACCCCCTGAGAATGTGATGGAAATGCGCGGGCAGAGTGCGCTAGACACTTTCCCTCGCTTAAAAACGTGCACGCTGTTCCTAGTTCATCCCCGTTTCACGCGGCCTCTGGCCGCGGTCTTTGATCTGCCATGAATGTAAATGTTGCTGAAGTTACCGCCAAGGCGAAGGTGCTCCTCGAAGCGTTGCCCTACATCCAGGATTTTCGCGGCTCCACTTTCGTGGTGAAATACGGTGGGAGTTTCATGGACGATCCTGATCCCGTCGCACGCACGCGCGTCGCCTACGACATCGCGTTCCTCGCAGCTGTGGGCATCAACGTCGTTGTCGTTCACGGCGGCGGAAAAGCGATTACCAAGGCGATGGAGTCGTCGGGCCTGAAAGCTAATTTTATCAACGGTCTCCGGGTGACCGACGAAGCGACGGTTGCGATTGTGAAGCGGACGCTCGACGAGATCGTGAACAAAGATGTGTGCGACGCCATCATCACGGCGAAGGGCAAGCCCAAGGGCCTTGCTGGCGACAGCGTGCTCGTTTGCCAAAAACTCACCACCGATGACGATGGCAACACGGTCGATCTCGGCTACGTGGGCGAGGTCACCGAAGTGAAAGTCAAACTCATCAAAAAGGAGATCGCGGAGGGTTTTATCCCCGTGATTTCGCCCGTCGCCGAGGGTTACGATGGCAAACCTTACAACGTGAACGCCGACCTCGTGGCCGGTCGCGTCGCAAGCGCGTTGCGCGCCCGCCGTCTCGTTTACATGAGCGACGTCCCGGGCTTGCTTGCGGCGCCGCCTGACGCGTCTTCGCTGATTTCGACGTTGAAAATCAGTCAGGTCGATGCGCTGAAAGGAAAAGGCGTCATCGACAAGGGCATGCGGCCCAAAGTCGGCAGCGCGGTGCGAGCGCTTGAAGAAGGCGTGCAGCGCGTGCATTTTATCGACGGCCGGCTGCCGCACTCGCTCTTGCTCGAGATTTTCACGGACAGCGGTATCGGCACGGAAATTGTGCACGGTTAAACGATCGCGGCCTGTAATCCCCACGGGCTCCCTTTCTCGTTCCCTTTTCTCCGGGAAACCGTAGAACGGGCGCGATTAGGAAATGAACAGTAAGGAAAGTTTTTTGATGAACAGTCCCTCCCTCATTCGCACCAGCACCGCTGATCTTTACGACGCGCACGTGATGAAGAATTACGCGCGCTCGGCGCTCACACTCACGCGCGGTCGAGGCACGCAGGTCTGGGATGACCAGGGTAACGGTTACCTCGATTTTACCTCGGGTATCGCCGTCAGTGCTCTGGGCCACTGTCACCCTCATTGGGTTGTGGCGATCCAGCGCCAGGCGGGCGAACTCATCCACACGAGTAATCTTTTCCGTCACCCCAACCAGGCGGAGCTGGCTCGCCGGATCGTCGGCTACGCCGGCCCGGGCCGCGTTTTTTTCTGTAACAGCGGCGCCGAGGCCGACGAGGCCTTGCTCAAACTCGCGCGATTGCACGGCATGAAAAAAGCCGGCGGCGTGGAAGGGAAATGCTACAAAGTCATTTGTGCGAAGAACGCGTTTCACGGCCGCATGTTTGGCGGCATGAGCGCCACGCCGCAGGAAAAGGTCCAACGTGGCTTTCGTCCCCTGGTGCCCGGGTTCGCATTTGGCGAATTGAACAACCTGGCTTCGTTTGAAGCGCTCATCGACGAAGACACGGCGGCGATCTTTGTGGAAACGATCCAAGGCGAGAGCGGCGTGAACCCGTGCACCACGGAATTCCTCCTCGGGCTGCGCCGGCTGTGCGATCAGCACAATCTGCTGCTGCTGCTCGACGAAGTGCAGTGCGGTATCGGTCGCACGGGTAAATTTTATGCCTTCGAACACACCGGCGTCCGTGCGGACGCCATCGCGATGGCGAAGGGGCTCGGCGGGGGGTTCCCCATCGGTGCGATTTGGGCGGGCTCGCTCGCGGCAGATCTTTTTCAGCCGGGTATGCATGGGACGACGTTCGGGGGCACGCCGCTCGCCTGTGCGGCCGGTCTCGCCGTGCTGGACGTAATCGAACGGGAGCAGCTTTTGGCTCATGTGAGTCGCGCGGGCGCCGCATGGCTCGAGGCGCTCACGCAGCTGGCCAAAGATTTCCCCGCCCAGATCACGGCGGTGCGGGGTCGCGGCTTCTTGGTTGGCGTGCAGCTGACCGGCGACCCTGCGCCTTACCTCGTCGCGCTGCGCGAGCGCGGTCTGTTGGCCGTGCCTTCCGGTAACAACGTCATCCGTCTGCTCCCGCCACTGAACGCCACGACTGACGAGCTCGCGCGCTCGGTGGAAATCTTCCGCGCCACGCTGGCGGCCAAAGCCTAAAACACGGTTTTTTCACTCGTGCGGCGCGAAAGCGTCGCCTTATGTTTTTCGCTTCCCCCCGATGAAGCACTTTTTAAAGGAGACCGACTTCAAGTCCCACGAGTTGGGTGAAGTCTTCGCGCTGGCCAAGGAATTCAAGGCCAAGCGTGGTCGCCACGTGCCGCCCGTGCTCGCCGGTCAGACCTGGGCGATGATTTTTTCCAAATCTTCCACCCGCACGCGCGTCTCTTTTGAGGTCGGTATTCACGAGCTCGGCGGCAATCCGCTTTTCCTGAATAAAAACGACATCCAACTCGGTCGCGGCGAATCGATTGAAGATACGGCAAAAGTGCTGTCGCGGTTTGTGCACGGCTTGGTTGTGCGGACCTACGATCACGCTGAAGTTGAGAGGCTGGCCGCGGCGGGCACGGTGCCGGTGATCAACGCGCTCACGGATTTTCTCCACCCGTGCCAAATTTACACGGATGCGTTCACGATGATCGAGCGATGGGCGAAGAACGACGATCTCGTCGGTTCTTTGCGCGGCCGGAAGATCGCGTTTCTCGGCGACACGGCGTGTAACATGGCGAACTCGTGGATACTCGGCGCCAATCTTTTTGGGATGAAAATCTCACTCGGGGGCCCGGCGGATTTCGCGCCGGGCGCCGAATTGGGGGCGCAGTTGAAAAAGGAGGGATTCCCAGCCGATTCCTACCAGTTTACGACCGACCCGTTTGAAGCTGTGAAAGATGCCGACGTGGTTTACACGGATGTGTGGGTGAGCATGGGCAAAGAAGAGGAGAAGGCTCCGCGCATCCGCCAGATGTCACCCTACGCAGTCACGGCAAAATTGTTTGCTGCCGCTAAGCCCGACGCGCTCTTCATGCACTGCCTGCCGGCGCATCCCGGGGAGGAAGTGGAGCAGGCGGTGCTCGATAATCCACGCTCGATCATCTTCGACCAGGCGGAGAACCGCCTGCACACGCAGAAGGCCATCATGGCCGTGTTGGCGCAGTCGGTGCGCAAGTAAGCGGCCGGCGCTGTTCGTCACGACTGCGCGCGAATTTGGTTTTTGCTTTGCGCGTTCCCGTGGCGTCGCGCACAAACGCGGTTAACTTTCCCATGAAAATCGTTCTCGCATACTCCGGTGGCCTCGACACGTCCGTCATCGTCAAATGGTTGAAGGAAACTTACGACGCTGAGATCATCACCTTTGCCGCTGACGTGGGCCAGGAAGAGGAGTTGAAAGGCCTCGACAAAAAGGCGCTGAAGACGGGCGCGTCGAAGCATTACACCCTCGATCTGGTTGAGGAGTTTGCCCGCGATTTCATTTACCCGATGATCCGCGCAAATGCGATTTACGAGGGCCAGTATTATCTCGGCACTTCCATCGCGCGCCCGCTCATCGCGAAGGCTCAAGTCGAAATCGCGAAAAAAGAAAATGCCGACACCGTCGCGCACGGTGCCACGGGCAAGGGCAACGACCAGTGCCGTTTCGAGTTAACCTACATGGCTCTCGCGCCGCAGTTGCAGATCATTGCCCCGTGGAAAATCGAGGCTTACCGCGAGCTGTTTCCCGGCCGCGCGGAGATGATCGCTTACTGCGCGCAGCATAAAATCCCCGTCGAGGCTTCGCTCAAAAAGCCGTATTCGATGGATCGTAATCTCCTTCATATCTCCTATGAGGCAGGAATCCTGGAAGACCCGTGGTTCGATCCGACGACGGAAGCGAACAAGGGAATGTTTAAACTTTCCGTCTCCCCCGAAGATGCGCCGGACAAGGCGGAATACGTCGATCTGGATTTTGTGAAGGGCGATTGCGTCTCGGTGAATGGCAAGAAGCTCACCCCCGGCGGCGTCCTGAAGGCGCTCAACAAGCTCGGCGGCAAACACGGCATCGGGCGTGTGGACCTCGTCGAAAATCGCTTTGTCGGCATGAAGTCCCGCGGCGTTTACGAAACGCCCGGCGGCACGATTCTCATGCAAGCGCACCGGCAGGTGGAATCGCTCACGCTCGACCGCGAAGTGATGCACTTGCGCGACGGCTTCATTCCAAAATACGCCGAACTTATTTATAACGGCTTCTGGTTCGCGCCTGAGCGCGAGATGCTCCAGACGATGATCGACGAGAGTCAGAAATTCGTGACCGGCACCGTTCGATTGAAGCTCTACAAGGGCAACATCATCACCTGCGGTCGTAAGTCCAGATACTCACTCTACGATGACAAGATCGCGTCGATGGAAGGCGTGAAGAGTTGGTATAATCAAAGTGATGCGACCGGCTTCATCCGTCTTAACGGCCTGCGCCTCCGCGCGCGGAACCTTGCCCAAGGCGGCCCGAAGGTCTGACCACCCGTTCGCGAGAGGTGCCCGTGCCCCCGCCGCCCGCCGATTTCATCCGCTGGTTTTCCGCTGAAGTGCAGCCTCACGCCGGCGAACTGCGTGCGTGGCTGCAGGGTAAGTTCCCCTTGCTTTCCGATCCCGACGATCTCGTGCAGGAAGCGCTCGCCCGCGTCTGGCGGGAGCGACAGGCCCGCCCTGTGCCTTCGCCGAAAGCCCTGCTGTTCACCACGGCGCGCAACCTCGCCTATGATCAGTTGCGTCGACACCAGATCATCCAGATCGAGCCCATAGCGGAAACGGACGGGCTGTCCGTCTTAGAGGATGGCCCTTCGGCCGCCGATACCACCGCCCGCAACCAAGAACTCGAACTCTTGACCCAAGCCATCCAATCCCTGCCCGAGCGTTGCCGCCAAGTGCTCACCCTGCGGAAGATCTATGGACTGTCTCAGAGGGAGATCGCCGCGCAGCTCGGCATTTCCGAGCACACAGTTGAAGCCCAAGTGGGCAATGGCATGCGCCGCTGCTCCGCGTTTCTGGCGCTGCGCGGGTTGCCCTAGACGTTCCCCACGATGCCTGTGGAACCGACTCCAGCGCCAAGCTCGGACCCTGTGGAAACCGCCGCTTCGGGCTGGCTTTCCCGACGCGATCGCGGGCTGACAGCGGCCGAGCAGGACCGTTATTTGGAATGGCTGCGTGCTGATCCTCGGCATGGCCCCGCCTTGACACGTCTGGAAAAAACCTGGCGTGCGCTCGATGGATTGACCGAATGGCGGCCCGCCCACGGCTCGCTGCCCAACCCCGACCTGCTCGCGCGACCGCGCCGCGCTGCCGTGGCCCTGTTTCGGCCGGTGCTCATGGGCACGCTCGCGATTGCGGCGACAGTGGTCGGCGCGTTTTTGATTTCTCGGATGAGCGCGATCCAATCGGCGCCTGCAGCCGGGATGCGCGTCATCCCCTCGCCGGAGCGCCTCACGCTCGCCGACGGATCGGTCGTTGAACTGAACCATGGTGGCAAGATCGAGACCGCATTCACGGCAGACACGCGGCGCGTGCGTTTGGTGCGGGGCGAGGCGCACTTCACCGTGACAAAAAATTTGGCGCGACCTTTCATCGTCGACGCGGGTGGGGTGAGCGTGCGCGCCGTGGGCACGGCGTTTGACGTGCGTCGCGCGAGCGGCGCGGTCGAGGTGCTGGTCACAGAAGGTAAGGTGCAGATCGAGCGGCCAGTCATCCCTCCCGCCGCGCCGGTCGGACTGTTGGCCATGCACGCCCCCGCACCCACGCCGCTCGTTGCCGGGGAACGTGCGGTGATCGACATCCGTAACGCCGTTGCGCCGCCCCTGGTGACGCCTGCAAGTGCCGGTGAGATCGCGCAGTTGCTCGCGTGGCAGGGCGTGCGGCTGGAATTCGTCGATCTGCCCCTGGCGGAAGTCGTGATCGAATTTAATCTCCGCAATTCGCTTCAACTCGTCGTGGGTAACGTCTCCACCGGCCGGCTGCGAGTGGCGGGCAAATTTCGGGCGGATAACGTCGAAGCTTTTGTGCGCCTGCTCGAGGCAAGCTTCGACGTCACGGCGAAGCGGAATGACGCCGGTTACCTGTTGTTGCGCCGGGAAAAATAATTCGCGGGGGATTTTCTCGCCTGCGACTTAACGGAAACGGCGCGGCAATTCGTCTTAACCTATGTAACCCCACCACTCCAATCTTCATGATTACCCTTACCCCGCTGGCGCGGCGCTCACTGGCCGCCGCTCTCTTGTTGATCTGTGCGCTGGGTGCTTCGGCCGCAACCGACGCCAAAAAATCCTACCGGTTGCCCGCCAGTGACGCGGCCACGGCACTCCGCCTTTTTTCCGACCAATCGGGCGAACAAATTGTTTACCCAGTCGACAGTGTGCGCGGGGTGCAGACGAACGCCGTGACCGGTGAGTTTTCCGCGCGTGAGGCCTTGGACCGACTCGTTGTTGGCACCGAACTTCGGATCGTCCGCGACGAAAATAGTGGTGCCCTCGCCGTCAGCCGCGCTGCGGCCACCATCGGCAGCGGAACGATCGAAGGCCGCGTATTCGATATCGCGGGCGGTAGCTATGTCGGCAAAGCCCGCGTAAGCATCCCCGCACTCGGGCTGGTAACGTTGACCGACGAATATGGACAATATCGCTTCCTGCGCGTGCCGGGCGGCGACGTCCCGGTGCGGGTGACTTACATCGGCTTTCCGCCCGAGACGCAGGTGGTCCAGGTCACGGCTGGAGCGACCGCTACTCAGGATTTCACGTTGCGGGCGGCGCGGGATGCATCGGGCGACAAGGCGGTGACGCTCAGTGCGTTCACGGTCGCAGCCGAGCGCGAGATGGCGGCGTCCGACGTGGCGGTGAACGAGCAGCGCTACGCCTCGGGGATCAAAAACATCGTCTCCACCGATTCCTTCGGCGACATCGCCGACGGTAACGTCGGAGAGTTCGCGAAGTATCTCCCCGGTGTGACGCTCAACCGCAACGGCAGCGACGGGCTTAATATTTCCATCGGTGGAGTCCCACCCAGCGGCACGCCGATCATGCTCGATGGCATGGGCATCGCCAGCGCCGCTTCCTCCAATGCCAGCCGCACCGTCGAGTTTGAAAACATCGCCGTCGGTAGCATGTCGCGCGTCGAAGTTTCCCGCTCGCAGAATCCCGACATGCCCGCCAACGCGATCGGCGGTTCGGTGAATCTCATCAGCAAAAGCGCCTTTGAGCGCTCCAAGCCGCAATACATCATCCGCTCTTACCTTTCCTTTCGTGGCGACGATTTGAGTTTCATTAAACAGCCCGGTCCGTTCGCGGAGAAAAACTATGTCTTCGAGCCGAACCTTGAGCTGAGCGCCGTCGTGCCGGTCACCCGCAACTTCGGTTTTACGGCCAGCGGCCTGGTATCGCGCACCCGCAATAATGGACCGGGCGTCACCATGGATTGGGTTCCCACGATCGCGGCCCAGTCCGCGAACTTCCCCGCGACCACGCCCGATAAACCCTACCTCGCGCGATTCCGTTTGCAGGAGCGGCCCAAGATCACCGTCCGCGATTCGCTCAGCCTCTCCGCCGATTGGCGGGTATCGCCAGCGGATGTGCTGACCTTTGGTTTTCAATACTCCTATTTCTACTCCGAGTTTTGGGTTCGGCAGTTGAACTTCGACGTCGGCCGCGTGGCGTCCTTCGGTTCGGATTTTACGCAGGGCGTCGCCGGCACTGGCTTTGCCCAGATCATCACTGATGCACGCGAGAAAACCGGCACCAGCTATGCGCCCAGCCTCCGCTACAAACATAAGGGCCCGGTGTGGGAGTGGCAGGCTGGCGGCGCTTATTCCAGCGCGAGCAACCACTACTCAAACAAGGGCTACTTCCAGGGTAATAACGCCTTTCTGCGCAATCTCACGGTCCGCTTCGACCAGGTGACCGCTGACCATCCCGAAGTCATTTCTATCAAGGATTCGGCCGGTGTCGCCGACGTGAATCCCTACAAACTGGCCAACTACAAACTGGAAAGCGTCTCCGGCCTCGCCAGCGAAAGTTCGGCCACGGTGCGCACGCTCTTCTTCAACGCAAAACGCGATTTTGATTTTCGCGTGCCGATCGTGGCCAAAGCCGGCGTGGACTTCCGCTCTGAAAATCGCGACATGGTCCGCCCCACCTTCGCGACGAGCTTCGTCGGCGCCGATGGTCTGGCACGCTCCGCAGACGACAGCGCGGACCAATGGTATGACCCCACCTATTCACAGCGTGAATTGTTGTTCGGTAAACGCATGGAGTGGTTCGATCTTTCCAAGATCGGCGATACCGCGCGGGCCCATCCCGAATATTTCACCAACACCGACGCCGAGGCGGTCACCTCCTACCGCAGCCGGGTGAATACTTCTCAGGCGATCACCGAGACGATCGCGGCTCCTTACTTGCGGCTCGATACGAAGATCGGTCGCCTGCAACTCACGGGCGGCGTGCGCTACGAACGCACGGAAGACGATGGCAACGGCCCACTCATCGACCCCACGCGCACCTACCAGCGCAACGCGAGCGGCCAGATCGTGCGCGACGCCGCCGGGAGGCCCGTCGTGATTGCGGCGCTCGCGACGCTCGCCGGCACAAAGCTCGCCTACGTCGAGCGCGGCTCGAGCACCCAGAAAACTTACGACGGATTTTTCCCCAGTCTTAACGGCTCCTACACGGTCGCGCCCAATCTCATCGCCCGCGCTTCCTTTGGCCGTTCAATTAATCGCCCCGATTTCGGCAACATCCTTCCGTCGTTAAATCTTCCCGACACTGAAGGCACAGCTCGCACGATCACCGCTACCAATCCCGATCTCAAACCCTGGACTGCCGACAGCTATGGTATTGCGCTCGAATATTACTTCCCCGAACCCGCCACCGGCGTCGTCTCGGCGCGCGCGTATCGGCGCGATATTAAAGATTTCTGGGGGACGACCCTTACGCCCGCGACAGCCGATGTTCTCGAGCCCTACGGTATCGACCCGGCCATTTATGGCGACGCGCTCGGATACCAAGTTAGCACGCGGCGCAATGTCGGCAGCGCCCGCGTCTCCGGCGTAGAGTTGGATTACCGTCAAAATCTTACGTTCTTACCGCAGTGGGCGCGGGGACTGACGGTCTTTGGCAACCTCACGTTGCAACACCTCGTCGGCTCCGATCAGGCGAGCTTCGATGGCTTCGTCGGGAAGACGGTCAACTGGGGCGTGACCTACGCGCGGCAGCGTTTTACCGTGCGCCTCGCGGTGAATCTCCGCGGCTTGGTGAAGCAGGGCCAGGTGAATAACGCAGGCACGGAGCCGGGCACGTTCACTTACTTGATGCCGCGCAACAGCGCCGATTTCTCGGCCGAATATCGGCTCACGCGCAGGGTCTCGGCTTACGTCAGCGGTCGAAATGTTAACAACGCAGTCGATGACACGGTGACTTACGGTCCCTCGACGCCGCGCGACCGTATCATCCGCGGCCGTGTCCACTACGGCTCGACGTGGTATGTCGGCGTCAAAGGCACGTTTTAAAACCCCCGCCCGTGAGCCCCGTTTGACCCTCTGCTCCAGTCCCCTGCCCAAAAACATTCCATGAATCGTCGCCAATTCCTCACCTCTACCTCGGCCGCCGCCCTCACTCTCGGCGCGCTGCGTTCCTCCCTCTTCGCCGCCGCTGACAAAGCGGCCCGCGCGCCACGCATCCTCCTCCGCAGCTCGTGGCAAAGCGTCAACATCGGTGACATTGGACATACGCCCGGAGCCCTTTCACTGCTCTGGAAACATTTCCCCGAGTGCGAGATCACGCTCTGGCCCGGCGAACTCGGCCACGGTTCACGCGACCTGCTCCTCAAAGGTTATCCGCGCCTGAAGATCGTCGAGGGCAGTCTCGATGCCGACGGAAAACCCAAACAGCCCGAGCTCGCGCAGGCGTGGGCCGAGGCCGACCTCTACCTCAGCGGCTCAGGCTCCGGGTTTCCCTCGTCGCAACAAGCGGTGGCATTTCAAAAAGCCACCGGCAAACCGGTCGGCGTTTTCGGCGTAAGCAACGACCCCATCTCCGGTGTGGCAAAAAACCGCGACCCCGAAGGCGGCACGCTCAAGAGCCTCCGCGAACGCGCTCTCGCACTACCGCCCACGCACCTTTCCACCGACCTGCGCTTCATCATGGACCGCGCCGCGTTTTTCTTCTGCCGCGACACGATCACGCGGGATTATTTGAAAGCTCAGGGCGTAAAGACGCCGATCCTCGAGTTTGGCCCTGATGCCCAGCTTGGCATGCACCTTCGCGACGACGTCAAAGGGCTCGCTTACTTGCAGTCCAACAACCTCGTGGAAGGGAAATTTATCTGTGTGATCCCACGTGTCCGCTATACTCCATATTATAAAATCAAGCCCGGCACAAAACGCGTGGCGGATGACGACATCAAAGACGCGATCAATAACCGCACCACTGAACAGGATCTCGGGAAGCTTCGGGAAATGATGATTTCCTATGTGCGCGCCACTGGAAATCGCGTGCTCACGTGCCCCGAAATGACTTACCAGATGGAGCTCGCGAAGGAGAGTCTCGTCGATCCGCTCCCGGCTGACGTGAAAAAGAACGTCGTGTGGCGCGACACATACTGGCTCCCCGACGAGGCCGCCTCCGTCTACGCGAAGGCCCAAGCTGTGATCAGCGTGGAGTGTCACTCACCGCTAATCGCGCTGCACAACGGCACGCCCACATTTTACGTCCGCCAGCCGACCGATACCTGCAAAGGCCAAATGTATCGCGACATCGGCGCCGACGACTGGTTCTTCGAAATCGAACAAACAAACGGCGCGCAGCTTTGGTCGCGCCTTGAGGCGATCCATAAAAACCCCGCCGCGGCCCGAGCGAAGGTGAAGTCCATTATGGCCACGGTTGAGGCCCGCCAGAAGCGCATGGTGGACGCCGTCCGCGCCGCCGTAAAAATAAGCTGAGTGATCGCGTTTGCCGGGACCATCGTCCCCTGTGCTGCGTCCCCGCGCGGCGTGTGCACGAAGGACATGGGAGTCTAGTTTCGGGACCGGAATTGTGGCAAAAGCTCAGCTCTCGTTAGCACGGTGGGAAATAGCGCACGCGACGCTCGCGCGTGGCCGTTTATTTTTTTGAGCCAGGGCGCCAAAGCAACGTGGCGTAGCCCGCGCCTCAGAATAACACGCTGGCAGCGACTCCGACGGCGGTAATGGGGCCGCTGTCGCCGAGGCCGTCGATGGCGCGGTCGGCCTTTTTGAGCGTGCTCTGCACACCGAGGTAGAGGCTGTCGTCGTTGAGCAGCTTGCCGAGAGTGCCTTCGCCGCGCGCGATCTTGTCGGATACGTCGCGGAGATTTTTGACGGTGACCTTGATGCTCGCAGCAGACTCTTCGTCGTAGAGGAGTGCGCCGAGCGTGCCCTTGCCGGCTTTTACCTGAGCGATGATGCCTTGGGTGTCGGTGACGAAAACTTTCGCATCGGCGGCGGCGGATTTGATCTCGGCGACGGTGGCGAGGAGTTCGTCGTGGAGCTTCGGGTCGTTGATGAGTTTGCCGAGGGTGCCTTCGCCATCTTTGAGCTTGGTCGTGATATCTTGGAGGTTGCTCATCGTCGTGCCGATTTTTTCGGAGTTCTGGGTGACGAGGAGGTCGATTTTCTGGAAGAGACCCGGGCTTTTGCCGTCACCGCTGACACTGCTGGTGATGGAGTTGAGGGCGCCCTCAAGTTTTTGGCCGAGGTTGCCGATCTCGGCCATGATGGTGTTGATGTCGGGCGTTATCTTGGTGCGGAGTTCCGCGCCGTCCACGAGCGAGGGGGCGCCCGGCGTGCCGAGATCAAGGCCGACATAGTTGGTGCCGATCAGACCGGCCATCACGATGGTGGCGGTGGCGTCGGAGGCGATCTTGACGCCGGGATCGATGCGCAGAACGGCCTCGGCGCGGCGGCCGGCGAGGCGGGTCTTTTCGATGGAGCCGATTTTCACGCCGGCCATGCGCACTTCATCCCCCTGCTTGAGCTCCTTGAGGTTCTCGAAGCCGGCGATGAGAGTGTAGCCGGTTTGCTTGAAGAGCTTGCCGTCGCTGAGCGTCTCCCAAGTCACCCATGTCAGGGCGAGGCCGAGGAGAAAGAAGAGTCCGACGCGGGCGGTTTGTTGGGCGGTATTCATGGTGGTGGCTGCGTGGGATTTGAACAATAAAGGGCGGTTTAGGTTTCGAGGGTTTTGAAACGCGGATTTTTCAGGTCGATTTTCGGGTGGAAGAAATCGGCGATGCGCGAGTCTTTAGATTCTTTCAATTCGGAGGGTGGTCCGAGAAATACGAGTTCGCCGCCCATGAGGATGCCGATGCGGTCGGCGATGCCGAGGGCGAGTTCGCGATCATGGGAAACGACGATGGTCGTGACGTGATACTCGTCTTTCAGCGTGGCGATGATCTCGCTGATGGTCGCGCTCATGACGGGATCGAGCTCGCTGGTGGGCTCGTCGTAGAGCATGAGCTGAGGCTCCATCACGAGAGCGCGTGCGATCGCGACCCGTTTTTTCATGCCGCCGGAAAGTTCGGATGGAAACTTGTTGGCGGTGGTCTCCAAAGAAAGAATCTGCAGCGCGCGCACGACCTTTTCCCTGATTTCCGATTCCGTGCCGAGGCGATGCTCGCGCGGGTAGAGCGCAAGGTTGTCGTAAACGCTGAGGGAGTTGAAGAGGGCGCCGGCTTGGAAGACGAGGGCAATGCGGACGTGCTCGAGGGTGCCTTCGGCGGCGGCGTCATGACCATCGATCAGCACGCGACCATTGGAGGCGGTTTCAAGGCCGACGATGTGTTTCAGGAGCACACTCTTGCCGGAGCCGCTGGGGCCCATGAGGACGAAGATTTCGCCCGGCTCGACGGCGAAGGACACGTTTTTGAGGGCTTGGAGCGAACCGAAATTTTTCGAGAGACCCTCGATGGTGACACCGACGGCGGGGCTTTCGACAGCGGTGATAGGATTGCGGTGGATTGGGCAGGGCATGGCGGGCATCACATGAGGGCTTTCGTGACGAAGTAATCGAGCACGAGGATGGAGATGAGGGAGGCAACGACGGCCCGGGTGACGGAGGCGCCGATTTCGCGGGGACCACCGCGCGTGCTGAGGCCGATGCTGCAGCAGATGAGGACGACGACGAAGCCGAAGATCTCGGCCTTCATGAGGCCGGTGCCGACGTCTTTGAACTTCATGTAGCGGCGGAGAGCGGCGAAATATGCCTCGGGCTCGATGGCGATGGACTGGACGTATTTCGATACGACCGCACCGCCGAACCAACCGATGAGATTGCCGATGATCGCAAGCACGGGCATCATCACGAGCACGGCGGCAAGGCGGGGCAGGACGAGCATGCGTGCGGGCGGGATGTTCATGGTCACGAGCGCGTCCACTTCTTGATAAACTTTCATCGAGGCGAGCTCGGCGGTGATGGCGGAACCGACCCGGCCGGCGAGGAGGATGGCGACGATCACCGGGCCGAGTTCGCGGGCGAAGGAGAGGCCGACGAGTGAGCCGATGAATTGCTTGGCGCCGAAATTCTCCATCGAGTAACCCGCTTGGAGCGCGAGGACGCTGCCCATGAAAAAGCAGAGAATCGCGACGATCGGCAGCGTGGTGTAGCCGATGAGATAGCACTGTTCGATGAAGCGGGCGCGCTGGCGGGGGAGCGTGCCCGCGTAGCGGCACGACTGCACGAGGAGCTGCACGGCGCTGCCGAAGCCTTCAAGAATGTTGGTCAGTTGTTTCATATCAGCGGGTCGCTGTGGCAGCGGTGGAAACGGTAGCGGGTTTCGGGGGAAAATCTAACCAGAAGAGCCGCCAGGTGCGCTCGCCTGCGAGGCGCTTGGCGCCGAAGAGGCCGTTGCCGACGGCGATGCGGCGCTCGGCGGGTTGGCGTTGCACGCTAAAAATCGGGCCGAGGTGAAATGCGGCGCGTTGTTCGGCGTCGTTGTGTTCCCACGTGACACCGTCCCAGAGGAGCGAGGTGCGGACGTTGCCCGGGGAGCGTTGGTCGAAGCGGTAAAGCGCGAAGAGCGGGGTCCACGTCTGCCGGACGAGTTCGTTGTTGGGAAAGAAAACCTCGAGCGGGCTGGGGATCTGACATTGGCGGCGGCCGGCGCCGTTGTCCCATGCACTGACGAGTGGCCAGAGATGGGTTTTCCCGGCGGGTGCGGCGTTGGGGTTGGCGAGGCTGCGCTGCTCGATCGACCAGTAGAGGAAAAAGAGAAACTGGGTCTTTGTCTGCGCGAGGTTGTCGCCTTCCCACTTAGCATGTCGCCAGAAGGGCCAGCCGATCCAAGTCTTGTCGTAGCCCTTGATGACGGAGTGAGTGTAGAACGGTCCCCAGCGGTTGACCCTGCGATCATCGCCGCGGCCCTGCACGAGGAACGGCCAGAAGTAGCGTGTCTCATGGTAGCGGAAAAGGGCCGTGCGGTCGGTGCGGCCGAAGAAGGGCCAGGCGAAATTTTCGTTAACGAAACCGGCGCTTTGCTCCCGGGTGTAGAATGGAATGAAGCCCATTTGGCGCGTGGGCGGCGTGCCGGCGGGAGCGTCTTCGTG
Organism: Opitutaceae bacterium; assembly: GCA_014376585.1. Taxonomy (GTDB): domain Bacteria; phylum Verrucomicrobiota; class Verrucomicrobiia; order Opitutales; family Opitutaceae; genus Tous-C4FEB. The sequence goes on along the minus strand of JACMRG010000205.1, from coordinate 4,511 downwards.
AGGGTAGAGCGTGTGATTCCAGATGAGCGGCCAGAGCGCGTAGCGGCGTTTAAACTCGCCCGGCCGGTCGCGCCAACCGAAGAGAGGCCAAAACGCAAAGCCCTGTTCGGCGCCGCTCGTGAAGCGCAGGAACGGCCACGGGGCAAGGACGGTGTGGGCGTTGTTTTTATCGACTTCAGTGTAAAGGGGAAAGATCACCCAGAAAATCCGGTCGTAACCGAAGAAGCTTTTGACGGTGCCGCCGACGGGCAGGAGTCCGCGGTAGGACGTGGCGGGATCGCCGGTTTGCCGGGAAAAATAGAAGGGCCAGACGGCGAATTTCTCGTCGTTGGAAGCGCGGAGTTTAGGCGAGGCGCCGGGTTGGAGGCCGGAACGATTGATGAGATTGAAAACGGTCCACGTGTAGCTCTCGGCGTCGCCGCGATAGTTGAAGAGCGGGTAGAGCACCGCGGATTCGACGATGCGATCCATCGCGTCGGTGCGCTGGATGTAAAACGGTCGCAAGCCGGAGGCGCGGCCGCCTTCGGGCAGTTGTTTCTGGAAAAACAGCGGGCCAACGGCGTTGGTCGAGGTGACTTGGCCATCGGCGTTCAACTGCTTCACCGTGAGCGGCCACGCGTTGCGTTCCTCGGCCCGGATGGGCGCGCACCAGCCGGCGGCGAGGCCGAGGCAGGCGAGGAGGTGACGGTGGTTCATAGTTGAAGAAAAAAGAGCTAGGCAGTGCCTATCAGGGAGAACTGCGCTAAGTCGGTAACGCAGCCCGGCCGATGATTAGGCCCCTAACTAAAGAATGCGAAGTGAAGAAGGGCAAATGTTATGTAGAAGATGGGGTAGGAACGCGTAGGGAACCCGTCGAAAGGCTGCTGGTTCCATTTCCTGCGGGAGAAGGTGACGCGATGAAGGTGCGGACCGGGTTGAGGGGGAAGTGGCGAGGAATGGTGAAGGCGCGGAGGAACTGGCGACGGTGCTCCCCCGGGTGCAGAGCGCGGGGCCCCCCCCGGCACCTGCGGATACCTCAGAAACCGAGCGTGGTCGAGGGGTGCGGTCGGCGAGTGGGCGATGGTGCTGCGCGAAGTAGCGGAGCGTCGCGAAGTCGCAGTGGTCGTGGCTGAGTGGCACGGGGTCGATGCGCGGGAGTGCGTCCCGGGCGATGCCGGGGGCGTGCACGCGGCGGGGCCGATGCGGTAAAAGGGCTCACGCGCCCGGAGAAGACGGGATCGCTGACGATGTTGGCGATCGGCGTTTGCGGGAGAAACGTGGCGTGGCCGATGCCTGTGGCGGTCACGCCCTCGGAGCGTGGAGTGGGCGGCAAGGGCGGCGGGTTGATCGGGATTTCGGGCGGCGCGACTCGTGAGTTTCCATTGGAGGACAGCCCGCGGACCGCGCTCGGCGCGCTCGCCGGGATGGAAAAAAGTTTTCCCGTTGAAATGGTCGGAGCGGGGCGGTGACATCGCCGGCAGACATGAATGCCGTCGCCGAAGTTTCGCAATTCCCGGGAGGCCCGCTGTGCGCATAAGCGGTGGAATCGCGCGGGGCATTCCGCTCGCGGTGGCGAAGGGAGATCTCACGCGACCGGCGACGGATGGGATGCGGCAGGCGGTGTTCTCGACGCTGGCGGCGCGGGTGCCGGGCGCGCGTTTTTTGGACCTCTTCGCTGGAAGCGGCGCGTATGGGCTGGAAGCGCTGAGTCGGGGCGCGGCGGGCGGCGTGTTTGTGGAAAAACATCCCAAGGCAGCGGCGTGCGTGCGGCAAAATATCGCGGCGGTCTGCAAGAGTCTCGGACGCGCGGTGGGCGATGATCTCTCGTTGATGCAGATGGACGCGCTCACGGTGCCGTTGAATGGAAGCGCCGTGCCGGATCTCGTGTTTATCGATCCGCCCTATGAGATCATCCCGGAAGTGGCACCGGTGCTGTTCGCGCGTTTGGGCGAATACCTCGCGACGAGGCCGGATGCGTTGGTGATTTTTGAAGCGCCGGGCGAAATCGAACTGGCGCCATCCGGCTGGGAGTTGCGGAAGCGGCTGGGCAAGGGTAGGGGGCAGCCGACGGTGATGTTTTTCCGGCGGGAGCAGGCAACGTGAGCACGAGAGCCCAGAGTGCGATGCAGTGAGGGAGACGGAGCCAGCCGCGACGTTGGCAGCAGAAAAGAACAACGGGCGGTAGCGCCGCGGCCATGATGGCGATGGCGGAAAATAAAATGACCGCGGCGGTGGAAAAATTCGGGAGCCTCCGCAATGATCCGAGTCATCGTGTCTCGAGCCGCCGGAGCGGCCGGAGACGTAAGCAGACCGGGGCCGCCGAGCGCTAGAGCCAGCGTGAGGAGGTGGGTGGTGCGGCCCGAGACGCAAGGGAAGGACGGGAGGCGGCGAAGCGAGGCGTTCCGTTAGGGAAGGGAGGCTGGAGTCAACGTGGCGGCAACCCAGGGTGGACGGGAGGGCAAAGGCGGGGCGGGCAGGGCGGGTCGGACGGTGTTACAATCGCCGCTCTTGCCCCGGAGGCGATAGCGTCCGGAGTTGGAGGTATGCACCTTACTCTCGCGGCGATTGTTCCGCGCACCCTCGACGCCGTCGATTATCTGCTCTTGGCGGCCTACTTCGCGCTCAACCTCGGCATCGGCTGGTGGTGTTCGCGGCGCAAGCAGTCGAGCGGCGATTTTTTCCTCGGCGGAGGGCGGGTATCGTGGTGGGCGGCGGCGGTGAGCTTTTTTGCCACGAGCACCAGCAGCATCAGTTTCATGGCGTTGCCGGCGATGAGTTATGCGAACGGTTGGACGACGTATGGCTCGGCGCCGGCGCAGGCGTTGGCGGGGATATTGGTGGGATTTGTTTTTGTGGGGCTGCTGCGAAAATTGAATCTCACAACGGTGTTTGGTTACCTGGACAAACGTTTCGACCATCGCGTGCGGTTGCTGGGGGCGGGGCTGGCGGTGCTCCTGAAGGTGTGCGGGCGGATGAGCGTGGTGATGCTGCTCCCGGCGCTGGCGCTTTCCACGGTGACGGGGCTCAACGTTTACCTGAGCATTTTGGTGATGGGCGCGGTCACGACGATCTACGCGATGGAGGGTGGCTTCGAGGCGGTGATCTGGACGGATGTGATGCAGTCGGCGGTGATGCTGGGCGGCGTGGGGGTGGCGATTTTCTTCATCGCGGGCGGGGTGGACGGCGGGCTTGGCGGGCTCATCGCGACGGGACAGGCGGCGGGCAAATTCCAGATGGTGTCATGGGACTGGGATCTGACGAAGCCGACGGTGTGGGTGTGGGCGGGCATGTTTTTCGCGACGATTTTCACACAGGTGGGGGATCAGCCGCTGATGCAGCGGATGCTGGCGACGGCCGATGTGCGGGAGGCCAAGCGCACCGTGGTGTTGGGCAATGCGATCGGGCTGGCGGGCTCGGTGGTTTTTTTCTTCGTGGGCACGGCGTTGTTTGTTTTCTACCGCGCGCACCCGGACCGGCTCTCGCCGGATCTGCCCAACGACAAAATCTTCCCCTACTTCATCGCCAACGAACTGCCGCACGGCGTGGTGGGGCTCATCATCGCGGGCTTGCTGGCGGCGGCGATGGGCGCGCTGAGCAGCGCGATGAATGCGACGGCGGCGATCGTCGTGAGTGATTTCCAAGGGACGCTGCGGCCGCAGGCGACGGAGAAGCAGCGGCTGAGGTTGGCCCGGCTCGCGACGCTGGGGAGCGGCGTGGTGGCGACGGGTATGGCGGCGTATCTGGCGTCGCTAAATGTGACGTCATTGTGGGAGCAATTTCTGCGGTTGATCGCGCTGATCGGCGGTGGATTTCCGGGAGTGTTCGCGCTCGGTCTCCTCTCGCGGCGGGCCAATTCGGCGGGCGTGATCGTCGGCACACTGGCGAGCATCGCGGTCACGGCGTGGGTGCAATATAACACGAAGACGATTTCGTTTGTGCACACGTTTGTGGCGATCATCACGTGCATGGTGGTCGGCTACGCCGCCAGTTTCTTCTTCGCGGCGACGGCGGAGAAAAAAGATCTGCGCGGGCTGACGCTCTGGGATCTGGCGAAGTGAAAGGAACCGGGCGCGGCGAGGGCGCGGCAGCGCGGTTAGATCAAACCCAGTTTTGCGCGGACGAGGGTGACTGCGGCGATGACGGCGGTCTCGCTGCGGAGCACGCGTGTGCCCAAGTGCACGAGTGTGAAGCCATGGTCGCGCAATGCCGCGCGGTCGGTGGGACCCCAGCCGCGCTCGGGACCGAGGGCGAGCACGACCGGTTTGTCACTCAATAGGTGACAAGCGAAGAGGGCGGTGGGCGCTTCGTAGTTGTCGAGGGCGAGGCGGGCGCCGGGGGCGTCGGCGGGAGCGGGCAGGGCAGCGAGGGCGGCGGAGAGGGAGCGGTCGCTCGTGACGAGCGGGAGGCGCGTGGCGAAGGCTTGGGCGGCGCCGGCGAGGCAGTGGCGGCGCCATTCGCCGGAGGTCCAGAGCGTGGCGGCGGCGTAGTTGGGATCGCTGCGGTCGGTGGGACCCCAGCCGCGCTCGGGACCG